>CAYMWA010000017.1:0-28686 GCA_964393795.1 uncultured Roseivirgaceae bacterium
AACAGCCAACAACTAGTGCGCATCCAGCCAGTTGTCGCCCACACCAACTTCCACTTCCATTGGCACTTCGAGTTCAACGGCACTGCACATCAGGCGGCGGACATTTTCACGCACGTGTTCGACCTCATCTTTGTGGACATCGAACACAAGTTCATCATGCACCTGCATGGTCATTCGCGTCTTCAACTTCTCTTTGAGCAGCCAGTCGTGAATGTTGACCATAGCAATCTTGATGATGTCTGCGGCAGTGCCCTGAATAGGGGCGTTGATCGCATTCCGCTCAGCAAACCCGCGGGTGCTGACATTGCGCGAGTTGATGTCGCGAAGATAGCGGCGGCGACCCATAAGCGTTTCGACATATTCTTTTTCACGTGCGGTATTGATCGCGTTATCCATGTAGCGCTTGATGGCGGAAAACTCCTGAAAGTAAGCTTTGATAATCTCGACCGCCTCGCTTCGGGGAATGCGCAGGTTTTGGGAAAGGCCAAACGCGGTACTGCCGTACAGAATTCCGAAATTGACTTCCTTGGCTTTGCGGCGCATGTCAGGTGTAACGTCTTCCAGCGCCACCTTGAAGACTTTGGCGGCAGTGGTGGTGTGGATGTCGCGCTTTGTGCGAAACGCTTCGATCATCGTTTCGTCCCTGGCGAACGAGGCGGCTATGCGCAATTCAATCTGTGAGTAGTCTGCCGACATAAACAGGTAATCCTCGTTACGGGCGACGAAGGCTTTGCGGATCGCCCTTCCCTTCTCGGTGCGGATAGGAATGTTCTGCAGGTTCGGGTTGTTCGAGCTTAGCCGGCCCGTTACCGCCCACGCCTGTCGGTAGTCGGTATGGATGCGGCCGTCATACTGACTGATCATCCGCGGCAGCGCTTCAACATACGTCGACCGCAGTTTATCGTATTCGCGATAGTCCAGTATTTTCTGCGCGATCTCGTGTTCCGTTGCGAGCCCCTGCAGCACTTCTTCGCCAGTTGCGAATTGCCCGGTCCTGGTCTTCTTAGGCTTGTCGATGAGTTTCATTTTCTCGAACAAAACTTCGCCCAGCTGCTTGGGCGACCCGATATTGAATTCAACACCTGAGATCTCGTAGATTTCTTTCTGCACCCGTTCGATTTCAACTTTCAAGTCTTCCGCCATCTTGCCGAGCGCGCCGACATCCACTTTGACGCCTTCGAATTCCATGGCCGCAAGCACTTTTGCGAGCGGCATTTCAATCTCTTGCATTAGTTTCGTGTGCGTTCGGGCTTCCAGGTCTTTCTCCACGGGGCCCTGAAGTTGAAATATCTTGTCGGCGCGTTCACACACCTGGTTCTTTTGTTTCGAGTTCGGGTCGGCGAGTAATTCGTAATTGAGGTATTGCGCGCATAGCACGGCAAGGCTATGCGATGCTTCGGGTTCGATCAGGTAGTGCGCCAACATCGGATCAAACATCGGCCCCTGCACGCCCACTTCGTATTTTTTCAACAACAGCATCGTGCTTTTGAGGTTGTAGCCTACTTTGGCAATCGCTTCATTTTCGAAAATCGGTTTGAATTCCTTGGCGATCTGATCCGCTTCTTCCGCGTTGGTGACGGGGACGAAGTGCGCCTCATCTTCATTGAAGGCAAAAGCAACGCCTTTCAGTTGGTAGTTAAAGTTGGGCGCATCATCGGAAATGGTTTCGATGGCGATACGCTTTTGTTGTCCAAGCTTTTCGGCCAACGCCCTGCGCAATTCCGGAAGGTCGGCAAGAAAGTATTTTGTTTTTTCGCTGTCGAACGACTTCTTTTCGGACTCCGGGCCGGCAGCGGGCGTTTTTCCAAACATGGAAAGCTGCGGACTTTTTTGAACCGGCGGTGCAGTGACGTTTCCGCTGTCGCCGAAGGCTCTGGCGGCAATGGCCTTGAACTCCAACTCGTCAAAGATGGGTTTCAGTACCTCGATGTTGGGACCGGAATAGCGCAATGCTTCTTCGTCGAATGCGATAGGAACGTCAGTGATGATCGTGGCGAGTTGCTTGGAAAGGATAGCCTGATCGCCGTATTGTTCGAAGAGTGTCTTTTGTTTTCCCTTGAGTTCGTCGGCATGAGCGACAATGTTTTCGACGGATCCGTATTTCTTCAGGAGCGCGGCGGCCGTTTTGGGTCCGATTCCCGGTACGCCTGGAATGTTATCGGAAGTGTCGCCCTGAAGGCCAAGCATGTCCCTGACTTGTGAGACATCTTCAATGTCCCACTTCTCACATACTTCCTTGACGCCGAGCACGTCGACGGCGTTGCCCATGTATGCCGGCTTGTAGAGAAAGACGCAATCATTGACGAGTTGTCCGAAGTCTTTGTCAGGTGTCATCATAAACACCTCGAACCCTTGTGTACATGCCTGTGCGGAAAGCGTTCCGATAATGTCGTCGGCCTCATAACCATCCAGTTCGAGAATGGGGATATTGAAGCCGCGGATAATGTCTTTACAAATCGGCACACCGTAGCGGATATCTTCGGGCGTTTCCTGGCGTGTGGACTTGTATTCGCTGTAGATTTCGTCGCGAAAGGTTTTCGCTGAGGTATCAAAGGCGACGCCGATGTGTGTCGGTTTTTGTTTCTGGATGACTTCGAGGAGGGTGTTGGTGAATCCAAAAGGAACGGAAGTGTTGTGGCCTTTTGAGTTAATACGCGGCGTCTTTGTGAAAGCGAAATGTGCGCGATAAATCAGGGCGTACGCGTCCAGCAAGAACAGTTTCTTCGAAGATTTGTCCATGTGCGAAAGTAGCCTGTTCTCCCTGAAGAATTCAAAAATCGAAACAAATAAAATTTTTACTAGATTGGGCTATGAGCGACACGCAGGAAACACCGCTTTCGGCATTTTACCGATGGGAAAGGGACACTCCCGATGCCGTTTTTCTGAGACAGCCTGTTTCGGACATCTGGAAGTCATGGACTTACAAGCAGTCGGGAAACGAAATTCGCCGCCTTGCTTCGGCGCTGCTGGCGCTTGACCTTCCAGCGGCATCGAATATCGCGATACTGTCGAAAAACTGCGCACACTGGATCATGGCGGACCTTGCCATCATGATGGCGGGCCATGTGAGTGTGCCCCTCTATCCAACACTCCCCGCCGCAGCCCTCACGCAGGTGCTCGAACATAGTGGGGCGCGGGTCATCTTCCTCGGCAAACTCGACGACTATGACGCACAGCGAGATGCGATCAAAAGCGATGTGCGCAAGATCAGTTTCCCGCTCTACGGACCCGCCGACGGCGACCGTTGGGAAGATATTCTGACGAGTCATCAACCATTGCATCAAAGTGAGCTTCGCGATCCCGACGACATCGCAAGCATTGTGTACTCGTCGGGCACCACAGGTACGCCCAAAGGGGCGATGCTTTCCTTCGGCGCTTTCGGATTTGTAGGCGTACAAGTGAAAACTTACCTGCGGCTCACAAAACCACAACGCTTCTTTTCGTACCTTCCTCTAAGTCACATTGCCGAGCGTGCCCTGATGGAGATGGTGGCGATCTCTTCGGGAAGTGCCATTTCGTTTGCGGGTTCCCTTGAGACCTTTATGGAAAATCTTCAACACGAGCGGCCCTCCATCTTCGGAGGTGTGCCGCGGATATTTACCAAATTCAGAGAAGGCGTTCTGGAAAAGATGCCGCAGCGGAAACTCGACCGGTTGCTCGCGCTGCCCGGCGTCAACATATTTGTGAAGCGCGCCATCCTAAAAAAACTGGGCCTCGCGAAGGCACGGGTGGTCGTGTGTGGCGCGGCGCCCACGCCTGTTGCCCTTTTAGGGTGGTTTAACAAACTCGGAATGGACATCAGGGAAACGTATGGCATGACCGAGAACACGGCATATTCGCATTCCAATTTTCGCCTGATCCGAAACGGCACAGTAGGGCAACCGTGGCCCGAGGTCGATGTGCGCATTGGCGAAAATGAAGAAATTCTCGTGCGACATCCCGCGCTGATGAAAGGCTACTACAAAGATCCGGAAACCACTGCCTCGGTATTTACTGAGGAAGGATTTCTCCGCACGGGCGATCAGGGAACTGTCGACGCACAGGGATTCCTGACGATCACCGGGCGGATAAAAGATCAATTCAAGACCGCGAAAGCGAAGTTTGTGGCGCCGGCTCCGATCGAGTTGAAGTTGTCGATCAACACCGATATCGATCATGCATGTGTGGTCGGCAAAGGGCTTGCGCAACCTATGGCGTTGGTTACGCTGTCTGCATCAGGCCGTAGCCGGTCGCAAAGGGATGTGGAGGCCCGACTGCTCAACGATCTGAAGCGCGTCAATAGTGACCTTGAGAAGCATGAACAACTTCATGCCGTCATCGTCGTGGCCGATGAATGGTCGATCGCCAATGGGCTGTTGACGCCTTCGATGAAAATTAAAAGAAATGCAGTGGAGAAACTTTATGAGCCGGTGTATCCTGAATGGTTCGATGAGAACGTGCCCGTGATCTGGCAAATGGCTCCCCAGAGTGAAAAAGCGAAGGCAGCGGTGGGAACGGCATAGCTTTTTCGTTTTCTTTCAAAGAACATTTTGAATCAGATAGCGAACAGTGATAAACGCGATGACAAGTATGAACCGGCGGAAATTTGTAGAGACCGCTACCACAGTGCTCGGTGCGGCTGCGCTCCCGGGCACCGCGTTTGGTTGGAAAAAAACAGAAACGATACGATTCGGCATTATTACCGATCCACACTACGCGGAGCGTTCGCCCGCAAATAACCGGTATTACCGTCAGTCGTTGGAAAAGGTTTCGGAGTGCGTTGCATTGATGAATGAACAAAAAGTCGATTTCCTGATCGAACTCGGAGACCTTAAAGATCAGGGAGTCGAACCCCAGGCGGATGAAACCCTCCGCTTTCTCGACACGATAGAGCGTGCGTTAAGGAAGTTTAATGGTCCGCTCTATCATGTGCTCGGTAACCACGACCACGACAGCATTTCAAAACAACAGTTTCTGAGCGGGATTGCGAATCACGGTTTTGAGAAGGCGGAAAACTACTACTCGTTCGACACAAAAGGATTTCATTTTGTCGTACTGGACGCGAACTATATGGCCGACGGCAAGCCCTATGATCGGGGGAATTTTGACTGGAGGGATGTGCACATTCCCGGGGAGCAACTACGCTGGCTGAAGGCGGATTTGCGAAAGCACCGGAAAAGTCCGACGGTGGTTTTCGTTCACCAGCAACTTGACGCGGCTGCGTTTGCGCCTGCGCACAGGATTCATTGTCCGAATAATGCCAGCGAGGTATGTTCCATCCTGGACGAGGCGGGAAATGTACTGGTCGTGTTTCAGGGACACTACCATAACGGAAGTCTCAACAAAATCAACGACATTCACTACTACACGTTGAAGGCGGTCGTCGAAGGGAGTGGATTGGAAAACAACAACTATGCGATTGTGGAAATCGGCCCCGACCGCGTGGTCAGGATCACGGGATACAGGCAAACGGAATCGCTGGAGTTGGACTAAGCCGGTAATATTTTCTATCTTAAGACACTTTTTCCATTAGCGCTATGAGGTTTTTGTCGAAGTACTGGTGGTATGTGGCGATCGGCTGTCTTCTTGCAATTATTGTGATATTGCTTCGCGGGGGTACGTCGCCGTCGACGGCCACGGCAGAGCGCATTCCGGAAGTAGTCGATTTCAACTTCCACATCCGTCCAATCTTGTCCGATCGTTGTTTCAAGTGTCACGGTCCGGATGCGAATTACCGGAAGGCTGACCTCCGTCTTGATACCGAAGCCGGCCTCTACCAGGCGTTGCAGGACAACCCCGAAGCCCACGTTATTATCCGCGGGAAACCGCATGAATCCGAAATGTTCAGACGGCTGACCTCCGAGGATACCGCGCAGGTAATGCCACCGCCATACTCGAATCTGAAAGTGAGTGACTACGAGGTAAAGCTCATTGAAAAATGGATCGCCCAGGGCGCAAAATATCAGAAGCACTGGGCGTTTATCGCACCGAAAAAGGCACCGGTGCCCGATGTAGACGATGACTGGGTCGAAAACGAAATCGACCGGTTTGTGCTGGCAAAGATGGAGGAGCGCAATCTGCAACCCAATAAAAAGGCGGACAAGGAACGGCTGCTGAAGCGGGTGAGCTTTGATTTGACGGGGCTCCCCCCCGACATTGACCAGCAAGAGCGGTTCCTCAATGATCCGTCTCCGGATGCGTACGAAAAGGTGGTGGATGAGCTGCTTGCGAGTCCGCATTACGGAGAAAAAATGGCTGTGTACTGGCTGGACGTGGCACGCTATGCTGATTCACACGGATACCAGGATGACGGCTATCGCACGATGTGGCCGTGGCGCGACTGGGTCATTCACGCCTTTAACGAGAATTATTCTTACGACAAATTTCTGACCTGGCAACTCGCGGGAGACCTGCTTCCCAATCCCAATAAGGAAATGTTGCTCGCGACAGGGTTCAACCGCAATCACAAGATTACACAAGAGGGTGGCGTCATCGACGAGGAATACAGAATTGAATACGTCACCGATCGCACGAACACATTTGGAAAGGCATTTATGGCGCTTACGCTCGAATGTGCCAAATGCCATGACCATAAGTATGATCCGATTTCCCAGAAGGAGTACTTCAGCACTTTTGCATTTTTCAACCAGGTTCCGGAAAAGGGACTGGTGGGTGACATTCAGCTTGCCTCGCTGGCGGACCCTCCGCGTATACAGATTACCGATGAAGATGTAGAAGGCATTCTGAACTTCGTCAACAAAAAGGAGGACGACCCGGTGCAGGTGATGGTGATGAAAGACAGTTCCGTACTGAGGCCCACACACGTGCTCGTGCGCGGCGTCTACAGTGTTCCCGGCGAGCTGGTAGATTTTGGCGTGCCCGAGGCCGTCTACCCGTTTGACACGACGCGCTTTGCGAAAAACCGTCTTGGTCTGGCGAAATGGCTCCTGGATAAAGACCATCCGCTGACATCGCGTGTGTTTGTCAACCGCGTTTGGCAACACATCTTCGGACAGGGGATTGTAAAGTCTTCCGGCGATTTCGGTATGCAGGGCGATTTGCCTACGCATCCGGAGTTGCTCGACTGGCTGGCCGTTGATTTCATGGAGCACGGCTGGGACATCAAGCGGCTTGTCAAGCAACTCGTGATGTCGGCGACATACCAGCAGTCTGCGGTAGTTTCCGAGGCCAAGTTGGCGGTTGATCCCGAAAACAAATATTTGTCGCATGGACCCAGGGTGCGCATGTCATCAGAACACATCAAGGATATGGTGCTGGCCAGTAGTGGGTTGCTCGTGGAAGAAATTGGCGGGCCGAGTGTGAAGCCTTACCAACCCGACGGTATCTGGGAGTTGTCGACCTCGGGCCGCGGCGCGCTGGCGAATTATGTGCAGGATCACGGCGATGACTTATACAGGAGAGGCATGTACAATTTCATCAAACGCACCGTCCCGCCACCGGTGATGCTGATGTTCGATGCAAGCAACCGCGATCAATGTGAAGTGCAGCGTGTGTCGACGAACACGCCGCTGCAAGCACTGATTATGATGAATGACCCGATGGTACTTGAGGCGTCGCGCGTGCTGGCCGAACGCCTGATGCTTGAAGAAGACCTTGTTCCGGACGAGAAAATTGCAACGGCATTCAGGCGCATACTCTGCAGAAAGGCCGAAGAGCAAGAGCTTGAGATCCTGAAAAGATATTACGAGGATGAACATCAGTACTATGCGGGCGAACCGGAAAAAGCAAAGCAGAAACTGGACGTAGGCGAATACAAACATGTGGAGGTGCCTGACTTCGCGGCAACCGCTGCATTGACGCAGGTAATTACGACGATGTACAACATGGACGAAGCCATTACAAAATAGAAACCAAGAGCAGAAATGAACGAATTTTTAGAAAGCAGGCTGAATGTTAACCGGCGCCATTTCCTGGGGAAATTGAGCCTGGGGCTCGGCAGTGTGGCACTCGGATCACTTCTGGTACCGGGATTGCTGACGGGGGAAGAGGAGGCGGCTATGCCCGTAACAGGCATTCCGAATTTCGCACCAAAAGCGAAAAGGGTGATCTACCTTTTCCAGAACGGTGCACCTTCACAGCTTGAAAGCTTTGACTATAAGCCGTTGCTGAACAAGATGCACGGCGAGGAGCTTCCCGCTTCTGTGCGCATGGGTCAACGGCTGACCGGGATGACGGCTAACCAATCGCACTTCCCCCTTGTAGGATCGCACTTCAAATTTCAGCAATACGGTCAATCAGGTGCCTGGGTCAGCGAGCTCTTTCCGAACATGGCGAAGATCGTCGATGAACTTTGCTTCGTTAAGACGCTGCACACGGAAGCCATCAATCATGACCCCGCATTGACGTTTATGCAGACGGGTGCGCAGCAGGGAAACCGTCCGAGCATGGGTGCTTGGCTGAGTTATGGCCTTGGCAGTGAAAACAAAAACCTGCCGTCCTTCTGTGTCTTGCTCTCCCGCGGCAGGGGTAACGGCCAGGGGGTGTATTCCAAGTTATGGACAAATGGATTTCTCGACAGCATTCACCAGGGTGTTCAGTTCAGCAGCGGCGAAGAGCCGGTGTTGTATCTGAATGATCCCACGGGAACGGACCGGGCAAGAACACGCAAAATGCTGGATCACTTGTCAGAACTGAACAGCCTCGGCTATCAGGAATTCGGTGACCCGGAAATTCAAACGCGCATTCAGCAATACGAAATGGCTTACCGCATGCAGACGGCTGTTCCTGAGTTGACAGATGTTACGAATGAACCCGATGATATTGTCAAGATGTATGGTGCGGACTGTCTGGTACCCGGGACCTATGCTGCCAATTGTCTTTTGGCGAGGAAGCTTTCTGAGGCTGGCGTGCGGTTCGTGCAATTGTATCACCAGGGTTGGGACCAGCACGGCAACCTGACGGGTGAGATGCCCTTGCAGGCCGAGGATGTTGACCGCGCTTCTGCGGCACTGGTCATGGACCTGAAGCAACGTGGTTTGCTGGATGAAACGCTCGTCATCTGGGGTGGTGAATTCGGAAGAACAAATTACTGCCAGGGCAGCCTTGGTGTTGACAACTACGGCCGTGACCACCACCCGAAATGCTTCACGATCTGGATGGCGGGTGGCGGGATCAAGCCCGGTGTCACTTACGGCGAAACCGACGAGTTCGGATACAACATTGTGAAGGATCCGGTGCACGTGAACGACTTTCACGCCACGGTGCTGCACGTATTGGGACTAAGCCATGAAAAACTTGTTTTCAAACACCTTGGCAGAAGGTACAGGCTGACCGATGTAGGAGGAAAGGTTGTTACGCCGATCTTGGCATAGTCATGGAACGTCTCAAGAGAATTGTTGCCGACACTGTCTTTACAGTTCAGATCCTCATCGTCTTTATTCTGGTATTTGAAAGCCGGATCGAATTGCCGTTGGCGTTGCAGGCCTTCGGAAGAATGCATCCGCTGTTGCTTCATCTGCCGATCACACTGCTGCTGCTAACCGTCGTGTTGGCGTTTTCGCGTCGATACTTCGAAGGAAAAGGGGTAGAGGACTTGCTCAGTTTGCTGTTGCACTTCACTGCTTTGACCGCTTCCCTCACAACGTTGATGGGGTTGTTGCTGTCACTGGAAGGGACCTTTAGCAGCGACCAACTTTGGCTTCATAAGTGGCTGGGCGTTGCGCTGAGTTTTATTTGCTGGGCGCTCATCGCTGTGAAGAAAGAATCCTTCAGAAGGGTAGCAGGTGCAGCGGGTGTACTGGTAGTCATACTGACGGGACATTACGGCGCGGCACTGACACACGGTAGCAATTTTCTGCTTGCACCGCTGCAAACCGAGCCGCCACGAGTGGCCAGGGTGA
Source organism: uncultured Roseivirgaceae bacterium (assembly GCA_964393795.1). Lineage (GTDB taxonomy): Bacteria > Bacteroidota > Bacteroidia > Cytophagales > Cyclobacteriaceae > Chryseosolibacter. Next base: position 9,840 of record CAYMWA010000017.1, read on the forward strand.
TCACCGATTCCACGACTGTCTTCACGGCGACGATCGAGCCGATCTTTGAATCTAAATGCTACGGATGTCACAACATCAACAAAGCCAAGGGCAATCTGATACTGACTTCGCTTGAGCACATTGAAAAAGGAGGGAAAGACGGGCCTTTGTGGAAGCCGTCTGATGCGGCCAATAGCCTTCTCGTTGAAAAATTGTTGCTGCCGCTGGAGCATGATGAGCACATGCCACCAAAAGACAAGGCGCAACTAACGGAAGATGAACTAGCCTTTATCCAATTGTGGATTGATCGGGGCGCGAACACAACGAAAGAACTGCGGGACCTGGAAGAAGCGGATACGCTACACACCCTCGCTTCCGTGATTATTCCGCGCTATCAACAACTCAATCTCGTACAACAGCAATACACGTTCAAATTTGCGTCGCCGGAAAAGATTGAAAGACTCAACATCCCCAACCGTTCCGTCTTCCAGATCGCACGCAACGAGCCTGCTATACAGGCGGACTTTTATCTTAAAGGATCATACGAAAATCGCTACCTCGAAGAGCTTCGCGAAGTCAGCGACCAGCTTGTTGCTTTGAATCTTTCAAAGATGCCGGTCAAGGATGAAGCACTCAAAACAATTGAAAACTTCCCCCGGCTTGAGATTCTCAACCTCAACAATACTGCCATTACCGGAAGCGGGCTGGCCTCGCTCGCCCGCTTGCCTGTACTGCGCTCCTTATCGCTGGCGGGCACGAAAGTGACGGAAGAGAGCCTGCGCTTACTCGCAACTTCGCCGTCACTCCGGGAAGTCTATATATGGAACACGCCCGTATCTCCCGAAATAGCGGCCGAGCTCTCGAAAGCGTTTCCGCATATCAAATGGGAGGTGGGCTATGTGCCCGACACGACGGAGATTCTGCAACTCAATCCGCCGATGCTCGGCAACAAGACGGCTGTGCTCGGCCCGAATGAAAAAGTCATCCTGAATCACAACCTTCCCGGTACCGTTATTCGCTATGCACTTGACGGCGCGGCAGTGGACAGCGTGGCGGGTCCCGTTTATGAACAGCCCATTCCACTGGATCACTATGGTGTCGTGCGTGCGCGGGCGTTCAAGAACGGGTGGCTGAGTAGCGAAGAGGCGGAGTTCTATTTCTTTAGAAAGGGATACCGCCCGGACAGTCTTGCGCTACTCACTCAGCCCCACGAGCGGTACAAAGGTGAGGGGGTCAAAACATTGTTCGATGGAGAGAAAGGTCTGGCCGCATTTTACCGGCACCCGGCCTGGATCGCTTATCGCGACGAAGACATGGAGTTACAGTTCTCCTTTGCGGGAAAGGTGCCACCCATGAAGTACATCACACTCAGCTTCGCCCGCAACGGCTACACCATCTGTTTGCCACCCGGGGAGATGGAATTGTGGGGTGGGTCCGAACCAGGCCAAATGCAATTGATCACGAGTGCCACCTTTCAGGAAGGGGAAGCGCCTGCAAAGGCTCAAATACAGGGTGTGACGATGGAAGTGCCGCCTTCCGATTTCAAATACTACAAACTGGTCGCCAAACCCATGCGCAAAATCGCAGATGGGAATCCCAGAAACCGCAGCCTGTGGTTAATGGTTGATGAAGTGTTTATCAACTGATCTGCGTTCTGGCCTGGAAATTGATCTTGTCGGGCCTTGATATCGACTGAAACTATGTACCGAACATCACCGGCCCTATTCGTTAAAAGGCTTGCTCCTTTCTTTCTGCTGCTGCTGACCGCTGGCTGTAAGAAACCCGACCAGGACATTGTGCTGCGACAGATCAGGGACGTGGTGATTGATGCGGCTTCTGAACCGATGCTGCGGGCCAACGCGGTTTTTTACAACCCTAACGATATGCGCGGAAGGCTCAGAAAGATAGATGTGGAGATCTTTGTAAACGGTAAGAAAGCGGCGACGGTCGATCAATCCCTAAAGACGGCCATCCCTGCTGATGCAGAATTCACGGTCCCACTGGAAGTGCGTCTCGCCATCAAGGAACTCGGTGTACTGGATACCCTGTTCGGCATGATCGGCGGAAAAACGTTTGACATCCACTATAAAGGTTCTCTCAAATTAACGTACCGTGGATTTCCGATCAGCGTGCCTGTAGATTATAAAGACAAAGTAAAGCTGCGCTTTTGAGTGTGCGCAGCGTCAGTGGACTGTGAGTCCGAAGACGCCTGTGTAGAAGGTTATCAGGAGGGCGACAATGATCCCGATAATCACCAGAATTTTCCTTTTTGTAAGCATCATTGCGATCATTCACCTATTAGACACCCAATCTGCAGCAACAGTTGCATCTGGTAAAAACTATTGCAGTTGGCCCGATTGAAAAGTTTCTGAAAGGGCAGGAAGCAGGATCAAATGTATGTCCGCCGGCCGCCGGCACCGAAGAAAAAGTGGCAGACGACCAACAAGGGCAAATGAAAATTTATTGCCATTCGCCGGCCTGATGTATTTTCGACCTTCAGTAATACGCCTGAATACAGAGGCGGTCAGTCGCCGAGCAGTTTGTCGAACGTGTTGGTGGCAACAAAATGGTAATTAGGCCTGGCCTTGGCGTAGATGGCGCGTGCGCGGTCCTTGCCACCTTCGGTTTTCAACAGCGCCTCATAAAGCGGGCTCAGGAATTTTCGGCGGCCCGTATGGATCAGGAAGTCTTCAATGCGCGGCGCCATCTTCTCGTAACCGTTGCGGATGGCGGTCACACCCCATACGGTAAATATCTCGGCGTTGCCGGTAGCCGTAAAGTTGCCAAAGCGGTCGAGGGCCTCCATCTGCGCCGGCGACAGGTCTGCGGGAAGGTTCTTTAGGAAGTGCAGCCATTCATGCGTGCTCCATGCTTCGCTTGCCTGCTTGTCTAACGCCCCGCCGGCCTTCCAGGTCGCCAGTACCTGGTCCACGTGCTGAAAGCGCACGGAATTGGGCTCGGGAACTTCGGCAGGTAGCCCCTCCGTGTTGATCCAGGCATCGAACATCTTATCGTCGAGCGCAATACCGAACTTCGACTGATAGTAATCGCTTATGTAGTCGCGGAAGCCTTGTGTGTCGATAGATCCAAAGGCATTGTCGGCAAAGTAATCCTTGAGAAAGGCGTCGAATTTTTCGCGACCGTACTGTTCTTCAATGGAGCGCAAAAAGAGATAGCCTTTGTTGTAGGCGATACTGGTGACGCCATCATCGGGATTTCGCCCTTCGAGATCAAGCTTGAGTCGCGTGTCGGCCGCCAGGCCCTTGTCGGTGAGTGATTGCACCTCATCACGCAGGTCCTGTAAGTTGAGCGAGGCGAGCATCTCGGCATAATCCCTGCCGTAGAGTTTCTCCATGATGCGCGTTTCGAAATATACGGTGAAGCCCTCGTTGAGCCAGAAGTCATTCCAGTTGGCATTGGTGACAAGGTTGCCCGACCAGCTGTGTGCAAGCTCGTGGGCGATAAGTGCGGTGAGCGAACGATCGCCTGCGAGAACGGTTGGTGTAGCGAACGTCAGCCGCGGATTTTCCATTCCGCCAAAGGGAAAGCTTGGCGGCAGCACCAATACGTCATACCGCTCCCATCGGTAGGGCCCGTACAATGCTTCTGCACCGGCTATCATCTTCTCGAGATCGGCAAATTCCCACGCCGCTTTGTCTACGACAGGCTGCTCGGCATAAACGCCGCTGCGGTCACTGATAGCCTTGAACCCAATGTCGCCAACAGCAAGTGCGAGCAAGTAGGAGGGAATCGGCTGTTTCATGGTGAAGTGGTACTCGCCAGTGGCGTTTTTCGCCTGGGGATTAGAAGCGCTCATCAATGCAAGGAGGTCTTTCGGCACCGTAACGTTTGCTTCATAGGTGAACCGGATGCCGGGACTGTCCTGACAGGGAATCCAGCTTCGGGCCAGGATCGCTTGCGATTGTGTGAAAAGAAATGGGTGCGCTTTGCCGGCTGTTTGCTGCGGACTTAGCCATTGAAGCGCTTCAGCGCCCGGACTGGTTTCGTACTGAATCTCGACACGCTTTGTTTGAGGTGTGATTGCCACGGAGAGGCGTTGCCCGAGCACCGGATCATTTTGTCCGAGGCGGACGTCTGCAGGCAGGCCGTCGTCAAGAGAAATCTGTCGGATGTTGAGGCCCTTTGTGTCGAAGATGATACTATCAGCGTTGTCAGCGCTTTCAATATCCCACGTAGCAGTAGCGGCGATCGTCTTTGTTTCAAAGTTTACCCGGGCATTCCAGTTGAGATGTTTGGTAACCGCCTCTGCAGGGCGGGCGTATGAATGGGGATCCTGTTCCATGATAGGGTTTTCCTGGTTTTCAACGCTTCCGCATGCGCTGAGCAGCAAAGCGAGTAGTAGACTTGTATAGTTCTGTACTGACATGGCTGTTTTCTTAACGGAATGCAAGAAAGGAAAGTTTTCGAACAACTTCCGGGAAGTTCAAAACTTCCCGGAAGTTGTAAGACTATCCGTAAGCAAATTCACCGTTGGCGGTCTTAAGCGTGACCTTTTTTGCTGACGACGACTCAACGTGGCCGATAATCTTTGCGTCGACGTCGAACGCCCGTGCAATAGCGATGAGTTCATCGGCGCGCGCTTCGGGTAGGTACACTTCCATGCGGTGCCCCATATTGAACACCTTGTACATCTCCTTCCAATCCGTTCCGCTTTGTTCCTGGATGATTTTGAACAGTGGGGGCACATCGAAAAGGTTATTCTTAACAACGTGGAGTCCTTCAATAAAGTGAAGTACTTTCGTCTGCCCGCCACCGCTGCAATGAACCATACCGTGTATCTCGCCACGCATTTGTTGCAAGGCCTTTACGATAACAGGAGCGTACGTGCGCGTGGGCGAAAGCACAAGCTTCCCGACGTTGACCTCCAGCCCGGGAATGCTGTCTGTAACGCCATAGCTACCCGCATATACAAGCGAATCGGTAACGTTGCGGTCGTAAGACTCCGGATATCGGGTAGCATAGTCGTGCGTGAACACATCGTGCCTTGCAGAGGTAAGGCCGTTGCTGCCCATGCCTCCGTTGTAATGCGATTCATAGGTGGCCTTTCCGAAACTGGCGAGTCCGACGATAACATCGCCGGCGCGGATGCCGGCATTGTCGATGACATCCTTTCGTTTCATGCGGCAAACCACTGTACTGTCGACGATGACGGTGCGAACGACATCGCCTACATCGGCGGTTTCGCCTCCGGTGCTGGTGATGTTCAGTCCGTAGTGTCTGAGCAGGTCGAGAAAAGCTTCCGTTCCCTCAATGATCGTGGAGATCACTTCACCGGGGATGTGATATTTATTTCTGCCGATGGTCGACGACAGCAAAATGTTTTGTGTTGCACCGACACAGAGCAAGTCGTCCACATTCATAACGATCGCATCTTGTGCGATGCCTTTCCATACGGACAAATCGCCTGTCTCCTTCCAGTAAATGTACGCCAGCGAAGATTTCGTTCCCGCGCCGTCGGCATGCATCACCGTACAGAAGTCCGGGTCATTCCCCAGGTGATCGGGCACGATCTTGCAAAAGGCTTTTGGAAAAAGCCCCTTGTCGAGCTTGCTGATGGCCCGGTGAACATCTTCCTTCGAAGCGGACACTCCCCGTTCATTATATCGATCCGACACGCGCTTAAATTTTGTGTGTCTGCAAAGGTAAGCGAAAAAGTCCACGGTCCACAGTCCACAGTCGACAGTAGTCTAGAGGAATTGTTAAGAGCGGGCATTGTCAAGAGATGTGGCGCGAACTCCGAAATTCACCACCAAAGCCAACTCATGACCTTCGCTCTGCCCTACTGTGGACCGTGGACCGTGGACTGTGGACCTTTCCCCTACTTCAATTGGAAAGGTTCAAATTTCGGTGCCAGCAGGTGATGGATAAAGAATGTTCCCACGTACGCAAAAGCACAGATGGTGAACAGAATCGTGTAACCGGCAGTCACATTCCCAATGGCGGTAAAGTTGTCAAGGATACGACCACAGAAGATCGGGAAGAGCATGCCGCCCGTAGCGCCGGCCATGCCACCAATGCCGATGACGGAAGCGACCGCTTTTTTGGGGAACATATCCGAAACGGTGGTGTAGAGGTTGGCCGACCATGCCTGGTGTGCGGCACCGGCCAGTCCGATGAGGAGCACTGCGCCCCACTCACCCAGCTGTGCCACGAGGAATATCGGGATCACGCAAAGGGCGAAGACGAACATACCCGTTTTCCGTGCTTTGGTAATGGTGAAACCGCGCTTGTTAAGGTAGCCGATCACCCAGCCCCCGTAGATACTGAGGATCGTCACGATGACGTAAATGGTGACAAGGTGGATCCAGCTTTCCTTGATGTTCAGGCCTCTGGTTGTGTTGAAGTAATCAGGCAGCCAGATCAGGAAGAACCACCATACGGGGTCAGTCATGAATTTGCCGACGATGAAGGACCACGTTTGGCGATAGCGAAGCAGTCGGCCCCAGGATACTTTTTGCGTTTCATTTTCCTGATCGCGATCGCTTTCAATCAGCGCGCGTTCTTCCGGTTTGAGGTATTTTGATTTTTCGGGCTTGTCGTAAAAAGGGATCCACAAAAACAGCCACAACAGTCCCGCAATTCCGGCGAAGACGAATGCCATTTGCCATCCGTAGCTGTAGGCGATCCAGGGGACGATGGCCGGTGCGAGGATAGCCCCTACGTTAGTTCCGGCGTTAAAAATGCTGGTGGCGTACGCGCGCTCGCGCTTCGGAAACCACTGTGTGGTGGCCTTGATGGCGGACGGAAAGTTTCCACCTTCGCTAAGTCCGAGTGCGCCGCGGGCCACGATAAAGCCGGTCACTGTAGAAACGGCTGCATGGCCCATCGCCGCGAAACTCCATCCGATAATCGAAATGGCGTAACCGACTTTTGCGCCATACCGATCCACAAACCATCCGAAAAACAGGAGCCCAAATCCGTACACGCCCTGGAATACGGCGTTGACGATTCCAAACTCCTCGTTACTCCAACCGAGTTCCACATCGAGAATGGGCTTTACCAACGATAAGATCTGGCGGTCGACATAGTTGATGGTGGTCGCCAAAAACAAAAGTGTACATATAGTCCAGCGATACCTGCCGGTCTTTTTTACAATGGTTTCTGCCTCGATTTCCATGTGGGCGGCTTAGGTTAGGTTTTTAAAAAGTCAAGCTCTAAATATACCACAGGATTTTGTTTACACAATACCCGAATTGACCTACGGCAACGGCGTATCCCGTTCGGTTGCATAGGCTTTTGAAAAATCGAGCTTTCCTGTTTGGCTGGCGACGAAGGTCATACCCTGAAAAATGTGATTGAGATAGACGGGATCTTCATAGTCCTCCTTGCTGTGGCCGAGTGTGGTGATCCAGATCGTCCCTCCGTCGAAATGCTGATACCATACCGCGGGATAGTAATCGGCGAACTGCGCTGAATAAGTTTTGATCTTTTCTTTCTGCGCGGCGTCACCGTCTACTGTGCTGAGGTCATGGGCCATCAGCACGCGAATGCCGGGATACATTTCTTTTACGAAGTAGCACTCATCTTCCTTGGTCCAGACATGTGGAACACCTTTGAGGGAAGGATGGCTGTTGTCAATGGTGACGAGCGAGAACGACTGAAACCGGGCATGCCATGCGAAACTTCCTCCGAGCATCATCTTGAACCATTTCCAGTGGCGCTCCGTGCCGGTAACAGAGTGCAGTCCCACGAAACCGCCACCTGCCTCTATGTAGCGTCGAAAATTGACGCGCTGTTCATCAGTATCAAAGACGTCATTGTTCGTGCTGGGAAAAATCAGGAACGAATAGCGGCGAAGATTGTCTTCGGTAAAAATGGTGGGATCATCCGACACATCGACTTTGAATCCATTTTCGGCGCCGAGTTTCTGAATCGCTTTTACGGCGCTGGGAATATTGTCATGGACATATCCTTCTCCATTCCTGGTGTATACCAGCACATGGATCTTTTTCCACTCTACGCTCTTTCGCTTTTGCGCTTGCGCATGGTGCACAAGAGACAGTGTCAACAGGAACGCGAGGGAAACAAGCCACAATTTTTTCATACGTCAGTTCAGTTTTTTACAGGTTGTACTTTTACCATCGGCGGCGACGCAAAATAATGCCATGCTGCTTCCGCCTTTTCTTTAGGGAAGGTACCGTTAAAAATGATGAACCGGTAGCGCAGTACGTAGTCGTTTCCCGGCGTCAGTTGCCAGTCGCGGTCTTTGGTAGGAGAAAAGTTCGCAAACATATCGCCGCGATTCCGGTTGGCATTCTCCGGCCAGATGCGCAAGGGCTCGGGGTAGTTGTAATTCAATGGATACGACATCATCACCGCGCCGGCGTTCTCGCCGTCGATGGCGCCTTCAACGATGCACCAGCGGGCACGCGAGCCGTCCGCATCTTTCCGTGACTTGCCTTCCGACGTCAGCACGCGGCTGTTTTCCTTCGTCCACGCTTCTGTGGCGCGCCATCCCATTCCGCCATAGCGGTATTCAAGAAGGCGCACCGGGCCTGCCGCGCAGTTAAGTTGTACGGTGATGTCTGCGATGTAGTAATCCTTCCCTTCCGGTGCGTATACCCGTACCGTTTGAAGTTCGGTGAGGGCGGTTTTTTCACCGCCCCATTTGGCAAAAGCGACGTGCTCTTGTACGGCAGCAAAGTGGCCATAGACCGGCCCGCCCGAAGCGGATACGAAGTCGGCAAACCGGACGGTGCCCTGCCTGCTGCCGAGATTCCAGAAATCGACGGTATCGCCCTCAAACAGGACGTGTGTCCATGGATTCCACAAGCCGTAGTGATGATAGTGATCCGGCGGCTGTATGCGGGTCAGCACCTGACCATGCGGCGACCAGAGTGGATGGATGAAGGCGCTTCGGCCAAACACCGGATTGACACCCGCCGGTGGAGCCAACGTTGTGTATTGATACCGAAGCAGGTTCTGATTTCCGCTTTTCAGGGTAAGGGCGCCGTCTTGCTTGACAGCCTGCACGCCTGAAGGTACGGCAGAAGGGTGCTCTGTTTTGGTCAGTGCATACACGTGCTTTCCACGCGTGTCCGGTACGAGCCAGGTGAGCGTACGCGCAGTTCCTGTCTCAACCTGGAACGGAACGGGTACTTTTTTCCGGCCCTGAATCTCGACCAGTGTAAGCAGTGAGTCAGGCGCGGTGGTGATCGCATCCAATGTCACATGAACAGGAACCAGTATGCCCGCCGACGGGTAATCGAGCGAGACTTCAAGCGTGGCAAGCTGCTGCGCCCGCATCGGGACGACCATGGCCATCATCGCGCATAGCGCACCGAGTCGTGCACCGGTGACAAGGCGGGCAGTGGAAGTCGATAGTCTGCAACTCATGCTTCGATCATGTAGGGCCAACGTTGCGGCCGTGAGAGCATGCTGTTCGCTTCGTCGTCGTTCTTGAATCGCTCGCGCACCGGATCCCAGTAGATCTTGCGATCGAGCTTCATGGCGATGTGGTGGATGAGGCACGTAGAGCAAACGCGGTGACCGATTTCTATCGGGGAAATGGGCGGTTTTCTGGATTTGACACAATCGAGCCAGTTTCCGTGCTGGTCGTCGCTCTTGTACAGATGGATCTCGTCGGGGCCGATGACGGATCGAATGATTTTGGGATCGCTTGCCGAGAGTGCTTTGCTTGAAGCTTCTTTCGCAACCGGATCGCTTGCCGTGACTGTGTAGTTGCCGCGCGTAACAAAGATCCAGCCTTTTGAGCCGATGAACTTGATGCCATTGGGCAATTCGTTGGTCACGATCATTTTTACACCGTTGTCGTATACCCCCTCCGTGCGGAATATTCCGTGGACGTCCCACAGGCCGGATTTGGGAAACTCAGCGCGCCCGGAAATCTCAACCGGACCGCTGTATTCCTTATCCATGCCCCAATGGGCGATGTCGATGTGGTGCTGACCCCATCCGGTGATCATGCCGGCGCCGAACTGCTCGCAGCGCAGCCAACCCGGGCGGCTATAATCGTGCTGCGGATGGACCCTTTTCTCGGTGTAGTATACGTAAGGCGTAGAGCCCAGCCACATTTCATAGTTGAGGTTCGAAGGAATTGGCATCTCCGGCTCTTCGTCTCCTCCGGGGTCGCCCGGCAACCCGACTTCCACGGTTTGGAGATCGCCGATTCTTCCATTGCGGACAAGCTCGCAGGCGTATCGGAACTGTTCACCTGATCGTTGCTGGGTACCCATTTGCAGGATGCGCCCGCTGCGGTGTACGGCGTTGCTCACAGCGCGGCCTTCTTCTACGGTAAGCGATGTGGGCTTCTGCATGTATACATCCTTTCCCGCTTCAACGGCATGGATGGCGATGAGGGCGTGCCAATGGTCGGGCGTGCTGATGATCACCGCGTCGACATCTTTATCGTCCAGGGCCTCACGGTAGTTGCCGTAGGTCTTCACTCCATCGTATGATTTTCCGGACTTTTTAGCATAATAGTCGTTGACGAGTTTTTTCGCATCGTTCATGCGCTTACTGTCAAGGTCGCTCACGGCCATGATGCGTGCTGAGTCATATTTAAGGACGCCCGGCATATCGTGGGCGCGTGAAATTCTTCCATTCCCGATAGCGGCGATGTTAATGCGGTTGCTGGGCGCGTTCTTTCCCAGGACGGCAGCAGGCACTATGGTCGGGAAACCGCTCACCATCAACGTGCCCGCGACGGCGCCGGTGGCGGTAGAGCTCAGAAATTTTCTTCGGTTGATGGCGTTTTTCTTTTGTTCCATGTCGGGAAGGTTTAAGGTGAATGATGTTTGGCTTTTGGTGGTATTCTGAGAGTTGAATCGCGCACGATCAGTTGGTGGCGAAGCACGACCCTGTTAAGATCCGCTTGATCCTTTTTGTCCAATTTACGAATAAGAATGGAGGCACAGACTTCGCCCATTTCCTGTCCGGGATAATGGATCGTCGTGAGGTTCGGTTCGATGACGGTAGCGATGGGCTCATCGTTAAATCCGGCTACCGCGATTTCTCCCGGGATGGCGACGCCTGCCTTTTTCAGTTCGCGGATGGAGACCACGGCGGAGGAGTCGTTGCTGGAGAAAATGCCATCGGGCCGCGGGTTCATTTGCAGGATTGTTTTGATGGCTTCCATGCACTCGGCCTCGCCGAGGTTGTTGACAAAGAGTAGTTTGTCGTCGTAGGGAATATTGTGATCGGCGAGTGCCTTTTGATAGCCGCGCAGTCGGTCAGCGTATACGTTGCGTTTGAGGTTGGCAGTGAGGTGTACGATGCGTTTGCATCCCTGCTGGATGAGGTGTTGGGTCATGGCGTAGCCCGCCTCAAAGTTGTCGATGACAATGCTTGTGCAATTCGGATGTTCAAAGACGCGGTCAAAGAAGATAACGGGTATGTTTTTGTCGAAGATGACCTTAAAATGTGCGTCACTTTCCGTGTCGTACGCCAGCGACACGAGGAGTCCGTCGACACGTGTATTGAACATCGTTTTGATGTTGACCATTTCCTTTTTTTCAAGCTCCAGCGATTGGCTGATCACGAGGTTGTAGCCAGCCTCGTTGGCTACTTTTTCGATGCCTGAAATGACCGAAGACATAAAGTAGCTGTTGAGGCGCGGCACGATGACGCCAATGGTGTTGGTGCGGTTCCGTCGCAGGTTGCTGGCAAACAGGTTGTGACGATAGCCCATTTCCTTAGCCTTTTCAAGGATCCTTTTTTTCGTCTCCTTTCGGATCGCCGGATGGTCTTTGAGGCCCCGACTCACCGTTGCCGATGAGAGGTTGAGGGAGGCCGCAATGTCGTAGATGGTGATTTCTTTTTTTTCGCGCATGGGGTTTTTACGCTCTTTTTAAGATATATATTTAGTATATATGAGTCTCTTTTCCTTAGTGCGCCGTCCTGGTGCCGTCTGAATGCCAATATTTTAGTCAAACGGTTGCATACTCCAACGCTGGTTTTGGACCGTAATTACATACAATGATACCATTTTTCTAAAATGTTTTATGCAATCGGTTGCAAATTCTTTTAAATGTACTACTTTTAATTTCTGATGTTTCTCAAGCGCGGTAAGGAGTAACAGAACCGTGGAAGCTGAAAAAGGAGGTTGGAAGGCGGGAACAGCGCGGGGACGCAGTTCAGATCTGTCAGAATGCCTAAATACCTAAATACTCACAATAAACCTAACTCCTATGACAAAATCATTTACTCCTAATGGATCCCCTCCCGGGCGAGGGATCAAAAAGTTTTGCTGGCCCGTACCTTTTTTGCTTTTGTGCGTCTGCGCCTTTGCGCAGGAGCAGACGGTGTCGGGAAGGATTACCGACGCCAACGACAACAGCCCTTTGCCGGGTGCGAGCATTGTACTGAAGGGCACAACAGTGGGAACGACGACCGATGCCAACGGATCTTATTCGATTGTGGTTGATGATCCCAACACAATTCTCGTGTTTTCGTTTATTGGCTACACAAGTCAGGAGTTTCCTGTAAGCGGTCGGACCCGTATCGACGTGAGCCTTACGCCCGATGTCCAGGCGCTCGAAGAGGTTGTCGTCATCGGATACGGCACGCAAAAGCGAAAAGACGTGACGGGCGCAGTGGCGCATATCGATGCGGAGACCCTGGAAACCGAAGCTACTTCGAACCTCACGTCGATGCTAAGAGGTGCAATCCCCGGCCTTGCGGTAAGCTTGAACACTTCTCCGAAGGGAATAGGCAGTGCCGAAGATTTTCTTGTCAGGGGTGAAACATCCCTCCGAAAAGATGCGAACAACGATGGTGATTTCGAGGAGCAACGGCAGGCGAATGCCCCGTTGATCGTTGTCGACGGAATGATCTACTACGGCGATCTGAGCGACATCAATCCGGTCGACATCCAATCGTTCGATGTGCTCAAAGACGCTTCTTCTGCAGCCATTTACGGTTCGCGTGCCGCCAACGGCGTCATCATCATTACCACTAAAAAAGGAAAGCGCGGTAAGCCGATGATTAACGTTTCTACGAGCACAGGTATCGCTTACGTCTCGCCCGCACACTATGAGTTGATGAATGGCCAACAATTCATTAACCGGAGGATTGCCGGCTATGAAGCTAATGAGCGTCGCCAAATCACTATTGGACCCGGCTATTATCAGAACCCTGACAATCTTCCGGATGGTGTGACCATCGATGAATGGAAAGCATATGACGGATCAACGGCGGCCAGCGATCTTGACGAGATATGGCTGAACCGCATTGGCTTTGCGCCGATCGAGGTCGCCAACTACAAAGCAGGAAGAGAAACTGATTTTAGTAAGTACACATGGCAGACCGGCGTGACACAAGACTACAACATCAGCCTTTCTGGCGCTTCGGATGCAGTATCATATTATCTATCTCTCGGCTACACGAACAATGAGGGCATCAGGTATAACGAGGAATTTTCAACCATCCGCGCCCGTCTCAACCTGGAAGCCGATGTAACGAATTGGCTAGCGGTCGGAACCAACACCCAGGTCGCCTTCCGCGACGAAAGTCCGCTTCCCATAGATCCGAGCTTCTACAATACGCCCTACTCGTCCATGTACGAAGAAGATGGAAAGACGTTGTTGTTTGCACCTTCGGGCTATATCAATGCGCCAAACTTCTGGCTTGAGATGAAATATCGCGAACGGTTTATAAAGTATAATTCGCTTAGCAGCAAACTTTACGGAAGAGTAACGCTGCCCTTGGGAATCACCTTCACGTCTGAGTTTATTCCACGGTTCAATTGGAACCGCAATTATCAGCACTATTCATCAGGCCATCTCAACTGGGCTCCGCAAGGCGGGCGCGCGGAGCGAAATAATACAACTATCAACGAGTGGCAGGTGAATAACATTCTCAAGTGGAACAAGACGATCAACATACATGCGTTCGACGTGACGCTTGTGCAGAATGCTGAAAAGTACCAGTACTGGCGCGACCGTATGTACAGACAGCGATTTCTTCCGACCGACGCGCTTGGCTACCATCGCATGCAGGCAGCAGCGGAGGATTTGGAGATTGAAAGCGATGACCAGGTTAGCACTGCCGATGCGCTGCTCGCCCGCGTGAATTATACCCTGATGAACAAGTATAACATTACCGCCTCATGGCGACGCGACGGATACTCGGCATTTGGACAGCTGAATCCAAGGGCGAGTTTCTGGTCGATTGCCGGCGCATGGACCATCAGCGAAGAAGCGTTCTTCTCCCCCGAATGGATTGACATGTTGAAACTGAGGTTGTCGTACGGCACGAACGGTAATCGTGGCGTAGATCGGTATGATGCTTTTGCAACACTGGCCACCGGAAAGTTTGTATTCATCACTGATGGTGAACCTGGGTACGTATCTCAGTTATTTGCCGACCGCATGGCAAACCCCGGCTTGAAATGGGAGGGAACCAAGGCGTACAACCTGGGTGTCGACTTTTCGGTGTTCAATGGAACGGTCCAGGGAAATCTTGAAGTCTATAAAATGACAACGGAAGACATGCTGGTAAGCCGGGAGCTCCCCAACATGACGGGCTTCTTTAATGTCTTCGACAACCTCGGACAGGTTGATAACCGTGGCTTTGAAATCGGTCTGAGCTCGCAAAATATCAAGCGCAATAATTTCTCGTGGACGAGTGGCTTTTCTCTGGCGTTTAACAGAAGCGAGATTGTCCACTTGTACGGTGACTACCTGACCGATCCGGTTACTGGCGTTCGCGAAGAGGCAGATGACCCGACGAACGAGTGGTTCATCGGCCATGCCATTGACGAAATCTGGGACTATAAAACACTTGGCATCTGGCAGGAATCCGAAGCGGAAGAAGCAGACAAATACGCCCGTGACCCGGGCGACTACAAACTTGAGGACGTCGATGGCGATGGAATATACACCGATGCCGACAAGCAGTTTCTCGGCTACAAACGCCCGCCGGTACGCATGACCCTCAGGAACACATTCAACTATAAGAACTGGGAGCTTTCGATCAAGATGTACGCTAACGTAGGCCACAAGAAGTCCAATCCTTATGTGCGAAACAACGAGGCATTCTATGACCGGTCAACCTACTACAATGTGCCCTACTGGACTCCCGAAAATCCGGGCAATACGTGGGCAAGGATAGACAGTTATGAAACGGGATTTGACGTTTGGCAGGACAACTCGTTCGTGCGGATTGATAATGTGGCCCTGTCCTACACGGTGCCTGTCGACTTGCTGAGGAAGATTCAGGTCCAGGGCTGCAGGTTGTCCCTTGTTTCCGGAAATCCGTTTGTGTGGGCTCCGGGCTGGTCATGGATGGATCCTGAGCATAATACCTATACGCCCTCGTATCTCTCCTTCAAACTTAATCTCACGCTTTAAGAACTGACCATGAAAAAGTATAGCATTATCACACTGCTCACGTTGGCAATGGTTTTTCTTACGACCCGATGCTCGGAGGACTTTCTTGAGCCGAAGCCGTTGTCATTTTTTGCACCTGAAAACACGTTCGTTGACGCGAACGGACTTAACGCTGCGTTGATTGCCTGTCTTCGAAATGCGCGCCACGAGTATTATGGCGACACCCCGCCGTTTATCTCCGAGGGTATCTTTTCTGACATAGCAGTAGAAGGGACAACAGACAAAACCGGCGTCCATATGGACATGCCCGCGCAGATTCTTCCCGCCGAGAACATGGATAATAGTGACCGCACAAAACTCGGGCGGTACTGGACCGAGGGATATAAGCGTATCAAGTATGCGAATACCGTCATCTCCCGGATTGACTATCCTGAGTGGGAGAGCGAGGAAGAACGGAATAATATTCTTGGGAAGGCCTATTTCCATCGCGCGAATGTGTACTATCGACTGGTTCATCAGCATGGGGATGTGCCGCTTGTGCTTGCGGAAATCACCCAGCCAAAACTGGACTTCTACACCTGCACCAGGGAAAGTATTCTGCGGAAATGCAAGAAAGATCTTGAGTTTGCCGCGCAATGGGTGCATGCCGATGCGCCAATTGGCGACATTAACAAGGCTACAGTCAACCACGTACTCACGAAAGTCAATCTTGCACTGGGTGAGTTCGACGATGCCATCGCTTCCGCCACGGCCGTGATCAATGACGGAATACACGGCCTGATGACCGAGCGGTTTGGTGCTTACAAGGACGATCCAGCCCATGATATTATTTGGGATCTTCATCAGGAAGAGAACAAAGCCCTTCCGGAAAACAAGGAGCGAATCTGGTTGTTCGTAGGCAACGAAACCCTCACAGAAGACGGTGCAAGCGAAAGGATGAGCATTATGCGTCAGACGGTTCCTTATTGGGGTGGTGCGGGTAAAAACAAAACACCCACAGGGCAGACCGGAACTACCGACCAGCCGCTCGGCGCAAAAGTCGGGGGCGTACCGGTGGAAATAGACCTGGTGGCGCGCTACGGTAGGGGTATTGGTCGTTTTCGTCCGTCTCCCTGGTCTCAACACGGACTCTGGGATGACGCTAATGATATGCGCCATATTTATCCGAATTGGATGACCATGGAAAACCTGGTGTACAACAACCCCGTATTGAAAGCGGATGGCGATCCTTACTACAATCAACCGCTACAGTTGTACGATGACGATGGCGGCATCTTGTGTACCGACACCATCAGGTCATGGTTCGACTGGCCCCAATATAAGTTGTTCATACCCGACCCGACCGACAATACACCTGACGGTGGCCACGGCGACTGGTATGCATTCCGTGTTGCTGAAACCTATCTGCTGAGGGCGGAAGCCTATGTATGGAAGAATGATCCCGGAAATGCTGCACTTGACCTGAACGCGGTGAGAACAAGGGCCGGCGCCGCACCTTATGCCCCGGCAGAAGTGAACATTGGTACGATCCTGGATGAACGTGCACGTGAGCTGTACTATGAGGAACCGCGAAAAACGGAACTTACGCGTATTGCCTACATCTTCGCGCAAACCGGAAAACAGGCTTACAATGGCAAGACGTACAGTCTCGCAAATTTTCATGAAGACAATTTCTGGTATGACAGGGTGATCGAGAAAAATGCTTTTTACAGGGATCAGGTACGCGCGCCATTCTACAACTATCGGATTGCACCGTGGATTGTTCTCTGGCCAATCCCCGCTGATGCGATCAACGCAAACACACTTGGTCACCTCAACCAGAACAAAGGATATCCCGGCGCTGAAAACAACATTCCGCCAATGGAATGGGTTGACGGACCTGGAGAAGGTACACTGGTGGAGACTACCGGTGGCTAGGTGCCGCTGGTTATTCGAGGTACGCAGAATGTTGCGCTCATTTTGAAGTGTCAACTGCGATGAACAAAAGGCGCTGCTTCGCTGGTCATGGTTGCGACCAGTGATCAGCGCCTTTACCGTTCAGCGCAAATGAGATCGCCAATATCGCACATCAACACACTCGTGGAAGAATCGACATCAGCTTCAATAAAAATCCATATATTTCGCCCTTATCATGAACAACCCCGGAACAATATGCAATACGCAAGTACATTAACAAGAATTTCAATAAGCGCAGTTATGATGGTGGCCGTGATATCCTGTTCGGCTCCAAAGTCGGGATCGGACGGGGAGCACCCGGCAGACGGCAGTGCTTCAAAAATAGAGCTGATCACTCTCAATCCGGGACATTTTCACGCCTATCTCGTTCAAAAATCGATGTATGAGGAGGTCGATTCGGTGGTGCACGTTTTTGCTCCTGATGGTGACGAAGTACGCGCGCACCTCGAAAAGATTGAGGCATACAACAACCGCGAGGAGAACCCTACGCATTGGGTGGAGGAAGTCTACACAGGTCCCGACTACCTTCAGAAAATGCTCGACCAAAAACCGGGCAACGTTGTCGTACTCGCCGGCAACAACAAACTTAAAACCGAGTATATCAATCAATCGATCAATGCAGGCCTCAATGTTTTTGCAGACAAACCCATGGCGATCAATACCGAAAGCTTCGAATTGCTGAAGGAAGCATTTGCCACAGCCAAAGAAAAGGACCTCTTGCTCTACGACATCATGACGGAGCGCTTCGAGATCACAACGATGCTGCAACGTGAGTTCTCCACATTGCCGGAAGTCTTCGGCACACTTCAGCAGGGAACGCCCGAAGATCCTGCAGTGACTAAAGAAAGCGTGCATCATTTTTCAAAGCTTGTATCGGGTACACCGCTGATCAGGCCCGCCTGGTTTTTTGACGTCGAACAACAAGGCGAAGGTATTGTCGACGTAACCACGCACCTGGTCGACCTCGTACAGTGGGAATGCTTCCCCGGAAAAATTATCGACTACGAGTCGGATATCCACATCACGAGCGCAAAACACTGGAAGACCAATCTTACACCACAACAATTCGAAAAGGTAACGGGCATGGCAACATATCCCGATTACCTGAAGAAAGACGTGAATGACCAAGGCGTCCTCGGCGTGTACTCCAACGGAGAGATCAACTACCAGATCAATGGCGTCAACGCGAAGGTCAGCGTCACCTGGAACTTTGAAGCACCTCCCGGTGGCGGAGACACACACTTCTCCATCATGAAGGGCTCAAAGGCAAACCTGATCATCCGGCAGGGTAAGGAAGAGAAGTACAGGCCGGTGTTGTATATCGAACCCGTTAGCAAGGAAGACAAGACATTTGAAGCTGACCTGCAGTCGGCGCTCGCAAAAGTGCAGGAAAAGTTTCCCGGTATTGAGGTAGAAAGAAATGGCGAGTTGTGGACGGTGGTAGTGCCTGAAAAATATCACAACGGCCACGAAGCACATTTCGGACAGGTGACGGAAAAATACCTCGAATACCTTCAACACGGCAACATGCCCGAATGGGAAGTGCCCAACATGATCGCGAAATACTATATTACGACGAAGGCGCTGGAGATAGCGAAGCA
>CAYMWA010000017.1:28786-34546 GCA_964393795.1 uncultured Roseivirgaceae bacterium
AGCGGCTTTGAAGTTTCACCGCAGAGTCACGAAGACGCAGAGAACGCTGAGAAATGCAATGGAAATGTTGTTCTCAGTCCCTCACTTCGAAATGCGCTCACCTGCTCAATAGTCGCACAAGCCATATCAAAAATCCTTCGCGCCCTTTGCGTCTTGGCGCCTCTGCGGTGAAACTTCAGTGCGGTGAAACTTCAGTGTGGTGGCTTTCCGAGCACCCTGAAGAACTCCCAGCATACTATCCCTACACACACGGAGATGTTGAGGGAGTGTTTGGTGCCGAGCTGGGGGATTTCAATCGCGACGTCCGCATTTGCGATGGCTTCGTCGCTGACACCGTGAACTTCATTGCCGAATACCAGGCAATATTTGGTATCCATATCGGGCGTGAACCCGGCAAGGGAGCGGCTTTCCGTTGTTTGCTCGACAACGATGATCTGGTAGCCTTTCTCTTTTAGCTCGGAGACGAGTTGTCCCGCGTTCTCATGGTACGCCCAATCGACGGAGGCGGTCGCCCCGAGGGCTGACTTTTCTATTTCGCGGTGAGGGGGTTGTCCGGTAATGCCGGTGAGGTATATTTTTTCGATCCTGAAGGCATCACAGGTGCGAAAAGCAGCGCCCACATTGTGCAGGCTGCGCACGTTGTCGAGCACGACACAAACGGGAAGCTTTTCAGCTTGCTTGAATTCATCCACGGATATCCGTTCCAGCTCCTCAAGGCTGAGTTTTTTCATGTGGCTAATTTTGAGGCAAAAGAAGTAAGTTTTTGTTAGAGTCCATAGTCCATAGTCCATAGTCCATAGTCCATGGTCGATGGTCCATAGTCGATAGTCCATAGTCGATGGTCGATAGTCCATGGTCCTTAGTCCACCATAGAAAATTCTTTGCGCGCTTTGCGCCTTTGCGCGGGGCTCTTTTTCTATATTTGTCGTTATGGCAGAATCGAAAACCCTCACCGAGACCCCGCTGATGAAGCAATACAACGCCATTAAGGCGAAGTATCCCGGGGCCCTGCTCCTTTTCAGGGTCGGCGATTTCTATGAAACGTTTGGGCAGGACGCGATTTCAGCCAGCAAGGTGCTCGATATTGTACTCACGAAAAGAGGAAACGGGTCAGCGTCCGAAACGGAGCTCGCAGGATTCCCGCACCATGCACTGGATACTTACCTCCCCAAACTCGTGCGCGCGGGACATCGCGTAGCCATATGCGACCAACTGGAGGATCCGCGTTTTGTAAAGGGAATTGTCAAGCGCGGCGTCACCGAATTGGTTACCCCGGGTTTATCTTTCAATGACCATGTGCTTGACCGGAAGCAAAATAATTTCCTCGCCTCGGTCTTTGCTTCGCGTGAAACATTTGGCGTTGCCTTTCTCGATCTTTCGACAGGCGAATTCTATGCGGCGCAAGGTAATGAACAGTACGTGTTAAAGCTGATTCAGGGCTTCGCACCTTCGGAAATTATCTACAGCAAATCACTGCGCGAAAAGTTTGAGCCATTGTTTGGCGACGAATACAACTTGTTTGCGCTGGATGAATGGGTATACGCCTTTGATTACGGCTACGATAAACTGGTCACGCATTTCAAGACGGCAACGCTGAAAGGATTCGGCGTTGAAGGGCTCGGTGAAGCGATCATTGCGGCCGGTGCGGTGTTGCACTACCTCGAAGATACCGAGCACAAAGACACTTCCCACATTGCAGCCATCTCGCGGATCGATGAAGAAAAATATGTGTGGCTGGACAAGTTCACCATCCGAAACCTTGAACTGATCAGCGCACAGCAAGAAGGTGGTGTTCCCCTGATCGATATCCTCGACCACACTGTTACGGCCATGGGCTCCCGACAGTTACGCAAGTGGATGATCCTTCCGTTGAAAGATAAAGTGGCTATTGACGAGCGATTGCATGTGGTCGATCGCTTTTTCGAGGACGTTGCGCTGGCCGATGCCATCCGCGAACCCCTCAAACAGATAGCTGATCTCGAACGGCTTATCTCCAAGGTGGCGGTCAACAGGATTAATCCGCGGGAACTGTTACAATTGAAACGCTCACTCAAGAACATCGCACCCGTGCGCGAAGCATTGAAAGCCGACGCTTCGCCGGAGCTTCAGAAGATGGCGGATCAACTTCATCCCTGCGAATTCCTCCTGGAGAAAATCGACCGGGAGCTGCGCGAAGATGTGTCCATTGCTTCGAACCAGGGGGGTATCATCAAGGAAGGCGTAGACAGCGAACTCGACGAGCTGTTGAAGATCGCCTATTCCGGCAAGGACTTCCTGCTGCAAATACAAAAACGTGAAACCGAACGCACCGGTATCTCTTCATTAAAAATTTCATTCAACAAGGTGTTTGGCTACTACCTGGAAGTAAGCAACGCCAATAAAGACAAGGTCCCTGCCGACTGGATCCGGAAGCAAACGCTGGTGAATGCCGAACGCTACATCACCGAAGAGCTTAAAGTGTACGAGGAGAAGATCCTCCACGCCGAGGAGAAACTCGTCGTGATCGAGCAGCGGATATACAATGAACTGGTCCACCATGCTGCCAGGTTCATTCCTCAGATTCAACAGAACGCGCGCCTTGTTGCGCAGCTCGATTGCCTTCTTTCCTTTGCATCAGTAGCAAAGGCGAATCGTTATGCACGGCCAATCATCAACGATTCGCTCGCTGTCGACATTCGCGGCGGTCGTCATCCGGTTATTGAAAAGCAATTGCCTGTAGGCGAATCATACGTGCCGAATGATATTTTCCTCGACAGCGACAGGCAGCAGATTCTGATCATTACCGGTCCGAACATGGCGGGAAAATCGGCGCTGCTGCGACAGACAGCCCTGATCGTCTTGTTGGCCCAGATGGGTAGTTTCGTTCCTGCGGATAGCGCAACGGTTGGCATCGTCGATAAGATCTTTACGCGCGTCGGTGCCAGCGATAACCTGTCGCGAGGCGAATCCACATTTATGGTGGAGATGACTGAAACGGCCAGTATCCTCAACAACCTCAGCCATCGCAGTCTGGTATTGATGGACGAGATCGGCCGGGGGACGAGTACCTACGACGGAGTCTCCATCGCCTGGGCGATTGTGGAGTACTTGCACAACCACGGCCATAAAGACTGCAAGCCAAAGACATTATTTGCCACACACTATCACGAGCTCAACCAGCTGGAGGAGGATCTTCCGCGGGTCAAGAATTATAACGTGTCGGTAAAGGAAGTGGGTGACCGGATCATCTTCATGCGTAAACTCAAAGAGGGCGGCACCAATCACAGCTTCGGCATACACGTCGCGCAACTCGCAGGTATGCCGAACCGCATTGTGTTTCGCTCTCACGAAATTCTCCGCTTCCTGGAAAAGGACCGCCACAAGAACGAGGAGCACAAGAAGTTTCATAACGTCCCTAAACCTTCGCCGCAGATGAGTTTGTTTGATGCTGATCCGCGGTTCAAGGAAATTCAGGAATTGCTGGGAAGCGTTGATATCAACACGATGAGTCCCGTAGAAGCGTTGTTGAAACTCAACGAAGTGGTGACGGTGTTGAAGAAGGGAGACGATTCCTGATGCGGGATTTTGTTTTACTGGCCAGTTACGATCCGTTTTTATGAAACTAGTTTTCGTAATAGCTTTCTTCTTAGCGTGCTCCGGCGTTGCATTCGCACAAACTGGCCCGGGTGGCGTCGGCAATGCCGCGAACAATGTGTTGTGGCTCAGCGCCGACTATGGCGTGTATTCCGACGCAGCAGGCACCACGCCTGCGACGAGTGGTGGTAACGTCGCGCTGTGGACTGATCGCTCTGGAAACGACACACACGCTGTCAACAGCACGACCTCCGCGCAACCCGACTTTGAGATCAATGTGGCCAATAGCCTCCCCGTTATTCGCTTCACGGCAGGAAACGGCGACCGGCTGTTATCGGACGGCGTGGCTACTGGCAATGCGGCGTCTATCTGGGCGGTGGCCCGGTGGTTCTCCCTTCCTTCACAAAATCCGGGTATTATTCAGGCTGCTTCTGCGGCTTTCTCTTCTGCGACGGGTGACAAGGTGATCGGCATGTGGGTCAATAGCGCCTCCCAGCGCATATGGGGACGTGGTATACAATCGGACGGAACGCAGCAGAACTTCCCGCAGAATGTGACGACAGCTGTAAATACCTTTTATGGCTTCCTGAACTACTACGACGGCGTGGCGCAGATGACCCAATACGTAGATGGGTCGTTGGCCGGGAGTGTCGCTTATGATGGCACATTGCGGTCGTGGAGCGCGTTCGGAATCGGTCGACAGGCCGGCGAGAGCTGGGATGGCGACATCGCGGAGGTGATCGCCTTTAATACTGCCGTGAATGAGGCACAACGTATCATTATCAACAACTACCTCTCCGCGAAATATAACCTTCCCCTGTCGGAGTTTGATTTCTATACGATGGACGATGTGGGCAATGGCGACTACGACCATGACGTGGCGGGAATCGGGCGCGTCAACGCCCTCAATCAGCACACGGATGCTCGCGGTTCGGGAATTGTTCGCATACTCAATGCCACGAATCTTGATGATGACGAATTCCTCATATGGGGTCATGATGGCGGTACTTTACAAGCCAGCGTGACCACAGGAATACCCGCGCGCACGAGCGCGCGCTTTGAGCGGGTATGGCGCGCAAGTGAACGCGGCAATGTAGGTAATGTCGACTTGCAGTTTGATTTAACCGGGCTTCCAGCGTTTGCTGCCATGGACCCCTGCGATGTATCGTTACAATTGGGCTTGCTCATCGATGTTGACAACGACGGTGATTTTTCTGACCAGACGCCCATCTTCGGCGCTACGCCCGTAGGGAGCAACACTTACCGTTTTGCCAGCGTGGCCGGTATTGGGAACGCCACGCGGTTCACACTGGCCGTGCTGAATGCACCGGGCACGGGGCCGGGGGGTGTGGGCACGACCGATGGCACCTCGACGCTCAAGCTGTGGTACAGGCCCGACAGCGGAGTGGAGGTTACCGGCACGGCAGTAGATCGCTGGATCAATTCCGCAGGCGTCACCGAACTTGATGTCGCCGAGACCGGTGCTGAGCGTCCCACAGTTGTTGCCGGTGTGAACGGCTTCGATGCCCTCAGTTTTGACGGGACCAATCGCCTCCGGACAGGACTCACGCTTACCACCTCAAACTTCGTCACCAATCAGGCTTCTTCGTTTGTTGTGAGCCGCCCGGACAACTCCGGTCAGGCATCGTGCGTGTACACTACCGATCCGTTGGAGACGAACCGGTTTGCCAACCACATTCCCTGGTCAAACACGGTTGTCTTTGACATCGGCGACTGGAATGATCCGTCGGCGCGTTTGGAAATCGCAGCGCCCGCAGACATCACTAGCCGATATTCTCTATGGACATACAGTGCCAACCCGACTTTTGGAAAGCAACTCTATCGCGATGGCGTGCTCTTACAGAGTCGCCCGGGTACAGCCACCTACTCCAGCCACGCAACCCATCGGTTCAACATCGGTGCGCACACAAGCGGATCACCGGGATACCAGGGCGATCTTGCCGAAATGGCGATCTACACGGCACGTGTGAATACGGCACAGCGGGTTTTGATTCAGAACTACTTCGCCGCGAAATACGATTTGCCCCTCGCTGAGAATGATATCTACAAATGGGATGACGCGGCCAATGGCAACTTTGATTTCGATGTTGCGGGTATCGGGAGGGTTGATGGATCAAACATGCATACCGATGCGCAGGGTACGGGTATTGTGAGAATTTTTAATGC
>CAYMWA010000018.1:0-33932 GCA_964393795.1 uncultured Roseivirgaceae bacterium
CCCTTTCTCCTGGATACTCCGGATACGTTGCGCCTTGATAAAGATCTGGTCGGTAATGGAAGGCAGACGCAGTATCCGCCAGGCCGTCCCATAATCCCTGGTTTTCTTTTCGAACAATGCTTTGCAGGTGGCAATTACCTCTCTATATTCGGTCGCAGTTTTTCCAGCCATAATTTTCAGGGGTGCAAAATACGCCATTTTCGACAAACAAAACACTGAACATCAACGGAAGGCTGATCGACCTTTCCACCCCCCGGATAATGGGTGTGCTCAATGTCACACCTGACAGTTTCTACGATGGTGGCCGATACACATCGGAGCCGACAGTCCTTCAACAAGTAGGCAAAATGCTCGAGGAAGGTGCCGACTTCATTGATGTCGGCGGATATTCTTCACGCCCCGGTGCCGACGACATTTCACCCGCCGAGGAGCACATGCGAAGTATCGGGGCCATCACGGCCATCGTCAAACATTTTCCGGAGGCGACTGTTTCGATCGACACCTTCAGGAGCGAAATCGCAGCAGCCGCCGTAGACGCCGGCGCCGCGATCGTTAACGACATCTCGGGCGGACAACTTGACCCCGCCATGTTCGAGACCGTCGCGAAGCTAAGGGTACCCTACATACTGATGCACATGCGCGGTAACCCGAAAACGATGAACACCCTGACCGACTATGCAGACATCGTCAGCGAAATCATCGACTATTTCCATGAGCGGGTTTATACCCTGCGGGAGTTAGGCGTCCGCGATGTGGTCATTGATCCCGGCTTCGGGTTTTCAAAAACCGTTTCCCAGAACTTCCTCCTGCTCCGGCATTTCGAAAAACTATCGATCCTCGGCAAGCCGGTGTTGGCGGGACTCTCCCGAAAGTCGATGATCTGGAGAACGCTGAAAGTGGAACCAACGGCTGCCCTAAACGGCACAACAGCATTAAACGCCATAGCGCTGCTCAAGGGCGCGGCGATATTGCGTGTGCACGACGTCAAAGAGGCGCGCGAGGTGATAAAACTCGTTTCTTCGGTGACAGCGACAACAAGTATGTAACGCTGTTGTGTATATTGGGGCGTCGATTCTGTATTTTTGCGTAAATGATATTTGTCTTCAACATAGGGTTCCTCGAAGTCAGCTGGGTAGATATCATTGATATAAGTTTGGTAAGTGTCCTGCTCTTTCAGGTGTACAAACTGATCCGCGGGAGTATCGCGGCCAATATTTTCCTGGGCCTCATCGCGCTCTACCTGATATACCTTATTGTACGCGCCGCAGAAATGGAACTATTGGCTACGATCCTCGGCCAGTTTATGGGCGTGGGGGTGTTGGCCATGATCATCCTCTTTCAGCCGGAAATACGGAAATTCCTGCTCGTCATCGGCCGCGGAACAGAGTTGCGCGAAAATTTTTTCAAAGCGGTAGCGAACTGGCGCAGCAACGACAACGACGGATTTGATATCCAGCAGGTGATCGAGGCAGCCAAAACCCTCAAGGCCTCAAAGACCGGGGCGCTGATCGTCTTTTCGCGCGATGTCGAACTTCGCTTCTATATCGAGACCGGCGACGGACTGAACGCGGAGGTGACACGCAGGCTGCTGATCGCGATCTTCAACAAAAGCAGTCCGTTGCACGATGGCGCGGTGATCATCCATAAGGGGAGGATCAAAGCCGCCCGCTGTATACTGCCGGTTAGTGAAAATGACAACCTGCCTGCACATTTCGGCTTGCGGCACCGTGCCGCAGTAGGCATGTCCGAGAACACTGACACCCTGGTGCTGGCGATTTCCGAAGAGACCGGGCGACTGATACTCGCCAGAAACGGGACTTTCCTCAGGGGGTTGAAACTCACACAAGTAGAGCAGAAAATCAGGGAGTACCTGCAAAATACCGAGCCGGGTAACTGGCTGGACGTGCCTGCGGAAGCCGTCGCCGAATCCTGATGAGGCACGATATTTGATTTCTGTCGAAGGCGCGCGCGGTTACTATTGGCCGCCAGTGGCAATATAGAGATAGCGATATGCCCGGCAAGGCGTACTACCAATGTTCATTTTACATTGATACCCTATGGCAATGATAGAAGCACATCCTGCAAAATTTTACCTCGCCAAGTTCTTTTTCCTGGTGTTCGCACTGATGCAATGGCTCGCCGCAGCGCTTCTGCTGGCGCAGTTCGGGTTTACTAACAAGACCTTTTTCATATCGCTCATTTTCATCACCCTTGGCCTGGTCTTCTTTTACATCTTTCTTATTGTCAACGATAAAGTCAAGCGAGTCGCCATTGGGAAGAACAAGATTGTGATTATGGACGGAGACCGGAATTCCAGGTTCAGCTGGCCGGAAGTAAAGTCATTGAAGATCATTCCGTTTTTTAACCTGTACAAACTCAAACTGCGCGGCAAAAGAAATCCGATCTATTTTTTCCCCGCCAGGAACATCGATCCTGCATTCGGGTTGATGGCCAAGGATGTCTCCCGGATGGGTAGCATCGTTTCCCGCAAGAAGAAGGCGCTGCGCATTAAGTAGCGGCGATCACATCACCACGCCAAGGTCGTTTCCTACTGCTGTGAAGGCAGCGATGGCCGAGTCGAGTTGCTCACGCGTATGGGCAGCCGACAGCTGAACGCGAATGCGAGCCATTCCTTGCGGAACTATCGGGTAGAAGAATCCGATCACGTAGATTTTCCTTTCGAGAAGTTGCTCGGAAAAGCGCTGCGCGAGGGCGGCGTCATACAACATGATCGGCACAATCGGATGATCGCCCGGCCGGATATCGAAGCCGGCTTCAGTCATGCGGGTTCTGAAGTACTGTGTGTTCTCGGCGAGCTTGTCGCGAAGGTCAGTCGTTTCCGAGAGCATGTCAAACACTTCGATCGATGCACCTACAATTGCGGGTGCCAGCGTGTTCGAAAACAAATAGGGCCGTGATCGCTGACGAAGCATTTCGACGATTTCTTTTCGCGCCGCGGTAAATCCGCCAGACGCGCCTCCGAGCGCCTTGCCCAGTGTGCCCGTGATGATGTCTACCCTATCCATCACCCCGCGATATTCGTGTACACCCCGCCCGGTCTTGCCCATAAAACCGGTGGCGTGCGATTCGTCACTCATCACCAATGCCTCAAACTCATCAGCGAGATCGCAAATTTTATCAAGCTGGGCAACGGTTCCGTCCATCGAAAAGGCTCCATCTGTTACAATCAACATTTGCCGCGCGCCAGCCGCACGCGCATCGGTCAATTGTTTTCGCAGGTCTTCCATGTCGTTGTGCTGGTAGCGATACCGTCGGGCTTTGCACAACCTGACACCGTCGATGATCGACGCATGATTGAGCGCATCGGAGATGATGGCGTCTTCGGCGCCGAGCAGAGGTTCGAATACGCCGCCATTGGCGTCGAACGCTGCTGCATACAAAATGGTGTCCTCCATTCCGAGAAACTCCGAGATCTTACCCTCGAGCTGCTTGTGAATATCCTGCGTACCACAGATGAAACGGACCGATGACAAGCCGTAGCCGTGCGTGTCGATCGTGCGCCTGGCAGCCTCAATCACGCGCGGATGTGATGACAATCCGAGGTAGTTGTTCGCACAGAAATTAATGACCTCCTGGTCGTTCGTCTTAATGATGGTGCCCTGTGGCGTTGTAATAATCCTTTCTGTCTTAAAGAGTCCCGCCTCCTGTATGGCGTTCAACTCTTTTTCAAGTACCGGTTTGAGCTTGCTGTACATATATCCGAAATATAAGGTTATTCAAAAACTACATCCTTAACCGGTCGAACCAGGATCGGTCTTCGGTCGCCTGATTACCGGCTTTCCCGGCATTGGCCTTGCGGGCTGAACAGGTGAATTAGCCGGGACGGCCGGCTTGCTCACTTTATCCGGCACGTCAGCAAGCCAATACTTCCTTCGGACGGCATTGATCACATTTAGCTTCTGAAAGGTGAAGCTGTTCGGATGAATTTGTTCAAACTCAATTTTCCACGCCTTCCACACATCGGGCTCTGCCTTTCGGAATGCCTCAGAATCAATCTTCTTGGCACTTAAGTACGCTTCAAACTGCACACCGTCTGACATCGGCAAATATTAATTGAAACAAAAATTCCCTGCACCGCCGGAACAGTCGATTCTCTCCCGCTGTTGCAAGAAAAAGCTTCTCAAAAGAGAAATTCAAAGGTATAAGGTTTTTATTTGCTTTTGGATTTGTGCACATCCTTAATCGCTTATCGTGAAAAATAATACAATTCTCGTTATCGGTGCCGGGGGCCAACTTGGGTCGGAACTTACGCAGGCGCTGTGGGAACGGTACGGCAGAGACAATATTATCGCTACGGATATCAGGGAACCGCGCAGCATTCTGGCGGAAGGCCAGTTTGAAATCATGGATGCGCTGGATAGAAAACAGCTCTTCAACCTCGTCGAGAAATACAACGTCACCCAGGTATATCACCTCGCTGCCGTACTTTCCGCTACAGGCGAAAACAATCCAAAGTTTGCATGGCAGCTCAACATGGAGAGTCTCTTTCATGTGCTCGACGCGGCTGTACACTTCAAGCTTGAAAAGATTTACTGGCCCAGTTCCATCGCTGTTTTTGGCCCGCACAGCGAACGCGAAAACACGCCACAACACGGCATCATGGACCCGACCACGGTTTATGGCATCAGCAAACTGGCAGGGGAACAGTGGTGCGACTGGTATTTCCGCAAATACGGCGTGGATGTGCGAAGCCTTCGCTACCCCGGACTCATCGGCTACAAAAGCAAACCCGGTGGCGGCACAACCGATTATGCTGTCGACATCTTCTTCAAGGCGCTGACTGACAAACACTATGTATGCTTCCTGAAACCAGACACGTACCTGCCAATGATGTATATGGAAGACGCACTCAAGGCGACACTGGATCTTATGGATGCACCAGCAGCGAATATCCACGTGCGGTCGAGCTATAATATTTCGGCGATGAGTTTCTGTCCGGCAGAGATTGCGGCGGAGATCAAAAAGCAAATCCCGGAATTTTCCATCACCTATGCGCCCGATTTCAGACAAACGATTGCCGACTCATGGCCCAAATCGATTGATGATTCCGGCGCACGCCAGGACTGGGGGTGGAAGCACAGCTTCGACTTGCGGTCCATGACGGAAGATATTCTGAAGAAATTGCCCCTTCACCACGGCGAATTTAAAACCGTCTGAAGATACATCGCGGTATTACAATCCCTCAGGTTTGACGACAAGCCGTTCTGTTTGCTCGAACCCTTCCGAGCGGTACCGTAGGATGTACATCCCCGCGCGTAAAGGAGTTGGAAAGACAATACTGTGTTGGTGGGCGCTGACCGGTCCGTTGAAGATTTCCTCACCAAACTGGTCGATCAGTGTCACATGACCGGTTTCCGAATCGAAGTTAGCATCGAACGAAATCGACTGGCCTGATGTGGGGTTGGGATAAACCGCCAGCTTCTTCCGCGCGTTGACTTGTACTGCCTTGACGCCAAAGTATTCGAAGGTACCATCGAGGTCTATCGCCTTGAGGCGGTAATAATTATAGCCTGCCAGCGGTGCGTCATCCTCAAAAATATAATCCGATTCGATATCATGAATGTCGAAACCACGACCCGCCACTTCTCCGACCTCCTCAAAAACTGCCCCCTCGCCCGATCGCTCAACGATGAACTTCTGAAAGTGCTCTTCACTTGTAGTAGCCCATGATAAGTGGACTGTCTGTTGATTGTCTACTGCTGTGAAATAAGAGAGTTTGACAGGCAGGATGCCGGCTTGCCAGGTGGGACCAAAAGCACCGGGGCCCGTCCGGTCCGGATCTTTACCATCCCAGGCCCTGACACCGCCGATGTTGAGGTGGTCCGAATTGCCTGAACCGTTGGAGATAATTTTTCCTGCGGAAGAAACAAGATAGATGAGGCTTCCGGCCTTCAGGTTCAGCTTTCCGGTAAACACCATACTGGCATCGACAAAAAGTGTGATGCGGGCATTGATAGAGATGTTGCCATTGACCGTAACATTATCGTCTACGTACAGCACATCGTCGTCTACCAGATTCGGGTAAGCGCCGGGAGCACCTGTTGTGGTCGAACCCCAAATATTCGCGATAAGCGAGCCGCCGACTCGTGTGTAGTAGGTGGTAGCAGAAGCCGTGGTCATCAAGCCAAGAGCGGCACAAAGGGTCGTTGTCAGGAATAGGTTTTTCATATTGAAATCTTTACCAGTCGTCTGCACAACTGATGTACCGAAAGCACGCAAAAAAGGAGAAAACCTCAAAACCAGCGGCCAGGAATCCGTTCATAAAAGTTTTAATATACTTATAACTCATTGATTACAAAATTCTTATATTCAAACAATAAACAAAACATTCACCTCTCTCGGAGTTTTCCCTAGGGGTTTTCCCTGATAAGCGCTCATGTAAGATTTCCCAAAAAAAAGTCTGTTTCAGGTGAAAATGTGCCAGATTGGGAAGTGGAGACGTGGTCCGCATCAATGTGCGCACCGTGTCTGGCGCCGGAAAGTCACAATAGACGGCTGATCGTTTTTTATCCAATAACTTAAT
The DNA here is from genome assembly GCA_964393795.1 of uncultured Roseivirgaceae bacterium. Taxonomy (GTDB): domain Bacteria; phylum Bacteroidota; class Bacteroidia; order Cytophagales; family Cyclobacteriaceae; genus Chryseosolibacter. Next base: position 6,545 of record CAYMWA010000018.1, read on the forward strand.
GCAATCTTTGACCCTTCAAGCAAAATGCTGCCATGATGGAAAATCTTACCATAGACCATACTGACGGAATACTCACCGTCTCAATCACGCGGCCTGAGGCGCTGAACGCCCTCAACCTGAAGACGCTGTCAGAACTGATCGTCATACTACAGCAGACCTATGAGCAGGCTGATCATCGCGGCATCATCCTCACCGGAGCTGGCGAAAAAGCATTCGTTGCCGGTGCCGACATCAAAGAACTATCCGCACTCACTCAGGAACAGGCATATTCATTCGCGCAAAACGGACATCGACTCTTTAAGCTGATCGAAGACTGTCCCAAACCGGTGATCGCCGCCGTGAATGGCTACGCACTGGGCGGTGGCTGTGAACTCGCCATGGCCTGTCATATTCGCATCGCTTCCGAAAATGCGAAATTCGGGCAGCCGGAAGTCAATCTCGGGATCATTCCCGGCTACGGTGGCACACAACGGTTGACGCAATTGGTGGGGAGGGGAAAGGCGCTGGAACTGATGATGACCGGCGACACGATTGATGCGCAGGAAGCGAAGGCCATCGGCCTGGTCAACCACGTTGTCGCAAAAGCGGACCTGATGACGTTCGCTGGCGACATGATGCGTCGAATCCTCACTAAAGGTCCGTTTGCGGTCTCACAAGTGATCAAAAGCGTAAATGCCGGATTTGGCTTTGAGCACGCCGGGTACGAGGCCGAGGCGCAGAACTTTGCGGCCTGTACGGGCACTCCGGATTTTGCGGAAGGCACGAGCGCCTTCATCGAAAAACGGCAGCCGCAATTCAAGGGTGAACGATGAGCGGGACGGGACTAACCTCATGATTCCATCGAAGATGGGGAAGATTCAGCGACTGGCAGGAGAAACCGTCCTTTACGGGCTGGGCAGTATCGTGCCCCGCTTCCTGAGCTTTCTGCTGGTGCGCCTTCACACCAACGTCTTCAGCCCTGAAGAATACGGGATCATCACCAATGTTTACGCGTATGTGGCCGTGGTGAACATCGTCTTCATTTTCGGTATGGAGACCGCCTATTTCCGTTTTGCAAGCCGGCCCGGATCCGATCCGAAAAAGATCTTCAACCTCGCACAGACAGTCGTCGTGTCGATCAGCGTATTTCTTTCGATCATTCTTATCCTTTTATCGGAACCGATCTCGGAAGCCTTGCTCGTACCGGGACGATCCGATCTGGTGACCTGGGTGATCCTCATCATGCTCATCGATGCGATCGCCGCCATTCCTTTTGCGCGGTTGCGTCTGCAGAAAAAAGCGACGCGTTTTGCCGTTGGCAAACTGCTGAATATCGCGATCCTCGTCGGTCTCAACGTATTCTTCCTGAAGCTTTCGAGCGCTTTCACCCCGGATGTGTCGCTGGTCATCCTGGCCAACCTTGCCGCGAATGCTTTCTATCTGATCTTTTTCGCGCCTACGCTACTGTCATGGCGTCCGGCTTATGACAAGACCATCTCACCCTCGATGTACCGGTATGCGTTCCCCATTATGATCACCGGACTTGCCGGGATGACCAACGAAATGTTCTCGCGGATCACCCTGGAGCGCTGGCTTCCGGAAGGCTTCTACGGCGATCAAAGCGAAGCGTACGCCTTGGGTATCTTTGGTGCATGCTATAAACTGGCCGTCCTGATGAACCTCGCCATCACCGCGTTCCGCTACGCGGCAGAGCCGTTTTTCTTTTCAAACGCCGCTGAGAAAAACTCTCCACAGCTTTTCGCACGCGTTAACCACTATTTCGTCATCGTGTGCTGTGTTATTCTTCTGGGTGTTTCTATCAACCTCGATATTCTGAAGTATTTCCTCGGCGATCCGGCATATTGGGAAGGGCTGCATATTGTTCCGATTCTTCTGCTCGCGTATCTCTTCCTGGGGGTGTACTACAATTTCTCGGTTTGGTTCAAACTCACCGACAAGACATATTACGGAACGATGATCACCGCCATCGGAATGGTCATCACCATTGCTGCTAACTATGTCCTTATTCCGGTGGCGGGATATGAAGGCAGTTCCTTCGCGGCGCTCCTTTGCTATTGCACGATGGCGGCGCTTTGTTATATCCTCGGGCAACGGTACTATCCGATTCCGTATGGGATAGTCAAATCCCTTGTCTATGTCGGTGTAACGGTGATGATCGTATATGTCATAAACGCCATCTCAATTGAAAATCAGTTTCTCGCCACAGGATTTCACAGCGCGGTAATTTTGGCGTATCTTATCGCCATTTACCTGTTGGAAGGCAGGACCCTCACGCAGAAACGGGCGTGATTTTTTAACAGGAAACGCGGTTCCCCTGCCATCAGGCTTGTCCGACTATTAAACTTACGCGAATCACCAATGAACATGATCATCCCCATGGCCGGCTTAGGGAAAAGAATGCGGCCGCACACCCTTACTGTGCCCAAGCCCTTACTCCCTATCGCCGGAAAGCCGATCGTCCACCGACTGGTGGAAGATGTGTCACGCGTTTCAGGCGAAAAGATTGAGAACATTGGCTTCATTATTCATCCCTCCTTCGGGAAGGACGTAGAGGAAAATCTGAAGTCGATCGCGGCCGAAGTTGGGGCCGTCGGAAAGATATACTACCAGACAGAAGCGCTGGGAATCTCACATGCCTTGTTGTTTGCCCGCGAGCTCTTTGAGGGAAAGGTGATCGTCGCATTTGCCGACACCCTTTTCAAAGCAGGCTTTACCCTCGACACATCGAAAGACGGCATCATTTGGGTGCAACGCGTGGAAGACCCGTCGCATTTTGGCGTAGTGAAACTGAATGACAAGAAGGAGATCACCGCCTTTGTGGAGAAGCCATCCGAATTCGTTTCAGACCTCGCCATCATCGGTATTTATTTCTTTCGCGATGGCAAGCGACTGGCGGAAGAAATGCAATACCTCATCGACAATGACATTCGCGAAAAGGGTGAGTATCAGTTTACCACGGCGCTCGAAAACCTGAAACGCAAGGGAGCTGTCTTCACGACAGGCGAAGTAACGGAGTGGCTGGACTGCGGGAACAAGAATGCCACCGTACAGACCAATCAACGTTACCTCGAGTTTATTCGCGATACGCCACTGGTAAGCGACAAGGCCACCATTTCCAATTCCGTGATCATTCCTCCGTGCTTCATAGGAGAAGCGGCCGTGATCGAAAATTCTGTCGTCGGCCCACACGTCTCGGTCGGGAAAAACACCCACATCCGCGACAGCCGCGTAAAAAATTCAATCATCCAGGAAAATTCCGAGATTTCTCATCTCGTGCTGGAAAATAGTATGTTGGGGAATTTCGTTAATTTTGAACGTAAACCGCTGGATCTAAGCGTGGGCGACTATAACACAATGAATTGAAACCCAACCCTGTCAATATTGCCATCCGGATAGTCCTTATCCTGGCGCTGGTGTGGCCTGTTACAGTCGCCGGTCAGCGAAAGAAGCGTAGTGACGACGATACGCCGCCGGGCATAAGGCAGCGCGAAGCGGAGTTCTATTTTACGGACGGGGAGAAATACTTCATCCTGGAAGACTATGCGAAAGCGCTTGTTTACTACCAGCGCGCACTTGACATCGATCCCAACAACGGCACGATCCATTACAAGATCGCGGAGGTACTTTCCAAGAGTGAACAACAGGATGACCTGCTCAAAGCGTCAGCCAGTATAGAAAGAGCACTCGCCCTGGAAAAGGAAAACAAATACTTCTACCTGCTTGCCGCCGACATTTACAACAGTATCGGCCGGTTCGACAAAGCGGCCGCATCGTATGAAGAGATGCTGAAGCGGATAAGTGGCACAGAAGAATATTTGTATGAGCTTGCAGCGGTATATCAATATGCCGGCGAGCCGGACGAAGCGATCAAGACCTATGACCGCGCCGAAAAGGTCTTTGGCGTCAATGAAGTTTCTTCGATTCAAAAACTGAAACTCTACCTGGAGGCAGGGAAGAATGCCGATGGTCTGGCGGAAGGAGAAAAACTCATGCACGCTTTTCCGGATGAGGATCGCTATATCATGGCTTTTGCAGAGGTGATTGCCCGGAAAGGAATGCGCGACCAGGCCATCCGTTATCTTCAGAACTTTGTGAACACCAATCCGGCCTCGGGCGAAGTGAAGATGTTACTCGCCGGTTACTACCGGGATGCCGGCTACGAAGAAAAGGCTCGTCCGTTCCTGTTATCGCTGTTCAGCGATCCCGAGGTAGCGCTTACCAGCAAGGTGATTATGCTCGGTACTTACAATGCGGAGCTCAACGCCAACAAAACCAGAAAAACCCCCGATCCTGACAAAGAGGCTTTCGCCGTTCAATTGTACGAAAAGCTAAAAGCGGAATATCCGAATGAACCGACGGTCCATATCCTCGGAGGCGATTTGTATTTATCGTCAGGCATGAATCGGGAGGCGCACGCCGAGTACCTCAAGGCAGTAGCATCAGGCGCGCCCGTAACCTTTGAAGTATACGAGAACCTGTTATATCTGGAAACGCGGCTCGAAATGTGGGACCAGGCCATCCGGCATGCCGATGAAGCCCTTGAGATCTATCCTAACCAGGCGATGATCCATTACTTCCACGGATTCGCCCACCTACGGAAACGAAATTATCCGATGGCGATTACCGCTTTCGAACAGGCCAGGAGGTTGGCTGCCTCCAATCCCGCCCTGACCAGCGAAATCAATTCACAGCTGGGCGAGGCATACAACGCGACGAAGCAATACGAGAAATCCGACAATGCCTATGATGAGGCGTTGCGTTTCAACCCTGACAACGCCGTTGTGCTGAATAACTACAGCTACTACCTGGCGATGCGAAAAGAAAATCTGGAGAAAGCAGAAAAGATGTCATCCACCCTGATAAAAAATCACCCGGAAAATCCGATCTTTCTTGACACATATGCGTGGGTGCTTTTTTCGAGAGGCAAATTCAAAGAAGCCCGGAAGATCATTGAGCGGGCCATCAACACTGGGAAGGCCACCGCAACGCATTTTGAACATTATGGCGACATCCTGTACAAACTTGGCGACGTGGACAACGCCGTAAGGCAATGGGAGAAAGCCAGGGGCCTGAATGCCAACAGTGAAACACTCAAGAAGAAAATTGCGAATAGAAAAATCTATGATTAAGAGCCAAGGGTTCTTTTTTATACTGCTTTGCCTGGTCGCCGCCGGCTGTGCCAGAAAGGTATTCACCCCCCTCTCGACCGAACCCAAATCCGTACTGAAGATTGAAGACATCGACTTCGACTATTTCCAGGGCAAAGCGCGAATGGTTTTGCGGGATGCCAACAAAGAGCGGGATGTAAAGGCCAATATCCGCATCCGCAAAGACAGTGTGATCTGGATGACCTTTTCGGTCATCGGCGTACAGGGCGGGAAAGCGCTGATCAACCGCGATTCCATTACCATCGTCAGTACGGTAGACAAAGAATACTACGTCTTCACCTATTCCGAACTCAGTGACCGTTTCCAGTTTGAAATCAACTACGATATGGTGCAGGCCGCGATGCTGGGCAACCCGATCATTCCGCGTACACATGACAATGACGTGGTGCAGGAAATGTCCATGTTTTTACTCAAACAGAGCGCCGGTGATGTGAACGTTACCAATTTCGTCAACGCCGCAACCATGAAGATCGAAAAGGTTGAGTTGAAAGAAGAGAACACGATGAATTCGTTGGTGATTAACTACGCCAATTTTCAACCCGTTGGCAACAAATTTTTTCCCTATAACGGAACCATCAACCTTTTCTACAAGACGCCATCGGGACTATTGAATACGACGATCATTTTTGAATACAGCAGAGCGGAGGTAGGTGACAAGGAACTCCGGTTCCCGTTTAATATTCCAAAACGTTATGTACGCAGGTAAGAACATACTGCTTGTCGTCCTGTTACTGTTCAGCGGCATCGGTGTTTCCGCCCAGCAGAAGACCAAGAGCGAACTCCAGAAGGAGAAACAGGAAAGTGTGGAGCGGATCAAGGAGGTCGAAAAAATCCTCAGCGAGACCAGTGCGCGAAAGAAGAACACCCTGGGTGAACTCGCCGCCCTCAACCAGCGGATTATTGAACAGCAAAACCTCATCAACTCGATCAGAAACGAAATCAGCCTCCTCAACAAGGAAATCGAGGAGAATACTGGTATCATCGATGTGCTCGACGAAGACCTGGCCAAAATGAAGAAGGAGTACGCTGCCATGCTGTACGCCGCTCAGAAGGCGAGCAACAGCACTACCCGGCTGACGTTTCTGTTTTCATCGAAATCATTCGATCAGCTGGCCATGCGGTTGCGCTACATGGAGCAGTATAGCGATGCACGCAAGCTTCAGGCGGAATTGATCCGCCAGGTACAGGCCGAGCTGGGCGAACAGGTTAAGTTGATCAAGTCCCGCCGCGAAGAGAAGAACGAGTTGCTCAAGCAGGGCGAAAACGAGAGTGAAAGCCTCGCCTCGCTAAAAAAGAAGCATTCTAACCTCGTAAAGGCGCTTGAAAAAGAAGAAAAGAGCCTCCGCCGTGATCTGGAAAATACCAAAAAGGCCCTTGCCGTGTTGGATCGGAAGATCAACGACATCATCAAAGAGGAGATGGAGCGCGAGGCGCTGGCGTTGAAGAGCAGCAAATCCGTATCGCTTGCCCTTTCGTCGTCGTTTGAAGACAACAAGAAAAAGCTGCCATGGCCCGTTTCCACCGGCTTTGTTTCCCAGCCTTTCGGGCGGCACAACCACCCTGTGCTGAAAGGCATTGTGCTTCAAAACGACGGAATCAACATCCAGACGCGACAGAACGAAAAGGTGCGGTGTATTTTTGAAGGCGAAGTGCGCAGTGTGGGCTTTATTCCGGCTTTTGGCAGCACCGTTATCATCAATCACGGCGAATATTTTTCGGTGTATACCGGCCTTAAGGAGGTATATGTAAAAACCGGTCAAAAGGTGTCGACAAACCAGGAAATCGGCCAGATTATCTCAAATAACGAAGGTGTTTCCGAGTTGCGCTTCCAAATCCGAAAACAATTCACAGCGCTGGATCCGCAGGCCTGGCTGAGAAATATGTAGCGTCAAAGAAATCCAAATTAATTCTTTCCAAAACTCGGAATTTTTAGGCTATTTTTGTGATTGCCCCGCCGGGAAGCGACCAGCACAGGGGTGGGCGTATTTTTTCCTGAACATTATAATTAACAACTTATATGAAAGCGGTATTGCTGTTTTTAGGTAACCTGGGGATGCAGGAAATCCTGTTGATAGGTCTGTTTGTGCTGATTTTCTTCGGTGCAAAAAAAATCCCCGAATTCATGAGGGGTCTTGGAAAAGGGGTTCGTGAATTCAAGGACTCTATCAAGGATGTGAAGAAGGACATTGAGGATGCGGGTGCCGCCGCAAAAATCGAGGACGGAAAGTAAGTATTGAAAACCTATAGTTCATTTCGGGAAATCCGGAACGATCTTCAACACGGCACCCTTTCCTGCCGTGAACTAGTCAGGCACCATCTTTCGAACATCAGTGAAAAGGCACACCTCAATGTTTTTTTGAGCGTGTACGAACAAGAAGCGCTCAATCGCGCCACGGAAATCGATAAAAAGATAAAGGAAAACAAGGCAGGGAAACTCGCCGGTCTGGTTGTGGGGATAAAGGATGTGTTGGCGTATCAGGACCATCCCCTGCAAGCTTCCAGCAAAATTCTCGACGGCTTTATTTCTCAATTTACGGCTACCGCTGTTCAACGGCTTCTCGACGAAGACGCCATCATCATCGGCCGGCAGAACTGTGACGAATTTGCGATGGGGTCGTCGAACGAAAATTCGGCGTTCGGCCCGGTGCTGAACGCGATTGACACTTCGCGCGTGCCCGGCGGTTCTTCCGGTGGGTCTGCCGTGGGCGTGATGGCGGATCTCTGTCATGTTTCGCTGGGTTCGGACACCGGGGGATCGGTCAGGCAGCCGGCCTCATTTTGCGGTGTGGTAGGCATGAAACCTACCTATTCGCGGGTTTCCCGCTACGGATTGGTTGCATACGGCTCGTCTTTCGACTGCATTGGTATTTTTGGAAAATGTGTCGAAGATGTCGCTGCGGTCCTGGAAGTGATCGCGGGTCCGGATGAATACGACAGCACGGTGTCACGACAACCCGTGCCCCGTTACAGCGAAGCGCTGAACAACGGACGTAATGACTACAAGATCGGTTACCTCCGGGAAATTGATCATGCCGAAGGCATTCAACCGGAGATAAAGGAAAATATCAGGGCGAAGGTCAGGCAACTTAAAGATGCGGGATACGCAGTCGAACCGGTAGGGTTTCCATTGATGGAATACATTTTGCCTACCTACTATATCCTGGCCGCGGCCGAGGCGAGTTCAAATCTCTCGCGTTTCGACGGCGTACGTTATGGGTACCGGAGCAAAGCCACAGCCGACCTGGAATCCATGTACAAGAAAAGTCGTTCGGAGGGCTTTGGCAAAGAAGTGCAGCGCAGAATCATGCTCGGCACTTTTGTATTGAGTGCGAGTTACTACGACGCCTACTACACGAAAGCACAGAAAGTAAGAAGAATGATCAGGGAAATGACAAAGGAGATGCTGAGACGATACGATTTCATTCTGATGCCCGTTACCCCTACAACGGCTTTTAAACTGGGCGCGCACAGCAGTAATCCCCTGGAGATGTACCTGGGCGATCTGTTCTCGGTTCAGGCGAATGTGGTGGGTGTTCCCGCCATTTCCATACCCTGCGGAACGGATGCCGCCGGGCTGCCCATCGGACTGCAAGTAATTGCGGATGACTTTGAAGAATCGAAATTGTTGCACTTTTCCAACTTGTTAACACAGCTTAACTGACATGACAAAGGGACGCGCCTTCTGCATCGTCTTCGTCTTCTTCGCGATGCGGGCTTTTTCGCAGGACCTTCAGGGCGAACTGATCTTGCCGTCGGACTCCATCGTTGTCGATTCACTTGAAATCGCGGAGGCGGAGGAAGACATGCTGTACAAGGAAGACACCAGCGACTATGTCTTTTATGCACTGCCCACCGAACTCGAGTATATTCCCGGCGACGACGATCCTGCGATATTGCGCGACCGGCTCTCCTGTATAGAGCACGAGATACCCCTCACGTACAACGACAAGGTGCACGCCTTCATCAACTACTTCACTGTCAGGGATCGTGAATACACGCGGCTGATGATTCGGCGAAAGCATCTCTACTTCCCTCTCTTTGAGAAGTACCTCGCGCGCTACAACCTCCCCGATGAACTGAAATACCTCGCCATCATCGAGTCCGGACTGAATCCGCGTGCGGTTTCAAGGGCCCGCGCAGTAGGCCTGTGGCAATTCATGTCTGCTACCGGAAAATACTACGGCCTCAATCACGACTGGTACATCGATGAGCGAATGGATCCGGAAAAAGCGACAGACGCAGCATGTCGCTACCTGCGAGACCTGTATCGGATGTTTAACGACTGGGAACTCGCCCTTGCCGCCTACAATACCGGGCCGGGCAATGTTCGAAAGGCGATTCGCCGTTCAGGATACAAAAAAAGCTTCTGGGAAATTTACCGTCACCTCCCGCGCGAAACCCGTTCCTACGTTCCGCAGTTTGTGGCCATCATTTACACGATGAACCACCTTGAACAGCACAACTTCTTTGATGAACATCACGAGCGGCTCGTGCGCTCAGACACCCTGCGCGTAAACAACTTCGTTCACTTTGAAACGTTGGCAGCACTTACCGGATCATGCGTCGAAGATCTCCAGAAGCTCAACCCTTCCGTTCAGCACAATGCCATACCTGACCGCGGTCGGTCCTTTGTCATGCACATTCCGCTCACGGCCAAGGAAAGGCTGGAGGAAGACAGACTTGCTATTCTCGATTCTGCTTCGCGCGTGGGCCGCAAGGAACTGGAAGCATTGGCGAAAGCGATACAAGGCAACACGTATGGCCGTGAACGCATCGTTTACAAAATCAAAAGCGGCGACGTGCTCGGCTCGATTGCGATCCGTCATGGTGTGCGCGTGTCCGACATTAAACAATGGAATAATTTACGCAGCGATGTCATCCGCGCGGGACAGCGCCTCAGCATATGGGTAAAGCCCGGCACTGCGCAAACCACCGTAGCTTCAGCCGCACCCGTCACCTCGGTCAACCTCCAGGGACAGAAGACCTACGTCGTTCAACCCGGTGATACACTATGGGACATCTCCCGGAAATTCAATGGCGTTTCCATCGAAAAGATCAAGACGCTGAACAAGCTGAATGACAACAGAATTCAACCCGGGCAGAAGCTGGTTCTCGGAATTTGAATCGTGAGGCGTGAGACGTGAATCGTGAGGCGTGAGGCGTGAATCGTGAGGCGTAAGCGGGTGGACATTCTGCTTAGGAACGCTTGGTGTTGTTGTTTCAAGGTCTGATTGACTTAAGCGCTTTAGACTGTTTGCGATAAGCAAACAGGGGTGGCTGGCCCGCACAAACCCCTCTCAATTCCGCCGATAATCCCTATCTTTAGCCCCTCAACCGCAACGCTTTCATTATGTCGTTTAAAATCCGAAAAGAGCACGCGCTCAATTATCACATGCAGGGGCAACCAGGCAAGATCGAAGTGGTGCCTACCAAGGTCCTGAGTTCGCAGCTCGACCTGGCACTAGCCTACAGCCCCGGCGTAGCGGAGCCCTGTAAAGAGATCTTTGCCAACAAGGAAGACGTCTACAAGTACACCTCGAAGGGGAACCTCGTGGCTGTCATCTCCAACGGCACGGCCGTGCTCGGACTTGGCGACATCGGTCCGGAAGCGTCGAAGCCGGTGATGGAGGGAAAAGCAGTGCTGTTCAAGAAATACGCCGGCATAGACAGCTTTGACATCGAAATAGATGAAAAGGACCCCGATGCGTTTATCAAAGTGGTCAAGGCCCTCGAGCCGACTTTCGGTGGCGTAAACCTGGAAGACATCAAGGCGCCCGAGTGCTTCAAGATAGAATCAGTGCTGCGCGACAAAATGAACATCCCGATCATGCACGATGATCAGCATGGCACGGCCATCATTTCTTCTGCGGCATTGCTCAACGCACTCGAGCTCGTCAACAAAAAAATTGAAGACATCACCATCGTCGTCAATGGAGCAGGGGCTGCGGCTGTAAGCTGTACCCGGTTATACCTCGCGCTTGGTGCCAGGAGAGAAAACATCATCATGTGCGACAGCAAGGGACCGCTCACCAGCCGCCGCAACAACCTCGACGAAATAAAGAAACAATTCATCACCGAACGCAACGTATCATCGCTTTCGGAAGCAGTCAAAGGCGCCGATGTGTTTGTCGGCCTCTCCGTCGCGAACGCCTTATCGCCCGAGAATCTGTTGAGCATGGCGGAGAATCCTATCGTCTTTGCACTGGCCAACCCGGATCCGGAGATCGACTATGACCTCGCCCGCAAAACACGTGCGGACGTCATCCTCGCAACAGGACGCTCAGACTATCCCAACCAGGTCAACAATGTCCTCGGCTTCCCTTACATCTTCAGGGGCGCACTTGACGTACGCGCTACGGAAATCAACGAAGATATGAAGCTGGCCGCGGTGCACGCGCTCGCCAAGCTTACGCGTCAATCCGTTCCAGACATGGTGGTGAAAGCGTATGGAACCGACAAGCTGCTGTTTGGCCCCGAATACCTTATCCCCAAACCACTCGATCCGCGCCTGATCACTACCGTTTCACCGGCGGTTGCGCGCGCGGCGATGGAATCGGGCGTAGCCAAAACACCTATCACGAACTGGGATGCCTATGAAGGCGAATTGCTCAAACGCATCGGCATTGATCGAAAGCTGATGTTGCGCGTGATCGACCGCGCGAAACGCGATCCGAAACGCGTCGTCTTCGCAGAGGCAACGCATCACAAAATCCTCAAGGCCGCGCAGGTACTGAAGGATGAAGGAATTGCCAAGCCGATCTTACTTGGGAATAAGAAAGAAATTCTCCAGCTGATTAAAGACCACGGACTCGACCTCGAGGACTGCCCGATCATTTATCCGCGCGACGAAGATGTTAAAGTAGCGCATTATGCCGATGTGCTCTACAAGAAACGCCAGCGCAAAGGCAACACCTACCAGGATTGTCTGCGACTGATGCGCGAGCGCAATTATTACGGTTCAATGATGGTCGAGATGGGTGATGCCGATGCCATGGTGTCCGGTCTTACCAAAGACTATCCAAAGACCATTTCTCCGGCGCTCCAGATCATTGGCGTGGCCGACGGCGTTAGCCGTGTAGCTGGTATGTACATCATCACCAACAAACGCGGGACATTTTTCTTCTCGGACACAACCGTTAACCTGGATCCTACAGCAGAGGAGCTGGCACAGATCATCGAGATCACGGCACGCGGTGTAAAGTTCTTCGACATCGAGCCGCGGGTGGCCGTGTTGTCGTATTCCAACTTTGGATCGTCGCGTGGAGACGTCCCCGACAAAGCGCGGGAAGCCGTGCAGCTCGTTAAGAAGAAGTATCCCAACCTGGTGGTGGAAGGCGACATCCAGGCCAACGTAGCGCTCAACACAGAAATTCAGCAGGAGACTTACCCCTTCAGCGCACTCGCCACCGGCGAAGCAAACACGTTGATCTTTCCGAACCTGGCCTCAGGAAATATCGCATACAAGCTGGTCATGGAAATCGGTGGTGCAGAGGCCATTGGTCCGATCCTGCTCGGCATGAAAAAACCCGTCCACATTCTGCAACTGGGAAGTTCCATTCGCGAGATCGTCAATATGGCGGCCATTGCGGTTGTCGACGCACAGCTCTATGAGCAGAACGACCAGTTGTAAAGCAACCTCAACCGGCTGTAATAACACGTTTCAACTATGATTGCATTCCTACGGGGCAGGCTTGTGCAGAAAGATCCCACTTTCGTGGTCATCGACGTTGGTGGCATGGGTTATCATGTCAACATCTCGCTCGCCACCTATTCGGATATCAAAGACCAGGAGAACATCATGCTTTACACGCACCTGGCTATCCGTGAAGATGCGCACGTGCTGTTCGGCTTCAGCAACGCCGACGAAAAAAGACTTTTTCAGCAGCTGATTTCTGTAAACGGCGTCGGGCCGGGTACTGCCATCGTGATGCTATCCTATATGAACAGTACGGAACTTAAAACCGCCATCATTCAGGAAAATGCGGCCGCGTTGCAATCGATCAAAGGCATCGGCACGAAGACCGCCCAACGCGTGATCATCGAACTCAAAGACAAGCTGAAAAAGGAAGGGTGGGAAGCTGCGCAGTCGCCGGTTTTGGCCGGATCGCACAATACTTTGCGGAAGGAGGCGTTATCTGCTTTGCTCACGTTGGGACTGTCCAAAGCGGCAGCAGAGAAAAGTGTGGATGGGGTCCTGAAAAAATCAGGAAATACGATTACTTTAGAAGATTTAGTGAAGCAAGCACTCAAGAACGCGTAGGCTTACGGTCAATTGATGTTTGTCGCAGCCTTACCCATTCTGAGTAAGAATCTCGATGCGCCGGCGTAGTGGTTTTAAATTGGCTGGATTGTTTGCCTAAACCTTCAGTTCATGCCAATTTGCTTTCTGGCCCATCTGTAAATTGGTGAATTAACTTGGCTCCCGTTACCTCCAGGACCTGCAAAACACTAGCAATCTCCCTGCTTCTGGCATGGCTTACGCTGCTATTCCCGACCGGAGCGAGCGCGCAGCGTAACAACGCCAATGCGAATCCCCGGGATACCATTCCCAGCGAAACCTACGAGCCATCTCGACGACCGACGTTTACGCCTACTGACCGGTATGGCGATCCCTTTTCCAATACCACTACAGAGTCACCGCTGTTCCTGAAAGACCCCAATCAGCTGGAACTCGATGTCGAAATCGACACTGCCCTCAACTACACCATTTACGAAAAGATCGGCGACCTCAACTACCGCCCCACGACGAGCATGTCGTTTGAAGAGTTCAAGCAATACCAGGAACGACAGATGCTGAAGAACTACTGGCGATCACGCTCTCGCGCCATGGATGGTGAAAGTGCCGTCAGCGGCCGCGGCTTTGTGCCCAAGATTTTTGTCAGCCCCGTCCTCGATCGCATCTTCGGAGGCAGTTACGTCGAACTGGTGCCCCGTGGATTCGTCACCCTCGATTTCGGCGGGTCTTTTCAAAAGATCAGTAACCCGAACATTCCAGTTCGCCAACAGCGCAACGGCGGCTTCGAATTCGATCAGCAAATCAACATGAGCGTTGTTGGAAAAGTGGGTGAAAAGCTGGCCGTCACCGCCAACTTCGACAACAACAATTCGTTCGACTTCCAGAACAATATGAAGGTCGAGTATACGGGCTATAAGGAAGACATCCTTCAAAAACTCGAAATCGGTAATGTGAGTCTGCCCCTCAACAACACGTTGATTCAGGGAGCGCAAAACCTCTTCGGTGTCAAAGCCCAAATGCAGCTGGGCAAACTCGACATCACAACGATCGCGTCTACGCAGCGCGGTAAGGTCGCTTCTATCGAAATTCCGGGTGGCAACAACGGCCAGGGCCGCCCGTTCGAAATCATCGCTTCCAACTACGATGAAAACCGACACTTCTTTCTAGGGCACTATTTTCGCGACAACTACCGGCGATGGATTCAAAACCTTCCGCAAGTCACTTCAGGCGTTAACGTGACCCGCGTAGAAGTATACATCGTCACACGAAACAACGATACGCAGACGCTGCGGAATGTTGTCGCCCTGATGGATCTCGGCGAAGGCCGCCGCATTTACAACAGCGCCGTTCACTCAAACGGAGAGGCACTTCCCACTGCCAACAACGCCAACGACCTCTACGAAGGAGTCAGGAACCTTAACAGCCGCAACCCCGACAACATCAATACATTGCTGGAAGGATATTTCGACGGAGAAGACAACAATGGCACTGACTTCGAAAAGATCACCGGCGCGCGTAAGCTGAGCCCCACCGAATACACCTTTCATCAGCAGCTCGGCTACATCACGCTGACGCGCAAACTTCAGAACGATGAAGCGCTGGCCGTCGCATACGAATACACCGCCAATGGCAGATCCTACAAGGTAGGCGAACTCTCTGAAGACTACGCCGGTCTCAACGATGAGGATGTGATCTTCCTGAAGATGCTTCGTCCAAGAAAGGTGAGCATTCGGGATCAACGTGATCGCATCATCCCCACGTGGGACCTGATGATGAAGAACATCTATTCTCTCAACGTCAATCAACTGTCACAGGAAGGGTTTCAGCTGCGTGTGATCTACCGCGATGACCGCACCGGTATCGACAACCCGCAGCTGCAGGAAGGCAGCAACACCCTGCGTGAACGGCAGCTCATTGAGATCTTCGGACTTGACAAACTCAACCCCGTCAACGATCCGCAACGCGATGGCAATTTTGATTTTGTTGAAGGCATCACCATCAACACCATGAACGGGTTGATCATCTTTCCTTACCTCGAACCGTTCAGCGTCGCCTTGCGGGAAGCGTTCAGGAATCAACCCAACGAAGACTATCTCATCCAGAAATACGCGTACGATACGTTGTACAACACGACCAAGGCCGATGCGGAATTGTTCGCTACCAAGAACAAGTTCTTTCTTGTCGGGCAATACAACGCCGGGTCGGCGAAAGAGATTCTCATCCCGGGGTTTGGCATCTCTGAAGGATCGGTCAGGATCTTTGCCGGCGGTATGCCTCTGCAGGAGGGAACGGACTATACCGTCGATTACACATTCGGCAAAGTGATCATTCTCAACGAGAGCATCCTGAGCTCCGGCAAGAACATCAGTGTACAATATGAGCAGTCTGATCCATTTGCCTTCCAGACGCGGAGTCTCGTGGGTACGCGTTTCGATTATCGGTTAAGTGATGATGTGAATTTCGGCTCCACGTTTCTCTACTACAATGAGCGACCTCTTGTGAGCCGTAACCAGATTGGTACCGAACCTGCGCGCAACATGCAGTATGGGTTGGACTTCAACGTTCGCAAAGACAGCAGGCTCCTCACCAAACTGGTTGATGCCATTCCGATACTACAAACAAAGGAACCTTCATCCATCAACCTCACCGGCGAATTTGCACAACTCCTACCCGGCACCTCCAACATCATTGATGGCGAAGGAACCGCCTATGTAGACGACTTTGAAAATACCGCCACTCCACACAGCCTGATGTCGCCGCAAGCGTGGAAGCTGGCGGCTACTCCTGTCGGCGATCCGCGCTTCGATCCCAGTGATGGAAAACCGTTTGACCTCAGCGCGGGTTTTAAGCGCGCCAAACTTGCCTGGTATACGATCGACAACGAATTCTACCGCAACACCAGTCGATTCAAGCCCGAAAACATCACGGAGAATGATCTGAAGAACCACTATGTGCGACCTGTTCTGCCAGACGAAATATACCAGTACTTTGATCCCCAGCAGGGACAATGGTGGCAGCCAATTTTCGATCTCGCCTATTATCCCCGGGAACGCGGTCCGTACAACTACAATCCCAACCTCACAAGCGGCGGCTTCCTCTCGGACGATCCAACTGAAAACTGGGCGGGCATCACCACCGCCATCCGCACTGAAGTGGATTTTGACAAAGCCAATATCGAGTACGTTGAGTTCTGGCTGATGGATCCGTTTTTGGATGGGGAATATGGTAAAGTGATCGTAGAGGGAAAGAATACCGGTGAGCCGAACACCACGGGCGGTAAAATGATCTTTCAGCTGGGCAGTATTTCCGAAGATGTCATGCGCGACTCCAAGCACGCCTTCGAGAACGGGCTCCCTGCTAATGGCAATCTGGAAACCGGTGCGTCAGAGAACGAATGGGGCTTCGTGTCCAGTCAACAATACCTCACAGGGGCCTTCGATATTGATCCTGCCGCGCGCGCCAATCAGGATGTCGGCCTCGATGGACTTCCGTCAGACAAGGAACGGAGCAAGTTCCAGCAGCCCTTTCTTGATGCATTGAACCCCGGTGCGCAAGAGGCAGTGCTTAACGACGTATCGGCAGACGATTTCAAACACTATTTCGACCCGGAGTTTGACGGCCGCAACGCCCAGATCCTGGAGCGCTATAAGAACTACAATGGCATGGATGGCAATTCGCCGATTACTACGACCACGGACGACATTGCCCGGTCGGGCACCTCCATACCCGACAACGAAGACCTCAATGCAGACAACACCCTCAATGAGCTTGAAGAATATTATGAGTACGATGTGGAATTGCGGAAAGGTCAGCTTGATGTCGGCCACGAATACATCGTCGACAAAGTGCAGGCAAAAGATATTCCGGGTGTGTACTGGTACCTCTTCCGGATTCCCATCCGAGAATTTGAAAACAAAGTCGGCAACATCAGCGGATTCAAATCCATCCGTTACATGCGCCTGATTGTTACAGGGTTTTCCCAGCCTGTTGTGTTGAGGCTTTCCAACTTCCGTATGATATCCAGCCGCTGGAGGCGATATCAGGCCGACCTTCGCGGGGGCGGCTTTCAAAGTGATCAAGAGCCAAACTACAATGACTTTACCGTGTCAGTGGTGAACCTCGAAGAGAACGGCGTGTGGGAAGAACCGACGCCGGGAACACCTCCGACGTCCCCCTATCGCGTACCACCGGGCGTTCGCCGCGACCGTGATGTCACTTCCGCTATTTCGCGCGAGTTAAATGAACAATCCGTGCAGGTTTGTGTGGATGAACTGAAAGACGGCGACGCGCGTGCTATCTTCAAGAACGTAGGCGTCGATCTTTTTAATTACGGGCGCATCAAGATGTTCCTTCACGCCAACAGTGAAGCACAGGACGACGAGTTGCACGCCTTCCTCCGCCTTGGAACAGATTTCGATCAGAACTACTACGAAATAGAAATTCCGCTGAAGATTTCCGATCCTTCCATCCGCGAGCCGAGCCCACGCGATGTGTGGCCGGAAGCGAATGAGATCGACCTTGACCTCAACGAACTCTATGCGCTGAAGGCCGCGCGTGACCGCGAACGATTCCCGACCTCTGAAGCCTATCCGCGGGAAGGCGCCAAGCAAGTGGGCCGGCATCTCATTCGCATTGTCGGAAGACCGGACCTCAGCAGCGTACAAACAATGATGATAGGCGTGCGCAATCCCAAGAGTGATGACCGGCGCTCGCATTCGGTATGTATATGGGCAAATGAATTGCGTGTCACCGCCTTTGACCGCACCCCCGGATGGGCGGTGAGTACGACACTCAGCGCCAAGTTGGCCGACTTCGCCACCGTAACCGGAGCGTTGCGCCATACCGCATTCGGCTTTGGCGGGGTGAGTTCGAAGATCGGCGAACGAGCGCGCGACCAAACTACCGCCTATGATATCTCGGCCAATGTAAACGTCGACAAACTGCTGCCCGGCAACACCGGCATCAAAATACCCATGTTCGTCAGCTACGAAAACACTACCGTCAACCCCAATTACGATCCGGCAAACCCCGATATGAAAGTTGACGCGGCCCTGAAATCTTTTGCAGATAGTGAAGAGCGTGACAACTTCAAGAAACTTATCCAGGACCGAACTACCCGACGAAGCCTGAACTTCGTCAACGTACGCAAGACAAAGGTGAAACAGGACGCACCTTCGCATATCTATGACATCGAAAACCTTTCGTTCAGTTATTCGTTCAGTGAGGCCCTGCAAACAAATTTCTTCACTAAAGAATCGTTGCTCCGCCAGTATCGCGGATCAGTGGCTTACAACTTTTCACCCAAAGCAGCAGGCATTGAGCCGTTCAAACAAGCGAAAGCCTTCAACTCTCCATACCTGAAGTTTATCAAGGACTTTAACCTCAACCTGCTGCCGTCAAACATTTCTGTTCGCGCTGACCTTGACCGCTCCTTTGGCAAAAAGATCTACCGCAACTCGGCGGGCTCCTATGGCACGTTCAGCTATTCCCAGCCCAATTACCTGAAGTACTTCACCTTCAACAGGCAATACAACATGCGCTGGGATATTTCAAGAGGGCTTTCTTTTGAATACAACGCCCGCGCCAATGCCATCATTGACGAGCCCGAAGGCGATATCGACACCCAGGCGAAACGCGACAGCGTGATCAACAACCTCAAAAACCTGGGGCGCATGAAAATGTTCGATCAAACCTTCACCGTGAACTACAAACTTCCGCTCGACAAGTTCCCGATAACGGATTGGCTGGGCGCTGACTATCGATATCAGGGTGGCTACAACTGGCGCGCCGGGCCGGTCAATATCCCCGATGCCATCGCCAGGGAGAAAAATCTGCAGGACATCCCTGACCACCTCGACTTCAAGAACACGATTCAAAACTCGCGGGAAAACAACGTCACGGGCAAGGTCGATTTTGTCAAACTGTACAACAAGATCCGGTTTTTAAAAGAACTCAACACGCCGGCCCGCCCTTCGCGGCAACCGGCGCCACGTCCCGGAACGCGGCCGACGCCCCCGAAGCCCGACACCGTGAAGTCACCGCCGGGCGTTGTCAAGAGCCTTGCACGCCTGCTGATGTCGTTGCGATCGGTCACCGGAACGTATGCATTGACAGAAGGCACTATCCTGCCAGGCTTTAACCAGACTCCGAAGTTCTTTGGCATGAACCAGAGCTGGCAGGCGCCAGGCTGGGACTTCATCGTCGGAAAACAGGATCCGGAAATCCGTTTCAAGGCGGCGCAAAACGACTGGCTGACACGTTCCGCCTCACTTACGTTGCCCTTTACGCAGACGAAGAACGAAATGTTGACCCTGCGTGCCAACGTTGAGCCTTCCTCCGATTTCAAAATACAACTGGATGTCAAAAAAGAAGGCACTAGCTCGTATCAGGAGATCTTCAGGTACGATTCGCTCGATGACAACTTCCACTCGCTCAACCCCAGTCGCGGCGGCAACTACAAGATATCCTTCCTCAGTATCAAGACCGCCTTTGATCCGACCAACGGCGAAACGGAATCGAGCGTGTTCCAAACGTTCGAAGAGAACCTCGATATCATCAAGCAACGGTTCCGGACGTTCAATGGGGCCGAGTTCGACAGTACGTCGCAAGACGTCGTTATCCCGGCATTCCTGGCCGCCTACAGTGGCAACGATGCGCGGCGTATAAGCCTCTCACCCTTTCCGCGAACACCCTTGCCCAACTGGCGCATCGACTATACAGGCCTTGGTAAAATTGGTATCTTCAGCGACCTCTTTCAATCGGTTACCTTATCACATGCTTACCAGTCGTCCTATTCCGTCCTCAACTATACGAATGCCCTTGAGATAGACGATCCTTCGTTGGTGAGTATCTCCAATCCGGTTGAAGAGTACAACCGCACATACTTCGGTCAGAAAAATGACAACGGCGATGTTGTGCCGGTATACGTCATCAGCCAGGTGTTGATCTCCGAGCAGTTTGCCCCGCTCATCGGCATCAATGTCAGAACCAAGGGCAGGTTCACCGCCCGGGCGGAATACAAGACCAAACGCGACCTTGCGCTCAACATCAGCAACGCCCAGGTTACCGAGTTGACGAGCAAGGACATTACATGTGAGATCGGCTTCACAAAAAACAACATGAAGTTGCCCTTTAAATCGCAGGGCCGAACCATCGTATTGAAGAACGACGTAACCTTCAGGATGAACTTTTCCATCAGCGACAACAAGACGATCCAGCGCAAAGTTGACGACCTCAGCACGATCACCAATGGCAACATTAATTTCCAGTTGCGGCCCAATATCAGCTACGTTGTCAATGAAAAACTTACTGTCCAGGGCTACTTTGAACGGACGATCAACGAGCCCCTGGTCACCAACTCCTATCCCCGCTCCACCTCCCGGTTTGGCGTTCAGGTGCGGTTCAGCCTCGCGCAATAGTCGCAACTTCCGGGAAGTTTGAAACTTCCCGGAAGTTCTGGACGACCGTGGACTGTGGACTAATCCCAATTTTCCCTATTTTTGGCAAAACGCAAATACCATGAATATTCCCGAGGGACTCAAGTACACCAAAGATCACGAATGGGTGAAGCTGGACGGCAATACGGCTGTCGTGGGCATCACCGACTTCGCGCAAAGCGAATTGGGCGATATCGTTTACATCGACATTAATACCGTAGGACAGCAGGTAAATGCACACGAGATCTTCGGCACGGTAGAGGCTGTAAAAACTGTCTCGGACCTGTACATGCCGTTGTCGGGGAAGGTATTGGAAGTGAACCCCCTGCTCGACAGCAGTCCGGAAAAAGTGAATGAAGATCCCTACGGCGAAGGATGGATGATCAAGGTCGAGCTATCCGAAACCCAGGGCGATGGCCTGCTCTCCGCGGCGGAGTACAAAGAGGTGATCGGGAAGTAAAACAATTGGTCTGCGTACAAACCAAATCACGTTGCCGGTTGTTGTGTACCCGACGCCTGCCGGTAACCACACGTCTACTGTCATGATCGAACTACCTGTTATATCCAAAGAACAACCCCGCAAACGTAAACCCGACTGGCTCAGGGTAAAACTGCCGGTGGGACCCGAATATGCCCGGGTGCGGAAACTCGTTGATAACTACAAACTTCACACGATATGCGAGAGCGGCAACTGCCCTAATATGGGCGAGTGCTGGGGCGCAGGTACCGCAACGTTCATGATCCTCGGAAACATCTGCACACGCAGCTGTACGTTCTGCGCCGTCGCTACCGGGCGCCCTACCGAGTACGATGTGGACGAACCGCGAAGGGTAGCGGAGGCAGTTAAACGAATGCAGGTAAAACACGCTGTCATTACCTCCGTCAACCGCGACGAACTCAAGGACCGCGGTGCGGAAATCTGGTATCAGACGGTTATCGAAATCAAGAAGTTGACACCCACCACGACAATCGAAACGCTGATTCCCGACACGAAAGGTAACTGGGATGCATTGGCACGAATGATCGAAGGGGGTCAGGAAGTGGTATCCCATAACATGGAGACCGTGCCCCGTTTGTATCGCACGGTAAGGCCACAGGCAAAGTACGCACGCAGCCTCGAACAACTCAGGCGGATCCGCGAAGCAGGCAAACGCACAAAATCGGGTATTATGCTTGGTCTGGGCGAGACGCGCGACGAAGTTTTCCAGGCGATGGACGACCTTGTCGAAAACGGCCTGATGATCCTCACACTTGGGCAATATCTTCAACCGACAAAGCATCACCATGAAGTGATCGAGTACGTTCATCCCGATATTTTCGCACTTTATCGTGAAGAAGGACTGAAGCGGGGGTTGAAGTATGTTGAATCCGGGCCCCTCGTTCGCTCATCATATCATGCTGAACGGCACGTTAACGTTCCGCTGTAGTCGATTTGTAAAGCAGCGGGTACCGCAATCGTTATAACCTGTATTTCCGGCTTTCCTTCAAGCCAACAAAGCGCTGGTTCAGAGCGTGGCTTTTCTCCTCACAGGAATTTCACCTTTAACCGCAGCGAGCACATTCGCTGCGGGCACAAAAATTTAATTCACGGGATTGACGTCTTTACCGCTTGCGGCGGTTAGCATGTGAATTAAAAAATTGTAAAACTTAAACTGAAAGAAATGAAAAAGGTAATATTGATTTTCCTTGCTGCAATTGCGTTTAGTTGTGGTGGCGGAAGCGGTTCAAACGAAGCCGCCCGAAACACGGATACCGAAAACAACAGTAACTATTCGGACGATGCGCTGGAAGCCGATACGACCGACATGCGCATGGATACCACCTCCACACCGGGCATGGATCAAGGCTATGACGATCAAAGCACGGAACAGGATACATCCTCGATTAATTCGAGCAACCCTTAAAACGAAAACGGGAGGCACCATGATGGGCCTCCCGCTTTCTTTCCTGCATAGCCGCTACCTTCGCAGTTTGTCTTCATCCGGCATAATTCTCTTCTCGCGATTGGCGATTTCCCAAGCGGTGAAAAACACACACTTGGTCCGGGCGGTCAACAAATCGAATTCGATTTTATCAACTTCATCGCTGGGCAGGTGGTAATCTTCATGAATACCGTCAAAGTAGAAAATGATGGGAATGTTGCGCTTGGCGAAATTCCAGTGGTCGGAGCGATAGTACAACCTGGCCGGATGGTTTTCATCATTATACGTATAGTCAAAAATCAATTTCGTATGCTTTCTGTTTTCTGCTTCGCTGATGGCGTGCAGTTCAGAGGATAATTTGTCTGCTCCAATGACGTACACATAAGGCGGACTGTCGCTATGCTGGTCATCCCGCCGGCCGATCATGTCGATGTTCAGATTGACGACTGTATTTTCCAGTGGGAAGATCGGATGTTCGGTATAATACTCAGAGCCAAGCAGACCTTCTTCCTCGCCTGCCACCGTCATAAACAAAATGCTTCGCCGCGGACCCTTACCGTCCTTCTTCGCTTGTGCAAACGCCTTTGCCATTTGAATCACCGCCACCGTGCCGGAGCCGTCATCGTCAGCGCCGTTGTTGATCAAGTCTCCTTCACCGTTCTCTTTTTTTCCAATATGATCATAGTGCGCAGTAACGACCAGCACTTCGTCTTTCTTGTCTGTGCCTTCAAGAAATCCCAGGACGTTTTCAGTGTCCACCGTTTTTATATCCACTGATGTCTTGTACGATACACGGGCCTGCCCGATTTTTTTCAAGGCATTTTTCTTTGTGCTCTCCGAGGCTTTTGATAACGTTTCTATCGATGTATTGAAGATACTGGCCGCCGCAGCAGGCGACACAAAGAACACGCCCCTTGCCTGGTCCGCTATCCGGGGCTTACTGAGGGTGAGCCGGCCTCCGGCCAGGTACCGCCTGAATTGCTGCGCGTATTCGCGAAAGGCTTCGTCGGTGTCAGTGTTTTGGATAAACACCATACCGGCATTCTTTGCACGGACGAGCGATACTGCGCTGCGGTAGTCGCCATCCGGTCCGACCATAATCATCACCGCCTTGCCTTCGATTTCCAGGCGCTCGAGGTCTTCAGGTCTGGCCTTGCCGACGAAGACGATGTCCGTAGCCACTTCTCCTCCGGAGTAATCGTTTCCGTAATAGATCACTTCGTTGAAGTTTTCAAAACGCCGGTTGCCCGCCGACACATACACCTCTCCGGGAACGCTCTGATAGAGTTGAAAGGGCTGATAATAGCTGCCGTTCACAGGCGGCTTCAATCCCATTGCCTCAAATTCAAACGCGATAAAGGCGGCGGCCATTTTTTGTCCGCGGGTGCCCGTCCTTCGTCCTTCCAGCGCATCGGAGGCGACAATTCGCAAATTTTCTTCAAGCTCCGACGGCGAAATTAATGCCGCGTACTTTTCAGGATCGGATTGCGAACGCGCCGTGAAACTTGCTGCGATCAGGATGAAGGCGGCAACAAAGAACCTTGATTTCATAAGACCGGGTTACAATTAAAGGGTAAACCCCAAATTTAACCTACTTTCCCAAATATATTGCCAAACTACCGGTGACCAATATTCAAGACCCAAAAATTGCCGGTTGATGCGTTGCCTGCACTGTTAAATCTGTTATAACTACGTTACCTTTGCGATCGGAAAAATACGGACCCGCGATACGGGAATCATCAATGGCCATTCACTCACAATACCACGAAGCATTCGCATCCCGGCATATTGGACCGGATTCACAACAGATCGAAGAAATGTTAAGCACGGTGAACGCACCATCGCTGGAGACACTTATCGATCAGACAATTCCCACCGGCATCCGGCTGAAGAAACCCCTCGACCTCCCCAACGCGCAGTCGGAACATGACTTCATTCAGACTTTCCGCAAGCTGGCTGATCAAAACCGGATTTTCAGATCATTTATCGGCGCGGGATACTACGGTACCATCACCCCTCCGGTTATCCTGCGAAACGTGCTTGAAAACCCGGGGTGGTACACCGCGTACACACCGTATCAGGCCGAAATCGCGCAGGGAAGACTGGAAGCGCTTATCAATTACCAAACGATGGTCATGGACCTTACAGGGATGGAGATCGCCAACGCATCGCTTCTTGATGAAGCTACCGCGGCAGCCGAAGCGATGCATCTCTTTTACGCCTCCCGAAAAGCTTCAAAAAAAGACGCGCATAAATTTTTTGTCGATGAGAACACCTATCCGCAGACCATTGATGTTCTGCGAACGCGATCGGCGCCGATAGGTGTCACGTTAGTCGTCGGCGATGTAGCGAAATTTGACGTCAATGCGCCTGACTTTTTCGCGGTCATGGTACAGAACCCCGGAAATGACGGAGCGCTGAAAGACTACACATCCTTTATTACCTCCGCGCATGCAACGGATCTTTCCGTGGTGGTAGCCGCTGACCTGCTCAGTCTCCTGCTTGTCAAGTCCCCGGGAGAAATGGGTGCCGACGCCGTTGTGGGGTCGACACAGCGCTTCGGCGTGCCGATGGGATTCGGCGGACCGCACGCGGCATACTTTGCCACACGTGATGAATTTAAACGGCAGATGCCGGGTCGCATCATCGGAGCCTCTGTCGACGCTTCTGGCAATCCCGGCTATCGGATGGCACTCCAGACACGGGAACAACACATCCGCCGCGAGAAGGCCACCTCGAACATCTGCACCGCGCAGGTGCTGCTCTCCGTCATCGCCGGCATGTACGCTGTTTACCACGGCCCGAAAGGGCTCAAAAAAATTGCTGAAAGGGTTCATGCCCTTGCGCGTAAACTTGACGCCGGCCTCAAGGCCCACGGTTTCCAACAGGTGAATGCCCACTACTTCGATACGTTGAAGATCGCTGTCGCGGATAAGCAAGCCATCCTTCGGGAAGCTGAGAAGCGCCAACTAAACTTTCGGTATTTGGAGGATAATCACGTAGGCATTTCAGTAGATGAAACGACATCCGCCGAAGATTGTCAACTTATACTCGAAGTCTTCGCCGCCGTTGCCCATAGCAAGAATTCCGATCACGCTTCGAATGGTATGGAGCTCAGCTGGCCGGCATCTCTTATCCGAAAGACGCCGTTCCTCACCCATCCGGTTTTCAATACGCATCATTCCGAACACGAAATGCTTCGCTATCTCAAGCGACTCGAAAACAAGGACCTGTCAATGGTCCATTCGATGATACCGCTCGGTTCGTGCACAATGAAACTCAACGCGACCACAGAGATGATGCCGCTCACCTGGCCCGAGTTTGCTAATATTCATCCTTTCGCACCTGCTGATCAAACCACCGGCTACCTCGGGATGATTGGCACACTCGAAGACTGGCTCAAAGAAATCACCGGCTTCACCGGCGTCTCCCTGCAACCCAACAGCGGCGCGCAGGGTGAATACACCGGACTGATGACCATTCGTGCCTACCACAGGAGCAGGAATGAAGCGCAGCGGAAAATTGCGCTGATTCCCGCTTCCGCTCATGGAACAAATCCGGCCAGCGCGGTGATGGCAGGTATGCAGGTGGTGGTGGTGAAGTCGGATGCCGACGGTAAGATTGATGTCGCCGACCTCAAGGCAAAAGCACAACAATTCAGTGACCAGTTGGCATGTCTGATGGTCACCTATCCTTCAACTCACGGCGTTTTCGAGGAGTCGATCACCGAAATTTGTAACGTAGTCCATCAACATGGCGGCATGGTCTATATGGATGGCGCGAACATGAATGCGCAGGTAGGCCTGACATCGCCCGCGAGCATCGGTGCTGACGTCTGCCATCTCAACCTTCACAAGACGTTTTGTATTCCCCACGGCGGTGGTGGCCCGGGTATGGGACCCATTTGTGCCAACGATAAACTGAAGCCGTTCTTACCTGGCCATGCGGTAGTAAAAACCGGAGGCAATCAGGCCATCTCTGCGGTGTCTGCCGCACCTTGGGGAAGTGCAAGCATACTGACGATATCGTATGCTTACATTGCCATGATGGGCGGGGAAGGACTGACACGGGCAACGCGCGTCGCCATTCTGAATGCCAACTACATCAAGGCCCGCCTCGATGGGCACTACAAAGTGCTGTATGCCGGCGCGAATGGCCGATGCGCACACGAGATGATCATTGACTGCCGCGATTTCAAAAAGGCGGACGTTGAAGTTGAAGACATTGCCAAGCGCCTGATGGATTACGGCTTTCATGCACCGACCGTCTCCTTCCCGGTAGCCGGCACGTTGATGATCGAGCCTACTGAGAGCGAGCCGAAGGAGGAACTCGACCGCTTCTGTGATGCGCTGATTCAAATCAGAGAAGAAATCCGCGAGATAGAGGAAGGCAGGGCCGATCGCAAAGACAACTTGTTAAAGAACGCGCCGCATACCGCCGCCGTGGTGACCGCCGATGACTGGGACAAGCCGTACAGCAGACAGCGGGCAGCGTATCCGTTACCCTTTGTTCGGGATATGAAATTCTGGCCTGCCGTGAGCCGCATCGACAACGCCTATGGCGATCGCAATCTCATGTGTAGCTGTCTTCCCGTAAGCGACTATACGGATAATGCCGTGCCGGCGT
>CAYMWA010000019.1:0-13802 GCA_964393795.1 uncultured Roseivirgaceae bacterium
CGCACCCGGCCCTTCGGCAAGCTCAGGGACCGGTCATCCTGCAACCCTCCTCAGTCTCCGTCGTTGTCGGTATACGTAATCGTTACACTCATGGCCGAGGTCATGTCGACCTTCAGCATGCGCACCAGTTTTTGCATGGCCGCATATGTCTGTTCCATCGGGGTGTTGTCCGTTTGGATTTGTGCATAAAGGTCTGGCGACAGTGTTTCTAGCTCATCTGCAATCGTCTCGAATTGCGTATTGATGATATCCGACAGTTTGGTTCCGGTGGAAGGGTCTTTCGCGCCAAGCGCATCGAGGTATGTTTTGAAAGAAGGCCCGGCTTCACCGGTGCCAATAGCGATACCGTTGAAGAAATCCCACGCCGCCTGGTGCGCCGTCTTCGCCAGTTGGAGCGAGATGTCGCGCTTGTAGAATGCTTCTACGCCTTCGGGGTAAGGAACGCCCGTACCACCGATCGCCGCCCCGGAGGGTATGCCGATCTTTCCCGACCGGATATAGCGTTCGTAGTGTAATACGTAGGTGTTGACGGCTACGCCCATTGAAGATCCGATGTCGAGTCCGGTTTTGTCAACGAACGCATCGCGATAGGGGCCTTTCCATTCTGTGATGACCTGGTTCAGGAGCGTGTGCATACGCGTGGTGATCCGGCTGAGGTAGTCGAGTCGCGGCTGTGCGTCAGGGTCAGTGGTGTATGCCGCCACAATCGCATCATCGTTGGCTCCGACTCCGTTAAGCAGGTAATCCAGTGCCGGAAACCCCTGCGTGGCGTAGGCCGCAGGCAAGTCGAGGTTTGCCGATGGGTCGGCCATGTTGGCGTGGATACCGTCAACATCGGCAGGATAGATGTTAAAGAAATTCCGCAGGGTGTATTTGTCTGCAGGACCGAACGCATACAGTTCCGTCTTCTGCCATTCGGTATAGGCGTCAGCCCAGGCGCTTCGAAATTCTGCCAGAGAAGTTGTACTCGGAGACGTAGTAAATGCTTCACTCTTGTCGACCATCACATCCAGTACTTCCTGGAAATCATCGAAGGCCGGAATAATGATATTGTCGGCCCAGTGTGCGAGAATTATTTTACGGTCCTTCGTATTGTCGGCTGTGGACGGTTCTTTTTCGTTCCCTCCACAGGAGGCGATCACGGCACTGAGTAATAGAAAAGCTGCTGTTCGCTTGATTTTTTTCATACCCGCTAAATGTGAATGGATTGATGCGCATGCATCAACCCATTCGGTTTTCAATTACATGGACGCCTGCGGATACAGGACGTCCTTTATTATGTTGACTAAAGGTTGAACTTCTCCTGAATGGCTTCCGATGCAGCGTTGATTTTGGCGGCATCGATATCCCAGAATCCGTTTTCTGAGCCCACAAGGTTCTCGATTATGCTTTCGGAAAAAGCTGCATCTGCTCCGTGAAGGGTGGCATACCGCAGCGAGTAGATGAAGCCGAGTCCTTCGCCGATATGGTGGGCACGGTCCGCATCGTTGTCATCCGTCTTCCATTTGCCGAGATAGCCAAGCGCCGCACTGGCAAGCGCTTTCTCAAATTCCGTCCGAATAAAAGTAGCCTGCGCCTGAAGCGTAGAGCGATCATTGTTCACGATCGCGGCACGTCCTTTCAGAAAAGCGGGATAGATATCCGCGAAAGCGCCCTTATTGTACTCCCATATATAAGAGCCGGCACCAAATTCGGTTGTGCCACGGGTGTCGTTGGTGGAGCCTTCGAGATAAACCGGGTTCAGTGTAAGCATGCCGTAGGCCACATCCCAATTGTGTTCAAGGGCGGTATAGTTTTCATCGTTTACTAACCTGGTGTTGTCGGCGGTGAGTCCTTCATCCATCAGCGTATTGCCGATGTAATCCAGTTGAAGGGCACCGATGAGGGCTTTCTGGATCACTTGCGCAAGTTCAATACCTTTATCGTCAAGGAGGCGGTTTTCGATCTTGCCTGCCTGTCCCGCGGCAGCGGTTTCCAAAATGTGCGTGCTGGCGGTTTCGATCTGATCAAAATACCCTTCAATCCTTTCGCGCTCAGCCTCCGCTTCTGCTTCGCCTTTCGATACAGCAACGGCGTCCCTCAATTGAATGCCCGACGAATTCAAAGCATCACCGTCGATGGTGATGGACGCCGAAATATCGAAAAACGGATTACCCGTGTTCGTAAACATGTTCCTGAGGATCTCCGCATCGATCTGTTCGTTGGCGGAAATGTGCGAAGACATATAATTATTGATGGAATAAAACATTTGAAACCGCACATTCCCTTCCGTCAGGTCTACTGTCGATACGCCGTCCTCATCCTCAAATGCCGTTGCATAGGGAGTAGTCGGACTAAGCGACGCATAGTCGACCTTGGTGCGAAGGCCGGGGGTTTCATCATCATCATCGCAAGAAAAAACAGCGATTGCTGCAAAAAAGAGGAGAACTCGGGGGTTAAGTAGGGTATGGGTCATGTCAGTCTGTTTTGATTTGCTGAAGCAAATATATTTATTTAGACTGATTCTAAAATAATTTGTTTAGAGATTTTCTAAATAATCTGCTGGTAGCATGTGCTTTACCTGACCGGTGTCATGACATGTCAAATGCCCATGATATTCATGGAGCGGAAAGGGGCCGGGTTGCAGGGCCAGTGACGTTGTGCGCGGGCGCTGATTACGACGCCTTTGCTACAAGGGATTGCCAGATTTTCCTTTGATCGGTCATGGCCTTAACGGTGTCTTGCGGTTTGGACACGCATTCCCACAGCACCCAACCATCGTATTTCATCCTGACGAGTTGGTTCATCAATTCCTGCCAGGGATAGGGTACAGTGTCCATTTCGTGCACGTGAATGGTATCGCCAAGGCGGTCTTTGATCAGGTTGAAATTGTACTCGAATCCTTTGCCGTTCAGGTCTTCGGGGTTACAGTTCCAGCAGACCACTACGTTGCGGTTGTCGGCCACATCCATGATTGCTTTCATGTTGGGCAACTCCTGAGTTTCTCTGCCGTGGACTTCCAGCCGTATTTTCTGGTTGTAGTCGGCGGCAAACGTGGCCAATGCGTTCAGCGACTTGCCGATCTGCTCGATGGTTTTTTCGCGCGGCACATCGGCATGAAACCTATTGGGCTTTACTTTTACGCCGGTGCCGCCGATGTCATGACTCAGCTTCACCAATTCCTTCCCGAAGTCGATGTTTTTTTTGAGGATGGCGGGATCAGGGCTATCGAACTCCACATTCGATCCGTACCCGATAAACGTCACGTTGCTGTTGTCAAAGAGGCGCTTTACTTCTTTGCGTTGCGCCTGTGTGAGGGTAGGTTCTACGCCGTGTTTGTGCTCGGTTCGAAGCTCCACTCCAAGCAGTCCGCTTTTTTCGCAATTGGCGATGATGGTAGGCACATCCCAGTCTTTGGCCCACTGATAGGTCACCAGTCCCGGCTTCATCTTTGTGCGTTTTTTCGGCAGCGCAAAAAGTCCTTCTCCGGAGACGGCCAGCGCCGCCGTTGTCAGGGAAATGCTTTTAAGGAAATCTCTTCTTCTTGTCATGTTGATGAGTTAGAAAGTGGTTATTGGTTATTGGCTGTTAGCTGTTGGCTTTTAGCTATTGGCTAGAACGCGTGAAATCGACTTGGCGGCATTGTTAAAAGTTACAGACGAAAATTAATAAACCATGTTGTATCTCAAACAAAGCCTACAGTCCAATAGCCAAAGGCCAACAGCCAACAACCAATAGCCAATAACCAACAGCTAACAGCCAAAGTCACTCTATTTTCGCAAAATCATCAGCCCATGCATTGATCATCGCGTCATCCGGATACGCCCCTGACGCGATAACAACGCGGTATCTGAACGTTACCGAATCACCCGGTGCCAGCTGGAAATTCATTTCCTGGCGTCCCTCGGTAAAGTCTTTTTGACCCAGCGGATTGGCCGCGAACAATCCATAGCCCCGCGCATGCCAGTAAGTAGGATAACCGATGTTGTCGGGATGATCACAAATAATAAGGGCTACCTTTTCATTATCGACATTTCCATAGAGATCCATCCATCGCGCCCGGGTTCCCCATACTTCCGCACCGCTGATACCTTCACTGCTCCGGTAGTTTCCGGTGGCCATGCCCTTGTCATCTTCTGAAGGCAGTTCCAGCGATCGCGCCACCCTGATCCCGAACATTCCCTCCTTGGTATCCTTAAAGAGAACCGGCTTAGCCGCGGTGGCCGTGAGTGTGGTGATCCTGTCGATGATCCGGATGGAATCTTCAGCAGCAAACCGCAACTGTGTTTTTTCCGACATGAGTTCGTTTCCGGTGGAATCGACCCAGCGGGATGCGGTCTCCAGCACCGCTTCGCCGGGACCTTCGGAAGTCTTCTTCGCGCCAACGTGTACGATCGTTCCCCCATTCGGGGATTTCGTTCCGGTATGACCGTTTCCCCAAAAGTCATTGCCATTAACATCACCGTAGTTCAGCCAGTTGCCGACCTGGTGTCGGTGGTCTTGACGCTCCCCTTCGCGGGGATCAAGTGGAAAGCCACGGGTCACGATGTGACCGCCGGCGGATATAATGGGATAGAGGATTGGCTTATACACACTGTCGGGCCAACGGTACGAAGTGAACAACTGCCCATCGATCAGGACATCGATTCTTTTCTCCGCCTCATGCTCCTCCAGCGTAACCGCAGGTTCAGCGTGCGTGCTTTCATTGTCCTGTTTGGTTTGTGAGGGATGACACGACGTGTAAAGGAGGAAGGCCAGTGCCAATAGTGCGGTGGGGCGAGTGTTCATGACGGTAACGTATGCTTAAGATTCAATGAAGATAGGGAAGGTCATTTAAGAAGTCAACCGTTAAGCTTGCTGGCCGAATCGATATCGAGGTAGATCGTACAATTCGGATGGTTGCGCAGCGCGGAGGCCGGATAGAGATTGCTCACCGGTTGTTCGAATGTGTTCTTTACCGCCTCCGCTTTTCTTTTGTCAGGAACGGAACAGATGATATGTTTCGATTTGAGGATCTGGTTGATCGACATGCTGATCGCCCGTTTCGGCACCTCATCTATTGATGTAAACCACCCCTCACCCAGTTGTTGTTGACGGCAGGCGGCGTCAAGTTCGACGACGATGTAGGGAAGTTGTGTTTCAAAGTCCGCGGGTGGATCGTTGAAGGCGAGGTGTCCATTTTCGCCAATGCCTACCAGCGCCACATCGATTGGATGTGCCTGGATAAGATTGCCCAACTGGTCGCACACCTCTTTTATATTCCCTTCACCGTCGATGAGGTGTGCCGCCTTGAGGGGTGGCACCGCTGCGAGAAATCGTTCAGTGAGATATTTCCTGAAACTGGCCGGATGAGTGACGGGCAGACCGATATATTCATCCAGATGAAACATGACGACCTTGCTCCAGTCGATGTCCTTGTCGCGAATCAGTTCACTCAGTGTTTCAAACTGACTTGTTCCCGTAGCGAGGATAATATTGGCAGCACCCCTTTCCTTTATTGCTTCACGGATGATTGCTGACGCAGCGCGTCCTGCAGCTTCACCGAGCTTTTTGTTGTCAGGGGCAATGTGTACTTGCATAATAGTTTTGAGTTAAGTGATGTGGTGAGCGGCAGTCGTGAGTCGTGAGACGTGAGACGTGAATCGTGAGTGGTGAGTAAGTTGGTGCGTTAACAACGGCCTTTGCTTGAACATGGGTTGCTAGATTAGCTCAAAGCCGCACTTCAAACTCACAACTCACAACTCACAACTCACGTCTCACGTCTCACGATTCACGCCTCACGCCGTCAGCGCGCGCTGATAAGCACCTTGGTGTTGCCTCCCTTTGAAAGCGTAATATCAACGGGTGTATTCGTCTTCCAGGCGCCCGCGGTGAAGTCAGGGACGTCAATGCTCTTCGAGCGATTGGCGACTGACTTTTCGCTCAACGGCGAGATGGCGCTCCACAGTGCAGCATCGTACACGTCAATATCGAGGGGGATTCCGTTGCGCAGGCAGTCGATCAATCTCCAGTCCATAAGGAAGTCCATCCCGCCGTGGCCGCCGACCTGTTTGGCCATTTCGCCGACGCGGGTAACAATGGCAGGGGCGTATTCTTTTTCAAGCGCGTCAAAGGTTTCCTGGCTGACCCAGCCTTCGTGCCCGCGGGAGATTTTCGGTTCGGGATACTTCAGCGCCGTGCCTTTGGTTCCGCTGAGAAGGTGAATACGGGAATACGGACGTGGTGAAGTGACGTCGTGTTGCAGCATGATTGTTTTTCCGTTCACCGTGCGGATGGTGGTAGTGTTCATGTTGCCACGGAAATTCTTGTTGACAAATGGCTGATAAAAGCTGTCAGTGGACGCACGTTTTTTCGCCTCCTCCGCCATTTGAAAGTCATTGGTAGAAACCGATACAAGGTAATCCATGCGGTCGCCGCGGTTGATGTTGAGTGCCTGCGCAACGGGCCCGAGTCCGTGAGTAGGATAGAGGTTGCCGTTTCTGAAGTTCTCTTTCAGGCGCCACATTTCATAATATGCGTCTTTGTCGAAGTTGAGGTCGAGCAACGCGTGGATGTAGGCACCCTCGGTATGAAGGATTTCTCCAAAGAATCCCTGACGCGCCATGTTGAGCGTAAGCAGTTCGAAGAAGTCATAGCAACAGTTCTCCAGAATCATGCAATGCTTCTTTGTCTTCTCCGACGTCTCTACCAGTTGCCAGCATTCATCCAGCGTAGTGGCTGCAGGTACTTCCGACGCGGCATGCTTTCCATGCTCCATCGCATAAACGGCCATCGGCGTGTGCAAGTCCCAGGGTGTGGCAATATAGATAAGGTCAAGGTCGTCACGCTCGCACATCCGTTTCCAGTCGTTTTCATCAGCAGTGTACAGTTGCGGATTGTGTTTCGTTCCGTCGAGTAATTTCTTTGCCTTCTGCGCATGGTCGGGCCGCACGTCGCAGAGGGCTTTGATGTCAACGCCGTCGATCTTGCTTAGCCGCTTAACCGCTCCCGGCCCGCGCTGGCCAAGTCCCACGATGCCGACACGCACTGTTTCTATTTTTGGAGCGGCATAACCACTCATGTTAAAATGTTGCCTGCGTTTCAGTCCGTTCTGCGCGATTTCATTTGTTGCGGCTTCCGCCGGATGTCCGTTGATCAGTCCGGCACCCCCTGCCAGCCCTACGCCTGCCAGTCCTGACACTCTTAAGAAGTTTCTTCGATTCGTCTTCATGCGATAGGTTGTTAGTTAATTTAGGTTGGTATTAAATGCCATTCAATTTAGGAAATCGTCCGGATATTCCCAGCGCTAAGCGGTGAATAGGACCATCAGCGCCGCCGCGGGTTGGTTTTCAGCGCCATATCCGATATTTTTATTCCGTCAGGCGGAAACCGCGGAAACAGAAGCGCATGGAACCGCCATTGGAAAATGCCAGCACAACGATGATCCACCGATACACCTCACTTACGCTCCTCCTCCTTCTCTTCTTTCTCGCTCCATCTGCGTTTAGCCAGAGGGTTATTGAGACTGACATTTGTGTCTATGGCGGCACGTCCGCGGGAGTGGTCGCCGCATACACGGCTGAAAAGCTCGGCAGGAAAGCCGTACTCATCGAACCAGGCAAACGCCTTGGCGGACTCACTTCGGGAGGGCTGGGCTATACCGACATCGGCAACAAATACGCCATCACCGGCATCGCGCGTCAATTCTACCGCAAGGTGGGCGACCACTATGGAAAACTGGAGCAGTGGATATTTGAACCAAAAGTAGCGCTCGGAATTTTCCATGACTATGTACGCAAAGGCGGATTCGAAGTGCTGTACGAAACGCGGCTCAAAGAAGTAAGAAAACAGGGAAACCGCATCGTCGAAGTTGTACTCGAGAATGCTGTCAACCCCTCGAGCGCGTCAGACATCGTCGTGCGGGCAAAGATGTACATTGACTGCGGCTATGAGGGAGACCTGATGGCGCGTGCCGGCGTTTCTTACACCGTTGGACGGGAAGCGAACAGCCAATACAACGAAACGATCAACGGCGTTCAACTGATGAAAAACCACCAGTTCCCCGATGGGATTGATCCGTACAAAGTTCCGGGTGATCCTGAAAGCGGACTGCTTTGGGGCATCAGCGACGGCGAGCTTCTTCCCGCAGGTACCGGTGACAAGAAGGTGCAAGCGTACAACTACCGTATCTGTCTCACTAATGATCCCGCGAACCGGATGCAGATTATGCAGCCCGAAGGGTATGATCCGAGGCGGTATGAATTGCTGTTGAGATTGTTCGATGCCTATCCTGACCGGCGTGCGCTCAACGACTATTTTATATGGAGCCACATGCCCAATCAAAAGACCGACATCAACAACCGAGGCGCGTTTTCGACGGACATGATTGGGATGAACTACGAATACCCCGACGGCGACTACAACACGCGCGCCCGGATTATTGAAAACCATACCCGTTATACAAAAGGCCTCCTGTATTTTTTCGGACATGACCCGGGCGTACCCAGCGAGTTGCGTGATGCGATGCTGGAATGGGGCTATCCCAAGGATGAGTACGTGGACAACAGACACTGGACACCACAGCTGTACATTCGCGAAGCACGCCGAATGATCGGCAGCTATGTCATGACCCAGCACAATTGCCAGGGGCGGGAAGTAGTGACCGATGGGGTAGGGATGGCGGCCTATACGATGGACTCCCACAATACTCAGCGATTGGTGGTAGACGGCCAGGTAAAGAACGAGGGCAACGTGGAAGTGGGCGGTTTTGGCCCGTATCCTATTGCCTACCGGTCGCTGACACCAAAGGCATCGGAGTGTGCCAACCTGCTGGTGCCGGTGTGTTTGTCGGCTACCCACATTGCTTTCGGATCGATCCGGATGGAACCGGTGTTCATGGTGCTGGCTCAGTCATCCGCGACGGCCGCGGTCATGGCGATTGACAGCGGAAAATCGGTACAGGAAATCAATGTCTCAGTGCTGCAACAAAAGCTGAAAAACGATCCGCTCGCCGACGGAAGTGTCTTCGAGGTGATGGTCGACAACCGCGATTCCCTGAACGTACAGCGCAAAGGCGGCTGGGCCGTCCGGGAGCGTGGCGGATACGGACCGGATTTCCTGGTGCACGAACCAGGCAATGCCGAGGTCGCCAGTGTGCGGTTTACAGCTGACATTCCGAAAGATGGCAGGTACCAAGGATACATCTATGTGCCCAAGGTGAAGGACATCTCGGGCAGCACGTTGGTAATTATCAATGATGGCAAGCGCAATCATGGAATCACGATCAATGAATCCGACATTCGGGTAGAGGGCCAGACTTCCGGCGAATGGGTGCCGCTGGGCACCTACGACCTCCGCAGTGGAAAGGAGAATTTCATTCAGGTTTCAAACAAAGACGCCAACGGACTCATCATCGCCGACGCAGTGGTTTGGGTGCCGGAATAGGTTGCAGAGTTGCAGGTTGCAGGTTAGAGGTTGCAAAGTTGCAAGTTGGTGAAGACTACACCGAGAGGGACGGCTTTGGACGTTGCAAGTTTACCCGGTCCCTGAGCTTGCCGAAGGGCCGGTTACTGGTTGCCCGTTGCCCGGTCCCTGAGCTTGCCGAAGGGGCGGTCCTTATTTAGAGCAGGCGAGTTGCGGGTTGCAGGCTTGAGCCGAACGGCAACTTCCGGGAAGTTTTGAACTTCCCGGAAGTTGAATCCAGGCTGAGGGTTGCGGTTCTCAACCCTACACGAACTCCGCAGACAGGCCTGCAACCTTGCAACCTGCAACCCGGCCCTTCGGCAAGCTCGGGGACCGGTCATCCTGCAACTTTGCAACCTGCAACTCTGCAACCTGCAACCCGCCCGCACCGTAAACCAAGCTGACCGCCAATCCCCAACGGCTCCCCCTCAAACTGTGACGCACCCCCCCTTCACTCTTC
This sequence comes from uncultured Roseivirgaceae bacterium, assembly GCA_964393795.1. Classification (GTDB taxonomy): domain Bacteria; phylum Bacteroidota; class Bacteroidia; order Cytophagales; family Cyclobacteriaceae; genus Chryseosolibacter. Next base: position 9,881 of record CAYMWA010000019.1, read on the forward strand.
CAGATCTTCCACATCAAACCCCACCACCTTGTTGATGCTGAGGTTGTTGGTTGTGTAGAGGGCGAAGTACCGTGCGAGGACGTTATGGTCGTTAAGCTCGGAGCGCGACAATTCATCGAGTGTGAAGGCGCGGTTTTGAAGTGTTGAGAACGGCGCTTTGACTTTCAGCAACACCGCCCGACCGCCGATGGGGTCAAAGGCGGTCGAGACGCCGGAAAAGATGCCCTGAACTACGCGCGGGTTGCGACGCGTACCGATTTTGTAAATGTGATAAAACGACTTGTGTTCGGGCGATTCAAGCAGCACGAACAGGCAGCCGTGTTTGATTCTCAAGTCGCCTTCATAGGTCCACGACGGACCTTTGAGCCGCAGCACGAAGGTCCCATCCAATTCCATGATTTCTACCGGCGACTGAAACACCAATCCTTTACTCGAATTCTGGCGCACATAAATATAGTAGCTGCCTGCCAGGCTGAGCAGTTGTTCATCGACCGGCGTGTCAAATGCGGTGATGGCGGTTGCAATGTTACGGTAGCCCAGAAAGCGGGCCACGGAATTCAGCTGTGCATCGCGCAGGCTTAGCGTGTCTTCATTGTCGCGGCCGCGGATTTCATAGAATATCTTCTTGTACAGGTAATCCTCTCCGATTCCCCCGACTTCCGTTGCGATATTCCGCAATCCACCCCGGTCGAGGGGTTCTCCGGTCTTCTCGGACAGAAGTGACAACAGCCGCTGCAGGTGACGCACTTTGATTTTCACGCGCTTAAGTTATTAGCAATTGGGGAAGTTTTCAGGAAAACACGGGAAAAATTGGGCAACACTCAGGAACGGAGCGATCCTCTCCAGCGGCGCGCCTTGGGCGACCTTTGTAATGTCTTCCAAGTAAGACCGCATTGTGTTTAAAGTACCTTCCAGCCTGGCCGAGAGGCCGGGCTTCGGAAGGGAAAAACACGACAACGAAGCGGAAGATAGATGTGAACTCCACTTTAAACACTAATAATATGAAAACGCTGAAAAAACTACCTGTACTTCTCGCCTTCCTCGTGACGCTTTTTGCTGCTGCATGTAGCGACGTCTCTGTCGAGCCGGTGGTAGGTACTGACGATGAAGATGAGCCGATTATTCTTGGGCCCTTTCCTGACGGGTTTTCGTCTCCTGCCGCCGCGGACACGGTGAGCATTTAAGACCTTTTGATCAAATGCAAAGGCCGGCCCAGTGGGTCGGCCTCTTTTTTTCGCCAAAAACCGCCTATTTTTGTATCTTTCTTTGTAATAAAAAGTAAGGTGGCTTGGCGTTTGTTTTTTTTGCTCTTTATATCACTTCCGGCACTAGCCCAGAGGTCTCCTGAATCGGTCCGCGCCCGGTTGTATGCCTCCACCGATCCTGACTCCATTAGTGTATACCTATCGTTTCTTGCCGGTCACTATCTGAGAAATCAAATCTATGACAGTGCGGCCTTATATTACAAAAAGGCGCTTCAGTATGATGAGATCACAAACAACCTGACCCGAAAGGGAGAAAATCTGAATAATCTGGGAGTACTTTACTTCAAATTGGGCGAGATGGACAGTAGTATTTTTTTTTACAATTCTGCGCATACTGTCTATGTCGATCTTCAAGATACGCTCAGAACCAGTGCGCTGGAGATCAATCTCGGCATGCTGTACAAAGAGAAAGGCCTCTACGAGAAGTCTCTTGAATTCTTGTTAAACGCCGCCCGCCGTCTTGAGAAGACTGAATCTTCCGCCCACCTCGCCTCCTGCTACAACACGATCGGTAACGTCTATTCGAAAATCGGCGAACTATTCTTCTCGCTTGAATACCACGAAAGATCCCTGGCGGTCAAGAAAAAACTGGGGCTGGTGAAAGGGATGGCCTCATCCTACAACAACATCGGCAATGTCTACATCCTGTTGAAGAAATACGACAGTGCCTACAATAATTTCAAGCGATCACTGGACATAAAGCATCAGCTAAACGACAAAGTGGGAGAGGGAATATCCCTGAACAACATGGGCGAGCTCATGGTCAAAATGGGCAGGCTAGAGGAGGCGGAGTCGCTGTTGCAGGAAGCGCTGAAGATCAGGTTGGAGACGGACGACAAAGCCGGCCAGTGTATTACCCGCAAAAACCTCGCGCAGGTGTATGTGCTGACGGACAAGCTCGCAAAGGCGGAATACGAACTCAGCCGCAGTGAAGCGCTCGCCACGCAGATGGGCTTACTCGAGCAGTTGAAAGCCAACTACGAAATTCAGGTGATGCTCTTCAGAAAAAAGAACGAACCCGAGCGGGCGCTTGATTACAGCGAGCGCCTCCTGGTGATCAAAGACAGCCTGCTCAACCAGGAGAAGGCGCAGGTACTGGCCGAGATGCAGACGCGCTACGAGTCGATGAAAAAGGAAGACCGTATCGCTTTGCTGGAAAAGGAAGGCCTCCTGCAGGCGGTTGAACTGGACCGCCGGCAAATCTGGATTCGGAGCCTGGTGCTCGCCGTGGTGCTCGTGTTCATTATCGGGGTGCTGATCTACTACAACCTGCGCACGGTGCGCAAGAACAAGGTTCACATTGAGTTGCTGTTGAAGGAACTTCATCACAGGGTGAAGAATAACCTCCAGATCCTTTCGAGTCTGCTGAGCCTTCAATCACAGCAGCTGACGGACGACAATGCCATAAAGGCCGTCAAGAGCAGCGAAAGCCGGATCAACGCGATGGCGCTTATTCATCGCAAACTCTATACGGTCGACCAGAACCGCACGGTGGACATCAAAGAGTACATTACCGAACTGATCCAGTACCTCGTCTATTCCTACGGATACCACGAGCGGAACTTCAAGCTCGACCTGGAGATCCCGCCGATCAGCATCGACGTCGACAAGGCCATACCACTCGGACTGATTCTCAACGAGTTGATCAGCAACGCGTTTAAACACGCCTACGAAAACCAGCCCAACCCCCGGCTCATGGTGAACCTCGCCTGGCCCGCAACCGAGGCGGGAATCAACATCCGCATAACGGACAACGGCGGCGGCATGCCGGAAGTCGATGAAAAGCAGCGGAAAACGTTTGGAATGAAGATCGTCTCGACCTTAATTAAGGAGTTGAAGGGTCATCTCAATGTGAAATCGGAAAACGGGACGACCTATGACCTGCACATTCCTATTTGAGCATGAGCCACATAAAAGTTCTCGTCGTCGAAGATTCGGCACTTATCGCGGAGGATATTGCCCTTAAACTGGGCAGGCATCACTTTGACGTGGTTGGCATCTTTGACAGGGGGGAAGATGCGCTCGAGTACCTGAAGAGCCATGAGCCAGACCTCGTACTCCTCGATATCAAACTGGCAGGCGCACTCGACGGCATCTCCACTGGCTACATGATTCAGAAAATGTATTCGTTTCCCATCATCTATCTCAGCGACCTGTCCGACGCCGAAACCCTGCATCGCGCCAAGCAAACGCGCCCGGCCAACTACCTCACCAAACCTTTCAACGAGGCAGACCTCGTGAGGGCCATCGACCTGGCCTTCAGTAACGCCTTCTCGCAACAGCCATCCACGCCTAATGCACCCAGGATCGACCACTTCTTTATTAAGAGCGACAACAGCTTCGTTCGCATTGACCTCGACGACATCCTCTACCTCCACGCCGACCGCTCCTATTGCAACATCGTCACCGCCGAGAAAACGTACGTACAGACGGCGAGCATGAATCGCGTTTTTGAACAAATTCAGAACGACAATTTCATCCGCATTCACCGGTCATATGTCGTCAATGTCAATAAAGTCAGCGCCATCGAAGGAAACATGGTTACGGTGGGGCAGCACGTGCTCGAAATCAGTAAAAACATGCGGGATGAACTTGTGAGCCGCTTTAATTTTTTGAAGCCGTAGGGGGAGATAGTCGATGGTCGATGGTCGATGGTC
>CAYMWA010000019.1:13902-33907 GCA_964393795.1 uncultured Roseivirgaceae bacterium
GGGTCGTTCGGAAAAGAATTCCGGTCGTTCGGAAAATTTATTTGCCTTCCGTTGCATTGTTAGGGTTTTTTAACATAAAAAAACACACACAATGCGACAACACAAGTACGAGTACGATGCTTTTATCTCTCACGCTGTTGAGGATAAAATCCCGATTGCAAATGAACTCTGCGCACGACTGGAAAGAGCTGGCCTGCGCATCTGGTATTCAGGAAAAGAACTGGGTATCGGCGACAGTATTGAAAAGACGATTGCCAGCGGACTGAACCGCTCCCGCTACGGAATTGTGATCTTCAGCCCCACGTATCTGTCAAAGAACTGGACCATCCGCGAATTCTACACGCTGCTGGCAAAAGAGATTGAAGAAGAAAAGGTCATTCTGCCGGTTCTGTACAACATCACCCTCGACGAGCTCAAGAACAAGGACCTCGTCATGGCCGACCGGTTTGCGGTAGACGCGGACCGCGGGATAGACCATGTCGTCGACCGCCTCGTGGCCGAGATCAAGCGCCCTGTACTCCCTCTCAAAAGAAAGGAAGCGTGGTTTTCAAAAATGTGGCTGGTCTTGGTTATTTCACTTTTGGCCAATGTCGCCCTCCTTTTGAAGGACAAAACCATTATTCCTTCAACTGATCCCCGGTACGCCAGCCCGGCTCAACACGTAGGGCAGATCCGGCAGGCGGGATATCCGTCCACGCTGCTTGGCGAAATCCAGCAGCTACTCGCCGAAGCCAACACGTGCCGCCATGAGCACTCCTATCAACCAGCCGCATTTGAAGAGACCGACAGGGACTTCCGCGCAACAGATGCCGGTCGGGAGGGAAATTTTTCCTTGGTTCCTGCCGCAAATGGTCAGAAAGTAACGATGGCCATTGTCTTCCAGATTGAAGATTCGCCGGCTGCCGCGCCGGCCCGCGAAACCGACGAAATTTTTCAAACCATTAGCCTGGACGACGAGGAACGGCTGATCACACTGAGAAGTGTACCTGAGGGCCGTTGTGTAGGCGCAAAGGAATGTGCCGGGCGTGCCGCGACCTATTGACCGAACGCTTCGGAAAAAAAATCCCGGCGTTCGGAAAGTTTTTCCGGTCGTTCGGAAAAAAAAAGAGGAGTTGAGCGGCGCCTGCGCTTTCTTGCCGGCAGAAGGCATTAAAAACAAAGTGGACCCTTTTTCACCCTTCATCCGGGGCTGCAAGTTGAAAGTTGCTGTTCCGATGGGCACCTGGACGAGACTGATACGGGCATCCCCGGTGAAGCTGAAAAAATTGACGATGACAGGGATTTACCCGATGGAGGGGTGGCCGACAGGACGTCCCTGCATTCGATCCCTATCCTCTGTAAGACCCTCTCTAATTTTTTACTGTAGAAAACCAGACAAAGCATTTGAGAACATCCGACAAGGATGATTACAAACATGGACGTGCTGAAAGATATACTGGATCACCTGAACGACTCGGTCATCATCATTGACGGGTACGGGCAGATCGTGTTGTACAACAACGAGGCGCAGCGCATTCAGAAGTCCCTTTCGGAAAAGCCCATCGGGATCGGTGCGTTTTTCGCCGACATCGCTGACGAGCCACACCGCCAACGCATCACTGATATCCTGGAGACCCTGAAAAAACACAAGAAACCGGTCCGCGACTTCGCCGAATACGAGACGCCTTTCGGCAGCCGCGTCTACCTTGAGATGAATTTTATCCCGGTGCTCGGCAACAAAAAAGATATCCGCTACATCAATATTGTCACACAGGATGTCACCAGCCGCAAGCTCTTCGAACAAAGAGCGCGGGCGGCTAGCGCTGACGTTGCCCATCTCATTGAACAGGCACATGCGGTCATTTTTAGTGTGGATAGTCGCGGCTATATCGTAGACTGGAACGACTTCTGCGCTAATGCAACCGGCTTTTCAAAGAAGGAAGTGTTGTCCCGAAAAGCTTGTGACCTGGTGATCTGTGAAGAAAGCCTGCTCCGTTTTGACGCACTTATGGCGACCGTAAGGCAAAATGAGACGGGGTGTGATTGGGACCTGCATATGAAAAAAAAGGACGGGGGAGAAATAACGGTGACGTTGAGCGCAACGCCGCGTACGAATGCGCTCGGCCAGGTAATTGGCGCGACGTTGGTAGGGCAGGATATCTCGGAGCTCGTCGCATATCGACGTCATCTCGAACAAATGGTGGCGCATAAGATGGCCGTCGTTGAGCAAAGTCTCAGGAAGGAGCAGGAGGAAGTGGAGCGAAAGAACCAGTTCGTATCCATCGCATCCCATGAATTCAGAACCCCATTGTCGTCGATCGATTTCGCTGCCAACTTCATCAGAAGGAATGCAGCAACGATCGGAAAGAAGAAGCTCAACGAGAAAGTCGCTACGATAGAGAAGCACGTCAACTACATGAGTCACCTGCTGGACGATGTTCAGACCCTGAGCAAGAATGACAGTGGTCGCATCAAGCTCATGCCTTCGGAGGTTCGACTCGACGATTTCGTTCAACGCGCAGTGGAGGAAGTGACATGTCATACGAAACACTCCCACCACATCGGTGTCTCAACGAATCAACTGAGTTGTTTGCTTACAGATGAAAAGCTGTTGCACAATGTCCTGACGAACCTGTTGACCAATGCGATCAAATTTTCGCCCGGAAAGGACGAAATCTCACTTAACGTGCTCGATCAGCACGACATGGTGACGTTTGAAGTGCGCGATGAAGGCATTGGCATCCCTGAGAATGAATTGGAAAAAATTTTTGAGCCCTTTATCCGCGGAAAAATGGTCACAGCAATTCCGGGAACAGGCCTCGGACTCTCCATTGTGAAGAAAGCGGTGGAGCTTTTGAACGGTACCTTGCACGTGGAAAGTGTACCCGCGCAAGGATCGGTGTTTCGTGTCACTATACCAAGGCAGGAGTATCTGGAGTAGATGGATAGAATCAGAATAATTGTAACGGATGATCACCGGCTGATGCGCGAGGGACTCTCGGCGTTGATGGCGCACGAAGATGACATGGAAGTCATCGGAGAGGCCGCTAACGGAGAGGAAGCGATCAATCTGGTGAGGGAACGTCAACCCGATATCGTGTTGATGGATATCCTGATGCCCGGAATGAATGGTCTTGAAGCAGCGCGCTGGATACAGGAAGTTGATCCGCATGTAGGGGTGATCGTGCTCAGCATGGAGGTGAGCAAGGAATATGTGACGGCGGCCATCAAGTCAGGTGTTGACGGATACCTTCCGAAGAACATTGGAAAATCCGATTTGCTCAACGCCGTCCGCATGGTATCGCATGGCCAGCGCTATTTTAGTGAGGCGATCAAGAAACTGATCTTTGAAGATTTCTACCTCGAAGAGAAACTGAAGGGTCCCAAACGGGGCGCATCAGGTGAACTGACCCGGCGCGAAATGGAAGTGTTACGCCTGGTCGCGTACGGAAGGACAAACGCAGAAATTGCCGAAGATTTGTCTATTAGCATAAAAACTGTTGAAACGCATAAAAGTCGTGTACTGCTGAAACTCGGCGTTACCAACAACAACGCCGTTGTTCATTACGCTATCAAGCACAACCTCATCCCGACCTAGCAACGCAACCAAGGGACCGCCGTGTTAAGCAGACAGAATAAACCCCAGTACCATGAAAACGTATTTTCGTGGAAAAGAGATAACCGCCATTTTTATTCTTTTCCTTTTTGGATTGCTGATTTTTTATTCGTGGATTTATAACATCTGATGCGCTGTCATTGCGCTATTGTTTCACGAACATCCATGTGCCGGATTGGCGGCCCGTCCGAATCACCACCGTATAGACACCCGGGGCAAGTTGTGTGATGTCGAGTTCACCCGTGCCGGGCCCCAATTTTGATTTCCTTACCGTCCGGCCAGCGGCATCTAAAATGTGAACGGACATTGCCTGATGCGCCGCGTTCTCAATCATTAATCTGTCTTTTGCGGGATTTGGGTAGAGTTGCACGGCCTGAAACATCGATAACTCCAGCGCGGTGACCGGTGCAACGATGAACGACTCCGACAAAGAGGCGCATCCCTCCAGGTCGTCCACCCTCACGGCATAGGTACCCGCATCGTCAGGGATATGTGCTTGCGTAGTGGCGCCAGGCAATAACTTCCCTTCAAAATACCACTGATAAGCTGTTGCCGGATTGGGCGATGCCTTCAGGACACCGGTAAACGGATCCTGTGTGATGAACGGATAGGGAATGCACACGGTGACCGGTTGCGTTTCCATGGTACAACCATCCCGTGTCACTTCAACGGAATAGCTACCCGACTGCTGTGCCGTAAGCTTTTGAAGACTGGCGCCTGGGATAGGCAGGCCTTGATATTGCCATTGATACGCCTCTGCGTCGATCGATACAGTCAAGACATCGTTCACTTTCTGAATTGCAGGAAGTGGAAGACATATGGGGACTAACGAAGACCAGGCCGAACAGCCTTCGGTGTTAATAACGTTTACGCTATACGTTCCCTCCATGTCAACGTGTATCGACTGAAGGTTTTCGTCCGGCATCGGTTGTCCATCGCGGTACCACTGAATGGCACCGAACTGTGCAATGGAGAGAAACGCTTCGTTGCGTGTGATGATCGGAAGGGGATTGGGCTTGACTTCAAGGGTGACCGATGCGGAAGTATCACGGCAACTTCCAACTGCGGCGACGACATGGTAGCGGCCTGCGCGATGCGCGTAATAGGAGGATGAAGGACTTTCGTCGACGGGCTCGTCGTTGTAGTACCACGTGAATGCATATGTCGGGTCGGTGCCGCCGAGAAGTTCAAGTGAATCCCTTTCGCAAATGACGTATGAGCCGGTCGCCGATGTGATGCCGGCCGTTGGAACAGGCACCACCTGTATGTCGATGGCATCAGACAACCGCGTGCACTGGTTACTGTTGGTCACCTCCACCGCGATCATTCCCGCATCAGCCGTCTCCAGTAGGGGCTGCGTTTCACCTGGAAGCGCATTGCCATTTCGCACCCATTGATACGACAACCCGCTGCCCGCGTTCGCAAGCAAGGCGACGCTTTCCCCTTCACAAAATGTGGTCGGCCCCTGCGCTGTGACCGCTGCGGGTGGTTTCAAATTCACTATGATCGATGTTGGGGGTGACGTTTGCTGACAATTGAATGCATTGGTCACCTGCACGGAATAGTTGCCACTTTGTTCAATCGTCAGCGTCGCCTGGTCTTCACCGGCGATCACCTGATTGTTGCGGAGCCATTGATACATATCTCCGGGATTTTCAACAGCGTTCAATGCATACGGATCGCCTTCGCAGATGGCCGTTGCTGTCGCGTTGTCGATGGCCGCTGTGGGCAAAGGGTTGACCACCAGATCGAACGCCGGCGATGTCTGGGCGCAGAGTGCATTCTCAACGTGCACGACATAAGTGCCCGGCGTCATGATGTCCAGTGTGTTTGTTGTGGCGCCCGCAATGTCCACACCGTCGCGGCGCCATTGGTATGACTGCCCAACGACCAGGGGTGTTACCAGCCTGATCGTATTTCCATCGCATATTTCCTCCGGCAGGCTTTCGTCATTCAGATCGACGAGTGGTGATGCTTGCACGATTACGGTATCCGCTTCTGTAATCGTTTCACAGCCAATCCGGTTTTTTACCGATGCATGGTAGATGCCTGACGTGGCAGCCGCGATATCACCCGAGACTTCGCCGGCCAATGGCACGTCGTCTTTCAGCCATTGCCAGGTCATCCCCGGCTGAGATTGATCGGCTTGCAACAAAAGCGTGTTGCCACTGCACAAGGTATATCGTCCGCCGGGTGGCGTGAGCGCTGCGGAGGGATAAGCGAGGAAGCGAATGGCGAAGGTATCAGACAGAATGGAGCATCCGAGATTGTCAGTGACGCGAAGGCTGTAATCTCCGTCAGTCGCAATGACGATATCTTTGTTGGTTTCCGGGATAGCCACGCCATTGTCCAGCCATTGATACGTATACGGCCCGACAGGGCCCGTCAGCGTGGCGGTGCTGCCTTCACAATTTTCAAGGGCATCCTGCGTGACCACTGCTGAATCAGGCAGCGGATGGAGAAGCAGCTTTGCGAAGGGCGTAAGTTTGCTACATCCGCCCTGACTGATCCGCGCGGTGTAGGTTCCCTCAGCCATCGCGTTGTAGTCGGCGGTTTGAGCACCCGCTATCGGAGACCCGTCCAGGTACCACTGATAGGTGTACGCTGTGTTGTTTGTCACCTGAAACAGTGCCGATTCACGTTTGCAGACATAGGTAGTATCGGCGGTGAGCATATCGGCAACCAGTTGAGGGCAGATATCGATGCGTGCAATGAAACCATTGCCGGACGATGTGTACAGTTCTTCTCCAACGACGCGAACATACTGGGCAAAGTATCCCGCGACAAAGGTGTGGTCATCATCATGTGTGGCTACGCCGAGCAGGGCGTCGTCACCCCCTCCGCCGTATGATTGCAGCCAAAGGTCCGCGCCTGACGGATCGAGCTTCAGCAGGAAACCGTTTTGTCCGCCGCCACCGGTGGCGGAAGTGACAGGTGCTGTCACGGAGGCACCCTGAAAACTTCCGGATGCATAAATATTCCCTGCGGCATTCACGGCGAGACCCGTGGTCGTCAGCGCCGTTGTGGAAGTGGCTGTCACCGGGGTGACCCATTGCAACGTGGCGAGATCAAGGCTGTGACTACTGACATAGGCGCGGATGCCGGTGGTGTTGAACAGCGTGTCGCCGTTGATGGCAGTAATGTTTTCGGCGCGACCAGTGATGTACACACTTGCGTCAGCGCGATGTAAGCGTATGCCTTCAATAAAGGGCGTATTGGTGAGGACGCGGTTTTGAAGAATGCCCGCGGCATCATAAAGACAGATCACCCCTGCGGTGATCGTCGGCACTGGACCCGGAGGGCGAACGACACTTCCGTCGATGCGCACGCTGTCAGTGAAACTGCTGAAGACCCAGATGCTGTCACCTTTTGCTTCAATCGCTTTTCCGCGCGATGAGCCGTTCGGATTTACTTCCATGAAGTGATGCGTCCACAATGAAACACCGTCTCCATCGTATGCAGCGATAAACGAAGCGTCCCGCCCTACGCTGTCGATGGTGGCACCCACTTGAAAATCACCGCGCACTGCGCCGGTGATGAAGACTGCATCCGCGGTAGCAGAAACCCTTTGCGCATACGTTTCCGAATCGGCGTTCACAGGATCTGATACGGCCCAGTCGACCGTGCCGTCGGCGAGTACTTTGGCAAGAAAAAATTCCGTCGTTGCGTCCGGGTTTGAAAACTGCGCGGCGATGAGGTCGACATCCCCCGTGAAGGCACCTGTGATGTAGCAGTTTCCGAGCGGATCGACAGCGATGTCGTTGATAGACAGTTGGTTTCCTGTGCTGCCCACGAACTGACGCACCCACAGCAGATTGCCGTCCTGATCGCGCTTTGATAAGAACGCATCGACCCGGGCCACAGGAGGGAACGGTGGTGTCACTTCGCCGCATGAATTGTTGAGCAGGCTGTCGGCGTCGAAGATGGCGATACAACTGAAGATCCCTGCCGTGTACACATTGCCCGATGGATCAGTAGCCACTGCGTTAGAACGGCTAAATGCACGACTCTTTGCGCTTCGCACCCATTGTGCTTCCGCTTGTGTGGCAACGAGCAGCATTGAAATTAACAAGATACATTGGAGCTGTCGGAGAATCATTGTGCTTAGCAGTGGGTTATGACATGCGCCGGATTCAATTATCAAAGGTAAGACTTGATTGAAGAAGATAATAGTACTAATTTACTTCTCCTAATTTATACCCGCAATGTTAAGATACTACCTCCTCGTAGTGGTGCTGTGCGCTTCAGGCACGGCTTTCGGACAACTCAGCAAAGGTGAAGGAGAAACGGTCATGTTGGCGGGTAAGCAGTTTTCATGCTATCTCCCGAAATATTTTGAAGTACAGGAAGAGCCTCCTGGTGTCATACACAAAGCCAGTGGCACGTTTATCATCGCGGTAAAGGTACCGCAGGAAAAGAAGATGACATTGCAGCACGGGGGTGGTGGCGGACTTGACCGCAGTTTTTTTGAAGATCCGCGTTACAAAATCCTTGCACTCGAGAAGGAGGAAAGCGGTCAGCACCGGATGGCGGGTCACACCGAGACATGGCGCATGCGCTACAACTTGCAGGGATATGAGTTTGAGCGATATACGACCCTTGTTACACACGGACAAGAACAGTATGTGATCATCGGCAACTATTCAATGATACTGAAGGATCAGGTGCTGGAAGAAGTGAAGAAGGTGATGGCAAGTTTTAAGATCCGCTAGCATGAAGTTTCGGACAATCATCTTGTTGACTGCCTTGTTGGGGCATTTTTTTGCAAGGGGTCAGAAGATTGTTACTCAACACCCGGTATTTCAAACGACGGGCCAGTCGATGTGGGGTGGAGGTTCCGCGCCGGGACTAAACCGCAACTTTGAAATTTTTCCGGAGTACAAGGTGGATCTGCCCTTTAACACCGGATCGTTTACGAAGCTTAGCTATTCAGGACTCGATTTCGGAGCGGTGCTCGACGGCTACGTCGCCTTCGGCATCGGCCCTTTTCAGTTCGATATCAGTGGCTTTACATCGGGATCCATCGACGTCAACTATCCCGCCACCGTCACACTCAATATGCCCTCCGACGACACCTTCAATCCGGGTGAAACGATCGTGATCAAGTCGGCTTTTCAAGCTGCGCCGGGCGCCGAGTTGCAGACATTCTATCCACAGGCGGGCAAGATCGGTTTGTATATGGACTTGTTCTTTGATACAAGTTTCGGCGTACAAGCATGTTTTATCGACTGCGCGCCGCGGTTGTCCATCATCCCGCCACCGGGACTCAATATCAACCCCCTGTTTGACGAGACACTTACATTTTTTGAAGTGAGCCCGACAGGTGTGACGTACCTGTGCGACAATTCGATGAATTATTTTCCGCCCAAGCCTTTTACGGACGCCATTCAGTGTGAACTGAGTTCCGGCGGTCCGCCGTGGTCCATCACCAGCGGTGCGTTTACCGGAACGCTCGACATTCCCAATGTGGTGACGACTTCTTCCGTCGTCAATGGTCGCAACCTTGTGGCTACTGGCGCTGATCCGTATGTCATCCCATCGGTGGACATTATCGATTTGCTCGGTTATATTCCTCCGCTCAAGACGGCAACGGGTATTATCAAGGGGTCCTACCCGGTGCTTGAGGTGCCCGATATCACCGGAGAAATGCGTGCCATCACCGTCGAGTGGGCGCTGGCCGACATTGATCTCAACATCCCGATCGCGCAAAGTCAGGATTTTCGTTTTGAACCTCGGATCTTTACCACCCTTACCTTTCCTGACACCGTCGACTACGTCATCCACAGTATGCGTTCCGGAAATATTCCGGGGCGCGGCGTCAAATTCGAATACGAAGCAGGCGATTCGGTGAGTATTCGCTTTCCCTGCAATTACGATTTCATGGACGTGTATGCGACGCACCGGATCAAAAACCTGTTTTCGAATAAGACATTTGACAACATCTCGCTTGAACTCGATTTTGCCGCGATTGATTTTGGCGTCACGATTGATCCCTACATCATCATTCCCGAGATATGCATCCCCATACCGTTTGCAGGCGATCTCTGTACGCCGGAAGTAGGGTTTCCGGGGGCTTCATTTGATCCGCCGCCACTTGTCGATCCTCCACCGCTCACCCTGATCAGCCAGGATTTTCCTCCTTACTTTCAGGATCAGTGGGAGCTTGAAGGCTTCAATACCGTCAGTGTTCCACAGCCTTTTCGCCTCAAGCCACGCCAACGCGAGGTGAATTTCCTTGTGCAGAACGTGACGTGCTTCGGCGACAGCACAGGCGCAATTGCGACTACCGTTCCCAACGGCTCGACACCCCTGAAGTATGAGTGGTCGTTTGGCAGCACTGACCCCAATCCCGTTGACGTCCCGGCGGGTCGCCACTACCTCAAGATAACCGACGCGAATCGATGTGAGTCTATCGAATCCGTCGACGTGATTCAGCCGCCCCCGATTTCGGTCGCGCTGGCGAACGACGCGATATTGTGCAGTGGCGAAGATACCCGGATTGAAGCAACGGCGTCAGGCGGTACCGGCGGGCTTTCCTTCACATGGGATTCGGGCGAGACTGTACCCGTGTTGACCGGCAAACGCGCTGGTACGTATAGCCTTACCGTTACAGATAACGCGGGCTGCAGTGTAGTCGATTCTATCAAGGTGACCGAGCCGGTTCCCCTGGTGGCGAAGATCGCCGCCGCCAACGACCCTTCCTGCGCTGGCGCGGATGACGGGTCGACCAAGTTGTTCGTTGAAGGCGGTACGGCTCCGTATCACTACGAGTGGTCGAACGGCTCTTCGCTGCCCGATCAACAGCATCTCTCCGGTGGCACATATACGATCGCCGTGCGCGATGCCCATGATTGTCTTGTAACAGATGCCGTCACTTTGACGGAGCCCGCACCGCTGGCGACGACGCTCACCAAGCTGTCGGATGTTTCGTGTTTTGATGGCGACGATGCCGCACTCGAAGTGCATGTCGCCGGTGGTACTGCCCCCTATACCTACCGTTGGTACGACAGCCTGGTTACGTTGAGTGAGACGGACGCCCGCGTCACCGGTCTCGATGCCGGGACGTATTCCGTCGCGGTGACCGACAGCCGTGAATGCGAAGTTGTGCAAAAGATTACAGTCAACGCGCCCACACGACCATTGCAGGCGGACATCGTTCCTTCGCCCGGCCTTTGCTATAACGAGGCCTCCGGTGCGCTTGATCTCACCGTACAGGGCGGAACACCTCCCTATCAATATTTGTGGTCAGATGGTCAGACCAACGAAGATCTGTTCCAGGTGGCCGCGGGAAAATATGAAGTAACAGTCACAGACGCCAACGGCTGTCAGTATCGCAACAAGGCGTTGCTGGTCGATCCGGATCCGATCAGGGTGGGCCTGACCCGGCGCGACGTGAGTTGTGCAGAGCAACAGGACGGACAGGTATTCATCAATGCCATCCGCGGCGGCGTACCGCCTTACGATATCATATGGTCGACCGGCGATACAGGGGAGAAGATCGAAGCATTACCCGCCGGAACATATAGCGTGACCGTAAGCGATGCGTTGGGATGCCGTGCCACTGAAAGTATCGACGTTGGTAAAAGTGAAGACGACTGCCTGTTTATCCCCAATGCATTTTCGCCAAACGGCGATGGCACAAACGATACGTGGAATATCCGTAATATCAGTCTGTATGCGGGAGCCGAGGTCCGGGTGTTCAACAAATGGGGAAATGTGGTGTTCCAGTCTACCGGATATTCCCGGCCCTGGGATGGCTTTTATAACGGGAGGTTGCTTGAACCCGCTACCTACTATTACTTTGTGGATCTGAAAAACGGAGATCCGGTTTATCAGGGTTACGTAATGATTCTTAAATGACAGCCAGAAAGACGATAGCCTTGTTTGTATGCTTCATGACGCTGGCCATCGCCAGTGCCGCGCAGTGTAACTTCCATATCGATATGACGGCGAAGGCTGTCCGGTGCTTCGGTGAATCTAACGGTGAGGCTACTGTCAGCATTGTGCCTACAGGGGTGTCGACTGCGCCGTATGTCATTCAATGGTTCGACGGATTTGCAGGTGCCTTCCGGAACGACCTTCCTGCCGGAACCCACTTCGTGAAAGTGACCGACTCGTATGGATGTTTCGTCACTGAGTTTGTCACGATCGATCAGCCCGCGCTATTGTCAACGTCCCGCATCCCGACGGATGTACGATGCTACGGTCAGCCGCAGGGAAGTATCGACCTTACAGTGTCAGGCGGAACGGTGCCGTATCATTTCCAGTGGACCAATGGGGAGACGACGGAGGATGTCGGAACCCTTGTCGCAGGCGACTACAAGGTGACAGTAACCGATGCCAATGGGTGCGTGGCAAAAGACTCAGCACTCATCGCACAACCGGATCCGCTCCTGGTGTCTCCCACAGTCACCGAGGTATCATGCTTTGGTGGGTCGGATGGAAAAATTCGTGCGACGACCTTTGGTGGTGTCATGCCATACCGGTACCAATGGACGACGGGGGACACGATTCCCGATATCGAAAACCTGCCTGCAGGTGCGCATACCCTTACCGTTACTGACCGGAATCTATGCGTGAGGGACGAAGTGGTCGTTGTTCCGCAGCCACAGCCGCTGAAGGTTTCCTTCACGGTAAAGAAAGTGACGTGCTTTGACTTGCCCGATGGCGACATCCGTGCCGACGTCACCGGGGGTACCGCCCCCTATCGTTATCAGTGGTCAAATTCCTCGTTTGTCCTGGGCGACACAACTGATCATCCCACCCAACTTTATCGCGATGATTATACGCTCGAACTGACCGATGCGCATGGTTGTATGCTGACGGATAGTGTCAGGGTTGAAGAGCCCAATCCGCTGGTGATCAACCTTGAGAAAACGGATGCCACGTGTTTCAACAAACCCGACGGGACGATTGACTTGTCGGTGAGCGGTGGTACGATGCCCTACGCTGTGCTGTGGTCGACCGATTCGCGTGACGAAGACCTGGCGGGACTGTTGTCTGACAATTATGAAGTGGTTGTCGCCGACAAAATGGGCTGCACGCGCTATGGCGAAATCTTCGTGGGCCAGCCTGACAGCCTGGACTTCCGCGTGTCCGTTGATCCCGTCACTTGTAAGGATGAGACCGACGGACGAATATCAATCAGGCCTGTGGGCGGGACGCCCGGCTATGTTGTGCAATGGTCGACGGGGGAAAGCACGTTTGTGATCAGCGAACTGCCGGGAAGTACGTATACGGTTGCATTGACTGACGCCCAGAATTGCCTTTACGAAGGTGCGTTCGCCGTTCCGGTGACCCCTGTCAATTGCATCACGCCGGTAGGAGTGCCCAACACTTTTACGCCCAATCAGGACCAGGTCAATGACGTCTGGGTCATCCGGCATCATGAAGAATATCCCGACATGGAAGTGGTGGTGTACAACAAGTGGGGTAAACAGGTTTTTGTTTCGCGTGGATACACCGAGCCGTGGGACGGTTCGTACAATGGAACGATCGTGCAGCCGGGCACCTATTATTATACGATACAACTGAACAACGGCGATCCGCCGTTTAGTGGAACTTTAACGATCATACGATGAGACGCGCCAATCGAGACTTCGGTACTGTGTGTTTGAAAATGGCAATGACCGTGCTGGTATTGACGGGCAGCGTCACCGTTATGCGGGCGCAGCAATATTCACCGCGCACCCACTTTTACGAAAACAGCCTGGCTTTCAATCCCGCGACAGCGGGCATTGAGGAGGAGATTCCGATCAGGCTGAATTTTCGACAGCAGTGGACGGGTCTGGAGGATGCGCCCTATACGCAGACGTTGTCATCGCATGCCTTTACGGGAAGGAACCTCGGACTGGGACTCGTGATCTACAACGATGTAGCCGGCCCGTCGCGCAACACGGGGCTGCAGGCCTCTGTCGCCAGGCATTTTGCGATCGATGAAGATGCCAAACGGTGGTTCTCGTTTGGTATGTCGATGCTCCTGTATCAGTACAAATTCGATGTCCGGCGGTTGCGCACGGATGTGCCGAACGACCCGGCGGTCGATGCCCTCGCGCGACAGAACGGTCGACTCGTTCCCGATGTTTCGGCGGGCGTATACGTCAACGACGCTAACGGCTTTGTCGGGCTGTCATGCATGAACCTGATGGAAACCAAATCCGACATTTTCATTTCACCGGATAACCGGAACACGATAGAACGCGCCTACTATCTGTTTGCCGGCTATCGCTTTCCAATAAATGATGCATTTGCGCTCGAGCCGGTCACGCTTGTAAAAGTGACGGAGAGTGCCGCCTGGCAGGCCGATGTGATGCTGCGTGCGCACTACAATAATATTTGGGGTGGACTTGCCTGGCGAACGGGTGACGCCGCCGCGGCGCTCGTCGGCATGCGGATCGACATGTTCAGTTTCAGTTACAGCTATGACTATCCGGTGAGTGATATCGGACAGTTCAACAAGGGTACGCATGAGATCACTGCCGCGGTGCACATCTTCAACGCCGTCTCCAGAGGCGGCGCGCTTGAAAAAGGAGGCGGAAGCAGAAACAGACGGGGAGGGATCTTTAATCCGACACCTCCGAGACGGAGGCGGTGACCGATCGGTCAGGCATTCTCTTGGGCCAGCGGGTAGCGACCTTCATCTTCTTCTGGGGAGGTGTCTTCAAGATCGTCTGCCGGCAGCAATGAAAAACAAAACACAGACCCTTTTCCAGGCTCACTATTCACCCAGAGTGATCCACCATTTTCGGCAATGTATTCGCGGCATAGCATCAGCGCAATACCGTTGCCTTTTTCATTCCAGGTTCCGCGCGCACTTTCCGTATCCGCAGTAAAAATTTCTTCCTGCAAGTGTTCCGGAATACCTACTCCGGAATCATGGATCGACACCACAACCTTATCCTTTCGTCGAAATGCATGAATCACCACCTCGCCTCCGGAATGGGAGAATTTGATCGCGTTGGAAAGCAGATTGCGCACCACGAAATCAAAATGAACCGGGTCGACAAAAGCCACGAGCTGCGGGGGAGTCGTCTCCGTGACTTCAATGTTTTTCTGCAGCGCATAGTCGGCCGTCAGCTGAATGCTTTTTGATAACTGGGCTTTCAGCCGGAGTACCTGTTGATTAAGCCGCACACCTTTCAATTGGCTTTGACCCCAAAGCAAAAGGTTGTCGAGTGTTTCCAGGGTGTTCAGCGATTGCTGTCGCAAGTTTTCGATGACGCGTGATTCATCATCCGATGCGTGTTTTAGTTCAAGGATGTTCAGTAGTCCGAGTATTCGTCCAAGAGGAGAGCGGAGGTCGTGTCCAAGAATGGAGAAAAGTTTGTCTTTGATGGTGTTGGAACTGCTGAGCTCGTGCTGTTTGCTGATCAGTCGTTTGTTGAGAGCGGAGATCCTGTGGTTGTAGTACCAGA
This sequence comes from uncultured Roseivirgaceae bacterium, assembly GCA_964393795.1. Taxonomy (GTDB): domain Bacteria; phylum Bacteroidota; class Bacteroidia; order Cytophagales; family Cyclobacteriaceae; genus Chryseosolibacter. The sequence continues at coordinate 28,912 of CAYMWA010000019.1, forward strand.
CAACGCCGATCAGTACAAGAAATATAATCGCAACAACGATCATGATGTTGCGTTGTGTCGTTGACTTTTCATTCATCAGGGCCAGGTTCCGGATTTCATTTTGTTTGCGTTCCAGTTCCTGGCTGGCGTGCAGCCTGGCGATCTCTTTCGACTTCTGAAGGCTGAACATACTGTCCTTCAGCAATTGCCTTGTTTCGAAGACGGCCAGTGCTTCGCGGTAATTTTGTTCCTGCTTATAGAGTTGAATCATCGATTCATACACTTCCGACATCAGCGACAGCTGTTGTATCCGGCGTGCGATGGTGAGCGCTTCGCGCAAGAGCTCAAAACTCTGAGCGACGTCGGTGGTGCTGAGTAAAGAGGCCATGTTGACCAGGGCGCGCGCTTCCTCTTCCGGCATGTTGTGCTGCCGGGCCATTGACAGGGCCTGCTCCTGAAAATAGTAAGCGGAATCGGGACGGCCGGATTTTTCATGTGCGATTCCCAGACTGCTCAGAAGCGTGATGTGAATGCCTGTAGATTTGTCCGGATCACTCTCGCGCAAGCCCATGTGAAAATAGCGCAGCGCAGTTGGTATTTCGTTTCGCTTTCCATAGATGATACCAATGTTGTTGAGCAGCGCAAGCCGTGCATTCAACGACATCGGTGTGGCGTTGAGCGCTTCCGCCTTCAGATAATATTCCAGCGCCTTGTCGAGATCACCCAGGTAATCGCTGACGACACCGAGTTTGATATAGGTTTGTATGATACCCTTTGTTTCGCCAATTTGTTCGTACAACGTCAGGGCTTGCAGAAAATGTCGCGTGGCTTCGTCATACTGGCTCGTTCGTCCGGCAACAACACCCAATCCGTTGGTACACGCGGCAACTCCATGCATGTATCCGATTTGTCTGAACATGTTGCGCGCTTCCGTGTATTGTTCTTTTGCCAGCTCCAGTTCGCCATGCTGCTCGTTGACGTCTCCCATCGCAAAGTGCATGAGCGCCTCGCCGTACGTATCATGCGTGCGCTGCGCGTAGGCCAGCCCTTCCGTTGCATAGAAAAGCGCAGAATCCATGTCGGTAAATCGGTAATGCTTGACAAGTTGGTGCCAGGCGACGAACTTCAACGAATCGGATTCTGATTGCCGCAGGTTCTGTACGAGTTCCTCCGCATTTTGTGCGAGTGAATCCACGTACAAGAGAGAGGCAAGAAGCAGAATAGAAAGATATTTCATGATACAGCCGGAACAAACTTATCAATAAATATGACGGACTTTTTTCCTGAAGCTCGTAATTCTTACATGGGAGGGATGTGGGTCGGATTTATGGATTATTTGCGCTGCCTGGAAGCCAGGAAAACGTGATACACTTCTTCACCTTTGATCAAGCCTGTCTTTTCTTCCGGCGCGAAGTACTCAAGGTCTTTTCGAGGCAGAATCGTGACAAAATTCTCGCTGATATTACCCTGCGTGTCGCTGATCTTCGCAAGGTCAAGGTCAAAATGCCTGGCCAGAAACAGGTAGGCCGCGTGTCTTTTGTTTCTGCCATAGTCATGTCCTTCATCGGGAAAGTGTGCGTTCTCCACAGCTTTTGCGTTGTTGTACAGTGCGTAGACGTGTTGGGCAAACGGGTACTCTACCGTTTCATTGTTTTTAGTCCAGTCTTTGCCGTCCGAAATGAGGAGCATCGGGCGTGGTGCTGCAAGACACGCGATTTCGGCGTTACTGAAAACCGTATTGCCACGCCGATGGACGGGCATCCCGCTTTCACATGAACATCCGCCGAAAAAGTGCGCCGACACCATCACAACCGGGATGGAGAGTGCGACGCGGTTGTCGAGTGCCGTGAGCATGAACGTTTGCGTCCCGCCACCGGAGGCGCCAGTGACGGCGATGCGTTGAGGGTCGGCCTCCGGCAATGTCAGAAGAAAGTCGATGACCCGTATGCTGTTCCATGTCTGGAAAGCGAGAACTTTCTCATAGTCATGGTCAAGCTGTGTACTTTCGCCCCAGCCTACCATGTCATAGGCGAAGACAAGGGCACCCATCCGTGCGATGGCCGCACTGCCATACTGAACGTCACGCATAAACCTCCCGTAGTCGTCTTCCTTTGAAAAATGACCATGCGGCTGCAAGACTACGGCGAGTGATTTTTTTGGAAATTTTCCGGTTGGCCGGTAGAGGTTTCCCGTGACATAAAACCCTGGAAGACTTTCGAATACAACGGATTCCACGGTATAGCCGTCCATCACTTTCTTGTGGCGGTAGTGCGGGTTCAAAGGGTTTTTTTTGGGAAAAACTTCGAGTTCCATGCCTTTGCGCACCTGGGCGCGCATGCTGTCAGCGTGTTGTTCCCAGTCGGCGAGTGTATGCAGTCGTTTTTGCAGTGCCCTGAGTTTGGCAGCGCCCTGCGCCTCCGTATAGTAGTGCCCCCGGCAGAGGAGGGAGGATTGGGCTGTAGACGATCCGGAGATGCTGAAGAGGGCGACGCAGATGACCGGGATGCCGATCAGTTGTTTCATGGGGCGGTAGATTCGTTTCTGTGCATGAAGATAGGAACTGGAGGGACCAGAAACAATGTCCATCATCATGGTGCTAAAACGTGCTTGAAGAATGTGCTTTTTTTGTATTTTGCCCAAAATGATTTTTTGAAAATCGCTTCTGCCAAGCCATGAGTCCCCGGCTGCGCGGACCTCGGACGGCAAAACTTACGACTAACAGATGGGCCATTTACCGGCATTAATACAAGATCTAGCCATTATTCTTATCGCTGGCGCGATAACAACACTCATTTTCAGGAAGATAAAACAACCGCTGGTGCTCGGCTACATCATTGCTGGCTTCCTGGTGGGGCCCCATTTTAGCTACCTGCCCACTGTCGTCGACTCCAAAAATATTGATACACTCGCGGAAATCGGTGTGATCTTTCTGCTGTTTACGCTGGGGTTGGAATTCAGTTTCAAGAAACTGATGCGGGTAGGCGGCGAAGCATCGGTCACTGCCTTCGTGGAGATTCTCTTCATTACCGTGGCCGGCTATTTTGCGGGCCAATGGATGGGCTGGTCCCAAATGGACAGCCTCTTCCTGGGCGGGATGCTGGCAAGTTCCTCGACAACCATCATCATCCGCGCGTTCGATGAACTCGGGATGAAAACAAAACAGTACGCCCGGATTGTGTTTGGTGTTCTGGTCGTGGAGGATATCATCGTCATCCTGCTCATGGTGTTGCTATCGACCATCGCAGTAACGCAACAATTCGAAGGTGGTGAGATCGTCTTTACGGTGTTGAAGCTGTTGTTCTTCCTGGCACTCTGGTTCATCAGCGGTATCTTCTTGCTGCCCACCCTCCTCAGGAAAACGAAAACGCTATTGGATAGTGAGACGCTGCTGATCCTTTCATTGGGACTTTGCCTGGGTATGGTGGTGCTGGCGACGCAAGTCGGATTCTCGGCGGAGTTGGGCGCGTTTATCATGGGTTCGATCATCGCTGAAACCGTTCTGGCTGAAAGGGTGGAGGCGCTGATCAAACCGGTTAAAGATCTTTTTGGAGCGGTGTTCTTTGTTTCAGTCGGGATGATGATCGACCCGGCAACCATTGTCGAATACGGAGGCCCGGTCGCCATCGTAACCCTGCTGACTTTGTTCGGTAAGCTGTTCAGCACCACGGTGGGGGCGCTGCTTTCAGGGCAACCCCTTAAGCAGTCCGTACAGGTGGGAATGAGTATGGCGCAGATCGGCGAATTCGCCTTCATTGTTGCGACACTTGGACTATCACTCGGGGTGATTTCGGATTTTCTGTTCCCCATCGCTGTGGGCGCTTCGGCCGTCACAACGTTTACCACACCTTACTTGATTAAGTCGTCTGAATCAATTTACCGGTACCTTGAGCGCTTGCTGCCGGAAAAATGGGTGAGCAATCTTAATACCTACTCTTCAAGTGCACAAAATATCCAGGCGGAGAGTGCGTGGAAGACGGTTCTCAAATCATATGCAAACATCGCTGCGACGAACGGCATTGTGTTGATCGCGCTGCTGTACTTCTCGTTGAACTTCATTATGCCCTGGGTTCAAAACGGCGAGCTTGATCCGCTGTTGGCAAGCCTTCTCGGCCTGGTGATTTCCCTGGCGATTGCGTCGCCATTCCTTTGGGCCCTTATGGCGAAGCGGCCGAACAACCTTGCCTACAAAGAACTGTGGCTCGAAAAGAAATACAGCCGCGGGCCGCTGCTGTTGATTGAGATCGCCCGGATACTGGTGGGGATCGTGCTCATCGCTTTCTGGGTCTTCGGCTTCTTCTCTACAGAAGTGGCTACTTTGATTGCAGTCCCTATCGTCATTACCGTTTTGGTTATTTTCGGCAAGCGGATCCAGAAATTTTACGAACGCCTTCAGGGTCGTTTTCTCACCAACCTTAACGCCAGGGAGATGGCGGAAGCCGCCGACCATTCTGTGTCGGCCAATATGCGACGGAAACGCGAAGCCATTCAATCCAACCTGCAGCCGTGGGATGCGCACATCGTCGAACTTGAAGTGCCGCCGCAGGCCGATTATATAGGCACGCCGTTGATGGACCTGAAGTGGCGTGAAAAATACGGCATCAACATCGTGTACATCAAGCGCGGTGAAAAGGTTTTTCACGTGCCGACGCGTCGCGCCGTCCTCCTGCCATTCGACCAGGTGGGCCTCATCGCAACCGACGATCAGCTTCAGGTCTTCAAACCAGTGTTTGATGCACCCGAAAGCACCGGCATTGAGACGCTGGATATTGACGAGATTGTGCTGAGAAAAATAGTGGTCGACAACTATACCAAACTCAACGGAAAGGAACTTCGAAGCTCCGGCCTCCGCGAGAGTACCAATGGATTGGTTATTGGTATCGAACGCGAAAACCAACGCATCCTCAACCCTGACTCTTCTTTTGTTTTTCGATGGGGAGATGTGGTGTGGATCGTTGGCGAACGCAAAAAACTCAAACAACTTGTCGCCCCGACAGAAGGAGACGGGATGGCCGGCTAG
>CAYMWA010000020.1:0-18919 GCA_964393795.1 uncultured Roseivirgaceae bacterium
TAGGCATTGGGCATTGGGAATTAGGCATTAGGCATTAGGCATTAGGCATTGGGCATTGGGGATTAGGGATTAGGAATTGGGGGTATGATGGAAACCGAAGGTATACACTCCCCCGATTGTCAACTGTCAATTGTCAATTGTCAATTGAGCGTCGGCCTCGCGCGAAGGGTTGCGTGAGGATATTTTTATATTAACGTGATTTTATATAAATGAAAACTGTAAACGACATCAACTTCAAAGACAAGAAAGCACTGATAAGGGTTGACTTCAATGTGCCGCTGGACAAAGACTACCAGGTAACAGACGACAACCGCATCCGTGCGACGATTCCCACGCTGAAGAAAATTCTCAGCGACGGAGGGAGTTGCATATTGATGTCGCACCTCGGGCGACCGAAGGCCGGGCCGGAAGAAAAATATTCCCTCAAGCACACCATCCCGACGGTCGAGAAACTGTTGGGACGCTCTGTACAGTTTGCGAACGACTGCATTGGTGAGGAAGCCTCATCGAAGGCGAAAGCATTGAAAGCCGGAGAAGTGCTGCTTCTCGAAAACCTGCGTTTTCATAAGGAGGAAGAAAAGGGTGATCCCGCCTTTGCTGAAAAACTTGCCGCCCTGGGTGATATCTATGTGAATGACGCATTTGGAACGGCTCACCGTGCGCACGCGTCGACCACCATCGTGGCGCGTTACAAAACGGAAAAATGCGCGGGGCTGGTCATGGCTGCCGAACTAGCCAACGCAAAGAAAGTGCTGGAGACTGCCGAGTCGCCTTTCACAGCGATCATGGGTGGCGCAAAGATCTCGGATAAAATTCTCATCATTGAACGGCTGCTCGACAAGGTCAATCACCTTATCATCGGAGGCGGCATGGCATACACATTCTTTAAAGCGCTCGGTGGTAATATCGGCAATTCCCTCGTAGAAGAAGACAAACTCGACCTCGCCAAAGACCTGATCAAAAAAGCAAAGGAGAAGAACGTCGAATTGCATTTACCTATCGACTCGGTCATCGCCGACAAATTTGATCCGGAAGCGAACACGGACATCGCCAACAACAACGCCATCAAGGCTGGCTGGATGGGATTGGACATCGGCCCTCAGGCGCGAACTGTTTTCTCGGATGTGGTCTCCTCATCGAAAACAATTCTGTGGAATGGTCCGATGGGCGTATTTGAAATGGACAAATTCTCGGAAGGTACGCGAGCGATAGCTGAGGCTGTAGTGAAAGCCACGCGCAATGGAGGCTTTTCGCTTATTGGTGGCGGAGACTCCGCCGCGGCCGTGGCCAAGTTCGGTTTCGCCGACGATGTCAGCTATGTTTCCACTGGCGGCGGTGCGCTGCTGGAGTATTTTGAAGGTAAAGTACTGCCCGGCGTCGAAGCACTCGGGTAAGGCCTGAATTAATATTCAACCGACGAGCTGCATCCCCATCATCAACAAGAACATCGATAAGCCGATCAGGAAGCTGATTATTCTCCGGTTCATATTGTTACGTTAAGGCCTCGGCGTTTTCGACTCCCGCTCTCTTTCGCGGTTTTGTTTTTGACGTGCGTCCGCGCTTGTTCCTTTGCTCGTAACGTACCAGAGTTGACAGTTTCTTCGCCAACTTCTTTGATTGTTTTCCGAGTTTTTTGCGTGCCTGTTTCCCCGTTGTCGGCGCCAGCATCAATCCCGTTGCCAGCCCCAACGCGCTTCCTGCTACAAAAGCAGCCAGCATCTTCACCGTAGTGCTTAACGTTGTATCACTCATCTTCACTGTTCTTTCTGTTTCACTTTTTCACTACACCTCAAAGAAATAACGTGCCAAAGATTTTTTGATAAGGCATCCTTTGGTTGAAGCGGCTTGTAAATCAACCAGTTGGTTGCTTCAACATAAAGATATAGGCTACGCCGGCGGGAAGTTTTTCTACAGATACCGGTATTATCGTATACAGGAAATCGCCTGATCAAACCAGCCCTATGTACCGGCACTTGTCCACCCATTTAACTTCGCAGGTCATTCAAAGCCTATTTTCAACCATTCATCGACATCAAATCCCACATAAATAAGCGTGGCACATCCTTTCGATATACCCGTGTAAGGGAAAGTATGTCAAACTAAACTAAACACGTATGAAAAAAATAAGAAATCTGAGTTTGTTGGTTGGAGCGGTGGCGATTTCGATGATGACTTTTTCCACAGCCCAGGCCCAATATGCAAAAGCTGGTATAAAAGGAGGGCTCAACCTCAGCAACCTGTATGTTGACCAGGCAGATGATGATAAGGCACGCATTGGATGGCATGCAGGGTTTTATGGCCAGCTCTTCGCAAGCGAAGCTTTTGCCATTCAACCCGAAGTGAACTTTTCTACTAAGGGTACCGGTGTTACCCGGATAGATAACAACAGCGCACGGTATGAGTCAAACTTCAATCTCAACTATATCGACATTCCGATACTGGCGGTATTCAAGCTCGGAAGGGTTGCCGAAATTCACCTCGGCGCCTACTGGGCGTACTTGCTCGGCGCGGAAATCAGAAACAACGATCGCGATCCCGACAATGAATTCGATACGATTGATCGCGACAACTTTGACGACTGGGATTATGGTTTGGTTGGTGGAATTGGATTCAACCTCGGGGAAGCGGCACAACTTGGGGTTCGCTACAATTATGGTCTTAACGAAATCGCCGACTCTCGCGGAGCGCGCAGACTCTTTGGTGATGCGAAGAACCAGGTAGCGCAACTCTACCTTGCCTTCAACTTCAACGCTGACCGAAACCGCGACAATGATTACGGTTATGATTATTAGTGGAAGAACGACTTCCAAAAAAAAACCTGGCTTAATAAGCCAGGTTTTTTTGTCTTTTGATGGTACGCATCCTGGCGTACCGATCCACGTGTCGATTTCGAACCGGTTTCATCTCATCGCTATCATCCACCTCAATCTTAGGAAAGAGCAGGCGTATTAAAAGGTAGCAAACGGATACAAAGAGCACATAAGCAGCAATCAGCGACAGTACAATCATCAGTATATCCATAACACACGATTTTTATGCTGGTTAACAGAAAAATAGTGCCAGTTCTGCCGCTCGAAAAAAGCGGCCTTACAGACTTGATTCCATCCACATAGTCAGTAAGAAATTCCACATTCAGCAGCTGTTCCGGACGTTCAGCACCTTTTTTCACCTTCCATCGCCTTTGGCACTGCTTTTTCAATTTCTGAAATAAACTAACAACGACATGGGCGACTTATTATACGTAATCGCAATCATCCTCATTATCGGCTGGTTGCTCGGTGCTTTCGTTTTCAGCGTAGGCAGCATCATTCATATTCTTTTGGTGATTGCCATCATCGCCATTCTGCTGCGATTAATCCGTGGCAGGAGTGTATGAATCAAGCATGACCATCAGCTACAGAATTTTTTGTTGATTTAACCGGAATATCCGATCGGGATCGCATTCGCCGGAAGAATGGTTACTATTTTTTCGTTGTATCACCAGACAGCACAACGGGCCAATGGCATCCATCAGAGACCGACTTAATCCACGTTCCGTAATTCGCAAGATTCTGGCGGCGTTTTTCCTCGCGTTTGTTGCAGTCGTCCTGGCGCAAAGTATCAGCCGCTTCTCGTTTCGCGAATTATTGGGTACCGTAGCAGAACTCTCGGAACCCAACGAAAAGCTCGGACTACTGAATCAGGTATTTCAAGAAATCACGACGCTCGATCAGACGCAACGTGCTGAAGCCATTACCAATCCACGGAAGCCCTACGATTCCTTTCTCAACCAGTCGGCGAAACTCAACAGCCTGATTGACTCGCTGACGAAAATGCCGTGGGACACCAGTCAGCTCAACCGGCTGATCCAGATGAAAGCGGTACTCAACAAACGCAACAAGCAATTCTTTTCCTACCTCAAAGTAAAAGCAGACATACTCGACAACCGAAAATTTTCCGTACAGCTTGACACCCTTTCTGCGATCCTGATGAACAACGAGATGGCGATCGACAGTAGCCTGATCACCTTGCAAAAGAAAACGATCACGACCTACCTGCCCGATACCACCCGCCTGCAAAAGGAGGAACATCGATCGTTTTTCAAGGCGTTGTTTGGTGGAAAGAAAGAGCGAACGGTACCGGTCGACACACCACGCATTCGCGTTGAGGAACACTACAGCGTCGACGTCGATACATTGGCAATGGCTCGCCAAAACGATGCCTTGGTAGAGGTTGAAAAGATCATGCGGGAACTGGAATACGAACAACGCGCGCAACAAAAACGGCTCGAGCGGCAGGAACTGGAACTGATCCATGCCAACAGTGTATTCATCAACCAACTGCTCAATATCCTCCACGACGTCGAGAACGAAGAGCTCCTCCGTATGCGCGAAACGAACAGTCACGCGGTATCGGTCATGAACCAAAGCATCTCGCGCACTAACCTGCTGCTTTTGTCGTTCCTCCTCGCGGCGGCATTTTTCGTCTATTTAATCTATATCGACGTGACCCGCAGTAACTACTACAAGGCACAGTTGGAAAAGGCGAAAGACCGCGCCGAAGAGTTGAGCACGATCAAACAGCGGTTTCTGGCCAACATGAGTCACGAGATCCGCACACCCCTGCAATCTATCATCGGCTTTGCCGAACAACTCAAGTTTGACGGCAGCAAGCAAGCCGAAGCTGCAGATGCGATACACAGCTCGTCAGAACACTTATTGCACATCGTCAATGAAGTATTGGACTACAGCCGCATTTCGTCGGGTCATTTCACCCTTGAACAAGAACGCTTCAAATTGCTACAGGTCGTCTATGATGTAGAGTCCGTCATTCGCATGCAAGCCGAAAAGAAGGGTCTGACGTTCATACTCGACATCGAACAGGCCAGCGACCACGCCCTGACGGGCGATCCGTTCCGTCTTCGTCAGATACTCTATAACCTGTTGGGGAATGCGATCAAGTTTACCAGCCGGGGTTTCATCCGGCTTTCTGTCAAGACAAAAACGGAAGACGACACAGTCCATTGTGTCTTTGAAGTCAGCGACTCCGGGATCGGCATCTTCCCGGAAGAACTTGAAAAAATCTTCAATCACTTTGAGCAGGCCAACACCAACATCTCGAAACACTACGGCGGGACGGGCCTGGGGTTGACGATTGTCAAATCGCTTATCGACGCACAACAGGGAACGCTCGACGTCTCAAGCAAGCCGGGCTTTGGTTCGACCTTCCAGGTGAATCTCAGTTTTAAAAAGCATGACGGCGATGAAGCTGTGGAAACCCCTGATCAAGTGGACACGGTCTCCCGGCCATTCGATGGAAAAGTGCTCATCGTTGATGACGATCCGCTTATCCTTCGTCTCTGTTCGCTGGTCCTCACGAAAAACGGAATCGAGCACATCACCTTTCAGGACCCGGCCGCATGTGAAGAAATGGAGGCGGATAAAGCGGTTACCCACATTTTGCTGGACATCAGGATGCCTTCGGTCAGCGGTGTGGACCTGTGCCACGCGCTGAGAACAAAATATTCAAGCGATGTTCAGTTCGTCGCCCTGACTGCTCATGTGCTGAAGGAGGAACGCGAAAGTATCCTGGGAGAAGGTTTCGACGCGATTTTGTCAAAGCCCTTCCGCGAAAGAGAACTGATGGCCATGCTGAAGCAGACATCCGTGAAAACGAAATTATCAGCACTGCCTGACCTGACCACTCTGCGACAACTGACGCTTCACGATGATGCGCTGTTCCAATCGGTTTTGTCGCAATTTCTCGAAGAGACAGGACAAGACGTCAAGATACTGAAAGCCGCCATCGAAAGTGGAGATTCGAAACAGGCGAGAGAAGTCGTTCACCGCCTTTCCGGCCGCTTGTCTCAGATAGGCCTCACCGCGCAGGGTGGGCGCTTGTATGAAATCGAATCCTATCTCGCCGATGGTGTGGCTGTAGATCAGTTGCCCGTCAACCTGTCGGCGTTGATTGGCAATCTGGAGAAGATTCTGGATCAACTCAAACTCACCCGACTCGAACACCTGAATTAAGTTTTAAGTTGTAAGTTTTAAGTTGTAAGTTGGTTTCCTCCGGAAGGGAGAGTCATTGAATGCAAGGTTCAACTTCCGGGAAGTTTTGAACTTCCCGGAAGTTGCCTGCGGGCTCAAGCTTGCAACCCGTAACTTGCAACCTGCAACCTGCAACTTGTAACTTGCAACCTGCAACTTGTAACCTGCAACCTGCAACTCCTCATACGCGTGCCGAAACCCAGAACTCGTCCGCGCACCACTGAGCGTGTCTACTCAATCCCATACTTGTCCATCTTCAAATAGAGCGTCTTGCGGTCGATGTTGAGAATGCGGGCGGCTTTTGATTTGTTGTAGCGTACTTCCTCAAGTGTTTTAAGGATCATCTCACGCTCTTGCACTTCCTGCAGCGCCTTGAGGTCGTAGATGCCAGTCGTCCGTTGTTTGGTGGATGTATCGCGGATGCTTTGAATCATCTCGGTCGGCAAAGCTTTGACTGTTACTGTCTCGTCGGTGGTGAGCAGTATCGCGCGCTTCACGACGTTCCTCATCTCACGTAAGTTTCCCGGCCAGTCATACTGGAGGAAAATCTCCATGACCTCGGGATCAAACGCTTTCACTTTGCGATCGAGTTCGCGGTTAGCTTCCTCCCGAAAGAAATCGAGGAATTCATAGATATCGCGGCCACGGTCCTTCAACGAGGGCACTGTTAGTTTGAATTCATTCAGTCGATGATACAGGTCTTCCCTGAAGGAGCCCTGTTTGACACTTTCAGCCAGGTCATCATTGGTTGCCGTGAGAATGCGAACGTCGACGCGTATATCTTTGTTGCTGCCGATGGGTTGTACGATGCGCTCCTGGATGGCCCGCAGCAGTTTCACTTGTACCTCGTATGAAAGATTGCCCACCTCGTCGAGGAAGATAGTACCCTTGTGTGCGGCCTCGAACTGTCCGATCTTATCGGTAATCGCACCGGTAAAACTTCCCTTGACGTGGCCGAACAACTCGCTCCCGGCAAGTTCCTTCGACAGCGCCCCACAATCAACCGCGACGAAGGGTCCCTTGGCACGGGGACTTAAACTATGAATCGTGCGTGCGATGTTCTCCTTCCCTGTACCACTCTCTCCTTCGATGAGCACCGACATGTTCGTCGGGGCAACAAGCTTCACCATGTCGTGCAACTCGCGTGCGACTGCGCTCGTACCCAGGACGAAGCGCTCCTCCGATGGCGGCTGCGCCGGCGTGCCCGACTGTTGTCTTTTCAGCGCTTGCTGTAAGATCATCAGTAGTTCGTCCGGGTTCACCGGTTTCGTAATGTATTCGTATGCCCCTGCCTTGATCGCCCGCACGGCTGTGCGAATGTCTGAGAAACTGGTCATGATGACCACAGGAATCGTAGGGTTAGATTTTCTGATTTCCAACAGGATGTCCATGCCCGTGGTATCCGGCAACCGGTAGTCGAGCAAAATAAAATCAAAGCTTTTGGCTTCGAAGGCCCGTAGCCCCGCCTTGCCATTGTGTGACACTGTCACTTGGAACCCCTTCCTTGAAAGAAATCCCTCCAGGATGCGGGAAAAAGTCAAATCATCTTCAATCAGTAAAACGGCCGCCATATAGGGCCTTAAAATAAAAAGAAAAGCTGGAATTTCTTCCAGCTTTTCGTTGAGTCCGCATATGATCTCATCGTTGCTCCGTAGCAGGTGATTGACCTGTCGACCCGGGCGATTGCGCGCCTTGTGATTCCGTCGATTGGTCAAGTGATGGTTCGGACGATTGGTCGAGCTCTGAGTTGATCGATTGATCGAAGTCGCTTTGTGAAGGCTGACGACTAGATTCTCTTGACCAGTCTTCACTTTGCTCGGTTTGCTCGGTGGCATTGTCATTCCACTGATCAGACTGCTGTTCCTCCATACCCTCGTTATACTGATTTTGCTGATTCGTGTTGTCGTTGTACTGGCTTTCGCGATCATTCTGATTATACTGGCTACTTTGATCACTCTGGTCGTTCGGATTGTACTGATCATTCTGTTGGTTGTACTGATCATTTTGCTGGTTGTACTGATCGTTTTGCTGGTTGTACTGGTTATACTCAGTACCCATCTCTTCCTGACTTTCCAACTTGTTGCCATCCTTATCGAATATCAGCGTCTGCGTCTCCGCTCCGTTTCTCAATTCAACAATATAGATATCTTCCTCTTCCTGATCAGTAGCGCCGATGCCCGGCTGACCGTTGACGTCGGGCGTGGTGTTATCCTGTCCGTTCATTCCATTCTGCGCATCTTCGAGTTGCGCGGTGGCCTTGAAGGCGCCGCTTACCATCCATCCGCGATACTCCTCACCTTCCAACGTCCGCTTCACCTGGTCTGGCAACTCGGTCGATTGAATACGCTGGCGATCCTGCTGATACTGGTTTTGTGTTTGTGCGTCCTGTTCGTAGGGCGATTCGTCAGTCCTGTATTGGTAGGATGTAGTGTCTGGATCCTGTGCACACACCACCGCAATCCCGCCGAACACAAAGCATAGGGCAAACATTACTTTTTTCATCATGCTAGTATTTTAGTTGAACATATTCTTCCTTCCATGTACGGAATTACAGGCGTCTCAAGGAATAATATGCCACAGCGAAAAACAGGCACTATCTCACTGGATCATAACGATTTATCCACAGCCAGCCGTGGGTTTTGATGAAAAACTGTTGAATGATTCTACAGGTTTGGGAAATTTCAGAGACAATTGTTGAAGGCCGCTGCAAGTTGATTAAGCGCGCTGGGGGAAGGGTTGAATGCAGGTTGATGAATGCAAGTTAAGTGCAGGTTGAAAAGCAAGTAAAAATGCAAGCGATATACGCGCAGTCACTTGCATTTAAACCTGCATTTAAACCTGATTTGAACCTGCATTCAACCGGTATTATAACCGGTATTCAACGAAGTACCGGTATCCAAGGATGCGGTCGGGCTGACATTCAACCGGTATTATAACCGGTATTCAACCCGCATTAGTAGCGGTAGTAGTCAGGCTTGAAGGGGCCGGCTACTTCGACGCCAATGTACTTTGCTTGTTCAGGTGACAGTTCGTCCAGTTCGACACCGATCTTCTTCAGGTGTAGACGAGCCACTTTTTCGTCGAGGTGCTTGGGAAGCATGTATACCTTGTTCTCGTACTTTTCGCTGTTCGTCCAGAGCTCTAACTGGGCAAGGGTTTGGTTAGTGAACGAGTTCGACATCACAAAAGAAGGGTGACCCATCGCGCAACCGAGGTTGACAAGACGGCCTTCCGCCAGCAAAATGACCTGGCGCCCGTTCTTCAGTGTGTACAGATCAACCTGTGGTTTGATGGTATCCTTCGTTGCATTCTTGTTCAGCCACGCCACGTCGATCTCGTTATCGAAGTGACCGATATTGCAAACGATGGTCTTGTCCTTCATGTTTTCGAAATGACGCCCCACTACGATGTTGTAATTCCCCGTAGCGGTCACCACGATGTCGGCATCCTTTACCGCATCGTCCATTCGTTTTACAGCATACCCATCCATCGCCGCCTGAAGCGCGCAGATAGGATCAATCTCGGTTACGATCACGCGTGCGCCGGCACCACGTAAAGAAGCGGCAGAGCCTTTGCCCACGTCACCATATCCCGCCACGACGGCTACCTTACCGGCGATCATCACATCCGTCGCGCGGCGAATAGCATCGACGCAAGATTCCTTACAACCATACTTGTTGTCAAATTTGGATTTGGTTACCGAGTCGTTGACGTTAATAGCGGGCAGGGGCAGCTTGCCATTGTGCATCCTTTCAATTAGTCGATGCACGCCGGTCGTCGTCTCCTCCGAAATACCGCGAATACCTGCGACCAGTTCCGGGAAACGGTCCAGCACCATGTTGGTCAGGTCACCGCCGTCATCGAGGATCATATTCAGGGGCTTGCCGTCAGGAAAGGCATGCAGCGTCTGCTCAATGCACCAGTCAAACTCTTCCTCATTCATTCCCTTCCAGGCAAACACCGGGATGCCCGCAGCAGCAATAGCAGCAGCGGCGTGGTCTTGCGTGGAAAATATGTTGCACGACGACCATGAAACCTCCGCGCCCAGTTCGACAAGCGTTTCAATCAGAACAGCGGTCTGAATCGTCATATGAAGGCAACCCGCAATGCGAGCACCTTTCAACGGCTTTTGCTGTCCGTACTCTTCACGTGTGGCCATCAGCCCGGGCATTTCCGCCTCGGCTAATTTGATCTCCTTCCTGCCCCATTCGGCGAGTGAAAGGTCTTTAACTTTGAATTTGAGTTTTTCGTCGACTGTCATGTTGTTCTTTTGTATGGTGCTCTCGCAATGAGTGAATTCCGCCTGATGGCAGAAAAGCCCAAAAATACAATAAAGGTTTAAAATAAGGAAGCGTGACGACGGGACGGCACGGGATTTTCCGGTAGTGCCAACGGTGAAGAAGAATGATGATGGATAGAACGAAGATAACGATTGGCATGGTCGCGGACCTTGTATGTCCATGGAGCTATATCGGCAAACGAAGGCTGGAGACGGCCATCCAGATGTCATCAGACCGCTTTCGGTTTGATGTGGAGTATTTTCCATTCGAGCTCAATCCACATCTCCCCGACACAGGTGTCGACTACCGCTCCTATCTCTGTCAGCGATATGGTACCGAAGACCGGGTTCAGCAATTGACCGATCATCTGAAAGCCATTGCCGCCGGTGAAGGCCTGGACTTCATCCCTGAACAACAGCAGGTAATGCCTAATACGCGCAATGCGCACCGACTCGCGCTCTTCGCCCGCAATGAAGGCAAACAGGGACAGGTCGTCGACGCCCTTTACGACGCCTACTTTACCCGTGGCATCAACCTGAGCGACATCAACAGCCTGATCAGCATTGCCGTAGACGCAGGCCTTGACGGCGAAAAAACAACACAACTGCTACACAGCAATACCGGGAACGTAGAAATTGAAATGGCGGAAAAAGAACTACAAGACCTGGGTATTACCAGTGTACCGCTCTTTATCATCGGCGACCGTTCGGGAATATCCGGTGCGCAACCGGTCGAGGTGTTCATCGAAGCCTTTGAAAAAACCTCGCTGATGTTCGTCGATTATTGATAGCCACATCAGCGTCTCCCCTATTTCTCCTGCTTTTCCTGCGGTTTTTTCATGAGTGTCTCGTGCGGGATAATCGCTGTCCACAAGCTCGACATACCGCCTTCATCCGCACGGGTCCATACCGGCGCAATGACACCGTTACTTGCGGTGATGTAGCTAGAAAATCCAACACCTTCATGGGCGACGGGCGTAAACGGATGTTCGCTGATCATTACATTTCTGAAGGACGCGCCGCCATCGACGGAAAACGCGAGGTACACATCTGTCTGCATGTCTTTGTGATTCCTTCGGTCGAAATACACGATATACAAATAGCCCGTAGCTTCATCGACTGCCATCCAGGGCATGTACTGGTGGTTCCCTTTGCCGTCGTTATTAATTCGCAGGGGCGCCGACCAGTTGTCGCCAAAATTGTGGGAACGAGAGAACCAGACGTCTGTATCGTCGGACCCATTGCGTTGATCCGCCCAGACGAGATAAAGGCTTCCGCGAAAATGTCCCTTGCTGTTGTCTGTGAGAAGCACCGGCATCCCATTGCAATAGCCATGACCGGGAACAGCGATGTTGCTTCCGCCAACCTGCTCGGCAACTTCAATATCGTTGCCCAGCCATACTTCTCCACCGTTAAAAGACCGGTCGAGATAAATCTTTCCCGCATTCGTCCAGGCAATCATCACCTTGCCCTCAGGCGTGACCACCGGCATTGCGCCCGCAGAACTTGTGTGGTCCGTCCGGCAGTTGCCGGGTACCTGTGAAATCACGATAGGATCGGCCCATTTCCTTCCATTCTTCGACATGCTGAATAAGATGTTGGAGGCACACGACTCACCGGCATCATCATGTGCATCAAATTGTCTCCACGTGACAAACAGGCTCCCGCGGCGATCAGTGGTAGCCCAACCGTTGCCCGTATTCCCCGGACGACCACCTGGAATGCCTTCACCGGCCGACCAGTTCACCCCGCCATCATCTGACTTTTGAAGAACCACCCGGTCCCGGGCTGTCGATTCAGATCCTCCGCTGACAGCATCAGCCGCGCCAGATGCGGTGTGCATGTAGTAAAACGTCCCTTTCGGATCGCTGATCACAACGGGCCGGCCGATACCGGCGGATGCGGTTGACATCTGGTTTTTCTCCCACGTTTCGCCACCATCGCGAGAACTGTAGACAAGTCCCGAAGCGGCTGTTACCACTATATTCCTGGAATCACGCGGGTTGATGGCATTCGTCGGTGCCTCTGTAAGAAATTGAATGCCCTCTTCCTGATCCAACATAATGTTCTTGTACTGACATACAGCTGTCCTGGAACAGGCCAGCAGAAGTAAAAGCAACGTCGCCTTCAGGTTCATATCGTTAATGTCGGAGTTATGAGAACAAACATACGGTTTTTTGAAAGGTTGGAGGGGGTGAAAGGAGGGAAAGGTTGGAAAGGTTTAAAAGGTTCTGGAACTGGTCAACAGGGTGTGGAATAAAACCACAAAAAGCCGCTGATGTTTGATCGGTGAAAGGAGGGTGATGATGCAGTTTAACGATCCGATCAGTAATTCATCCGGGATATTTGTTGCTGGCGGCAGGAATTTTTCGCCGAAAACGGACTGACGCAGTATTTGTTTGATATACCGGAACAAGAACAAAACCAAATTATTATGATTCGAAGATTCATTCTGGGTATAGCCCTCATCGGGGCGCTGTGGGGTTGCCACAACAAAGAAAGAGAAGGCGCACTGCAGTCAAAAATTGATTCGCTGAGAACGGAATTGCAAGAGAGTCAGCAGACTGCCGAAGCACTTCAGGAAGTAGGGGTCATGATCGACTCGATCGATGCCAGCCGGCAACTGCTGCGCACGGACATGGAGGGAGGAACATCGTACGCGGACTATAAAGCCCGCCTGGCCAGCATACACGAATACGTTCGTCAAAGCCAGGAGAAAATTGCAGAACTTGAAAAGGTCGCACAACGCAACCGCGGATATGCGGGCACCATTCGCCGTCTGAAGGCCGACCTCAAAAACACAACGGAGAAGTTGGCCATGTTAGAGGAAGAAGCCCAAAAGATGCGGTCAGAAAACCAGTCTTTGGCGCGCACCGTTTCCGCCCGCGACTCCGTTATCACGCTCAACGAACAGGCGTTGCAGGAGCGGGAAGAACATCTGACGTCACTCAAAACGCAGATAGACGAGATGAACACCGACAGCAAGCGCTTTATGGCGGAAGCTTACTATGAGCAAGCCAACGCCCTTGAGGAAGCCGCCGACCGCACGCACTTTGCACCGCGGAAGAAGAAAAGAACGAAGGCCGAAGCACTTGACCTTTACAAGAAGGCCCTCGAGTTAGGAAAAGACGAAGCTCAGGCAAAAGTGCAGGAACTGGAAAAGGATCTGGGTTAGTTGTTGGTTGTTGGTTGTTGGTTGTTGGCTGTTGGTTGTTGGCTGTTGGTTGTTGGCTGTTGGCTGTTGGCTGTTGGTTGTTGGCTGTTGGCTGTTGGCTGTTGGCTGTTGGTTGTTGGCTGTTGGGCGATTGGCTTGGGAACGATAAATGACACGGGACGGCACTAGCGATATTGGTTATTGGACATTTCGTAAGATACCGAAACTGAGTTACGAGACTAAGGGTAAACGTTCGGTGTATCCTGTCCCAGCCAATAGCCAATAGCCAAAAGCTAATAGCCAAAAGCCAATAGCCAACGACAAATTAACCCCAGGTAATCTTTTCCTTCCTCAAAAACGCGTCAATACCGCGCTTACAATCCTCACTGCCGCGGGCCTTGGCATTCATTTCTGACGCGAATGCCAGGGCCTCCGGCATTGTCATCGACTGCACTTTGGCGATCATTTGCTTGGTGACGCCCATGGCGTAGGCCGAATTATCCCGGATCAAACGCAGCGCGAAGTTCCGAACCTCCGCTTCAAGGGTTTCTCTCTTCGTGACGTAGTGCACCAGGCCAATCGTCAGCGCTTCCTCAGCGCCGATCACACTTCCGCTAAGTAGCAACTGACGCGCCCGGCTTTCGCCAACCTTGCGCAACAAGAACACGAGCACAATCGCCGGGACAAACCCGATGCGCACTTCCGTGTAACCGAACGTCGCCTCCGGCGCAGCGAAGATGAAATCGCAAACTGACGCAAGCCCGCACCCGCCTGCGAGCGCATGCGCGTGCACCTGTGCTATGACGATCTTCTTCAACTTGTAAATTTGTTGCAACAGGTCCTTCAGGTTATCGGAATCGACGATATTCTGCTCGAGCGAATTGGTTTGCAATTCCCGCAGGTAGTTAAGGTCGGCGCCCGCACAAAAGGCATCGCCGTTCCCCTTCAGAATGATCACCTTGACCTGCGCATCATCCTCCGCAGCCTTGAAGGCGAGCCGAAGTTCTGCCACCACCTCATACGACAGCGCGTTGCGCTTTTCAGGCCTGTTTAGCGTAATCCAGGCGAGGTGGCCGTCAACTGCGTAGGTTATGTACTTCATGAATCGTATTTTTTTATTTGCGATATAAACGCCCCCTCAAGCAACACGGAATGCACGTCCAAGTTATGGAACTTCGCCGCGTCTAAAAAACGGTAACTGTAGAAATATGAGTTGCTGCTGTCAAGGATAACGTTCCTGCATTGAATTCGCGAGGCAATCTCTCCGGCATCCGGCACAGCGTTGTTGGCGATCACCACGCAGTCGACCGTCAACGTAGCAGGTAGGCGAAACGCGCTGTCGTCGATGAAGAGGATCGTCACACCGTTCCATACGATGAGCCGGCATCCGGCAAAGGAACGCGACGGCACCACCCCGTCGCTGACATCGCGCACACCAGACATCAGCCTGTTGGGCATCACATGATAACGAATCGCTTCTGCTTCATCCCGCAACAGCGAATCCGTTAAGAAGAAGCTTTTCCCCCGATCGATCAGGTCCATCGCACTGTGTCCGGGGATGCGGTAAATGACCATGCGCTGGACGTCAACGTTGCGTGCAAAATGCCACCATTGCAAGCCAGCGTATAATGCGACAATAGCCGAAGCCAGCAAGAACATGGCAAACTTCCGGTATTCGATGAGCGCGAACAACACCATGAGGAAGGCGATCAACAACACACATTGACCGGGCGTAATGAAGATGTTCTCCGTCAGTGCCAGTGGCAAATCCTCCATCACAAAAACGGCCCCATTCAGAAAACGGATCACCCATTCAAGTGCATATCCCAACAGCACTGCTATGGGCGTCATAAAAGAAACCACCAGCACCCCGAGGCCCCCAATGAGGATAAGCGACGACACTGGAACCACCAGCAAGTTGGAGAGCAGGAAGTAGTTGGGAAATTGATGGAAGTACAGTATGCCTAACGGAAAAGTAGCGATCTGGGCAGCGATCGAAACCACCGAGAGCTTCCAGATCTTTGCCATGAACGAATGCTGCGGTTCCCACAGTACGATAATGCGCGGATAGAGGTAGACGATGCCGAGCACGGCAAGATACGACAACTGGAAGCCCACCGAACGAATTAGAAACGGGTCGTACAACAGGAGGCAGAAGGCAGACACGGCCAGCGTATTGTAGACATTGGTACTTCTCGCGGCAGGCCGGCCCAGTGCAAGGAAGGAAAACATCGTCACCGCTCGCAACACTGACGGCGATAACCCGGTAACAAAAGCGTACAACCACAGCAGCACGAGCGCGGCCACGGCTACGAGCCAGCGGCCACCGCGAAAGCGGTTAAGGGGCTTAAACAACCATAGAAGAATCAGGTACAGGATGCTGACATGCAGGCCCGACACTGCGAGAATGTGCATGGTGCCGGTCGCGCCATAAGCACTTGTAAGCTCGTTGTCCAGCCCGTCCGTTACGCCAAGCACAAGTGCCGAGGCAATGGCTTGTTCATGCGCGCCGTGCACAAACTTCTTCAAGGTGTTATCAGCCCACTCGCGGCCCTTGAAAGCAAGGGCGACAAACCGGTTCGGTGGCGCGTATCCGATCTTCGCTGCCTCCCCTGCCCTTACGAAATGCTGGTGGAAAATATTCTTCGCGGCAAGAAACGCCTTGTAGTCGAACTCGCCGGGATTTCCAGGCGCATCGAGGGTATCTGGCATCCCGTTCACGAGCAGCACATCCCCGTATTGAAAGGGCTCGGCGAAGCCCTCCTTCGAAAGGTACAAAATAACCTTCCCGCGCTGCGCACGCCAGACCGTATCACGCACCTCCAAAATCCGCGCCTCCACCTTCCAGCTATTCGCCTTTTCCTCCGCATAACGCGTCACTACAGCGTGATATCGTGAGACAGGGCCTTCGTGATTGATAAGGTGATCAGAATGACGCGAGTCCATATGCCATACGGCATTGACGTATCCGATCAGCAGGATGAACACAAGCGCCACTCCCCCGGGATTCAGCGAACGGCGGATGCGTCGGCCTGCGAGGGCAAGGAGAAAATACAACAGGGCAAGTCCGAAGATTGCGGTGACCGCCACCTTCATACGGATCAGGTCGGGATTGTACAAGGCCAGCAACACCCCTGCGGCCAGAAAAAGCACACTACGGACGAAGGTGTAGGGTATCCACCGGAGCATGTTGTAAGGTAGGGAAATGCAGGTTTAAATGCAGGTTCAAATACAGGTTAAATGCAGGTTTAAATTGAATCGAACACGCCTTTAACCTGCATTCATACATGCATTAAACTTGTATTTAACTTGCATTCCAACTTGCATTTAAGAAGTCGCTCGTCCATACGCCTCAATGATATCCTTCACCAAACGGTGGCGAACGACATCCTTATCCGTAAGTTCGACAAACGCAATTCCCTTCACATCCTTCAGCACGTGCATCGCCTCCTTGAGTCCGGAGCGTTGGTTTGAAGGTAAGTCCACCTGCGTCGGATCACCGGTGATAATCATTTTAGAGTCGGGCCCCATGCGGGTCATAAACATCTTCATCTGCATGGGCGTAGTATTCTGTGCTTCGTCCAACAGAATAAAGGCGTTGTTGAGTGTCCGGCCGCGCATATATGCCAGGGGCGCAATCTCGATAATCTCGCGCTCCATATAGTAGCCCAGCTTTTCAAACGGGATCATGTCGTTCAACGCATCGTATATTGGCCGAAGGTAAGGGTCGATCTTTTCCTTGAGGTCGCCCGGAAGGAATCCGAGGTTCTCCCCCGCTTCCACGGCCGGGCGGGAGATGATGATTTTTTTAACCGACTTATTCTTCAGGGCCTGCACCGCCATGGCCACCGAAATGTACGTCTTGCCCGTACCGGCGGGGCCAAGTGCAAACACGAGGTCATTCTCCTTTACATCGTCGACAAGCCGCTGTTGATTCTGCGTCTTGGCCCTGATGGCCGAGCCGCGCGTGCCATAGAGGATGACGCCATCGGGAATACTACCATTGCCGTTCTCCGGAATGGCGGTGATCTCGTCTTCACGGGAAATGTAACTTTTGACATTTTCTTCCGTGATCCGGCCATATCGGTGGTAATGTTCTATCAAGGCGGCAAGGATATCGCTGATTTGTATGATTTCCGAGTTACTTCCCTTGAGCAGTATTTGGTTGCCCCGGGAAACGATGCGGCTCTTGGGGAAGGCCGCGGCCAGTGAGTCGATGTTCTTGTTTTCGACTCCGAGGAAGTCGATCAGGGAAACATTCTCAAGATTTACGATTTTTTCTATCAAAGAGTATGGTTTGTGATTAAAATATAATTGTTAACACTATTTCCGCGCGTTCGGTTTACCGCACACGGCCTGGATCAAAAGATTCCGGAACGGCCAGGCGTCCGGCCTGTCTATCGAGCGCACACTTTAAAAAGCCGCATTTAAGCCAGGCACCAGCAATATTCGCATTAAATACGCTAATTTTACGGCGACAAAAATTAAAAAATAAAAAGCACAGCTGCGAGGGCCGGGCTGCCAAAACTTTTTAAACTCCTGTCTCCAATATGGCGATTGTAACACTTTTAACAGATTCTGGCGAAAGTGATCATTACGTAGCCGCCATTAAAGCACGAATTTTCGCATTCGACAATTCGATACGGATCGTCGACATCAGCCATCAAGTCCGACTATTCGACATCGGACACGGCGCCTACGTCCTGCGTTCTGTTTTCCGTGAATTTCCGAAAGGGACGGTGCACCTGGTGGGTGTGGATTCCGCTGGCAGCCGCAACGACGGCATTGTCCTGCTCAAACTCGAAGGACATTATTTCATCGGCGCCGACAACGGACTGTTAAGCCTCCTCAGCGACGCGCCTCCCGAAGGTATCTGGGCAATCGATCGAAGCAGTGCCACCACGTTTCCCGAAAAGGATATTTTTGCGCCCATTGCGGCCCGACTTGCGGCGGGAGACGGTCCGGAGAGCATGGGCAAGCCACTGAACGACTACAAGCGACTCATCGACCGGCAAGTCAAGGCGACGCGCAAGCAGATCACCGGAAACATCATCCGCGTAGATCATTTCGGCAATCTGATCACCAATATTCCGAAGCAAGCCTTTGACGTACTCAGCAAGGACAAAACCTTTACCATTCAATTCGGCGGGGAAAAATTCCGGCGCATCCACGCGGCTTACCATCAGGCAGAACTCGGCGAATGCTTCATCGTATTCAACAGCCAGGACTTTCTCGAGATCGGGATTTATAAAGGCAATGCGTCGGAGCTCCTGGGATTGGAGTATGATGGCGTGGTGAATATCGTATTTGATTGAGGGGATGGTGAGTGGGGCGTGCGCCCGTCGGTCCCTGAGCCTGTCGAAGGGCCGACACGGGAATCGTGAGGCGTGAATCGTGAGACGTGAGTGGTGAGTGGTGAGTGGGGCGTGCGCCGTGACAGATGAATCCAGCAAACCA
>CAYMWA010000020.1:19019-33603 GCA_964393795.1 uncultured Roseivirgaceae bacterium
GGCTTTTCCTCATCAACCGAATATGAACTACAACCTCTCAAAAAAAAACTCAGCGTCCTCAGCGCCTTGGCGTCTTCGCGGTGAATCTCGTGAGGCGTGAATCGTGAGACGTGAGTGGTGAGTGGTCAGTGGTGAGTGGTGAGTGGTGAGTAGGGCGTGCGCCGTGACAGATGAATCCAGCAAACCAGGCTTTTCCTCATCAACCGAATATGAACTACAACCTCTCAAAAAAAAACTCAGCGCCCTCAGCGCCGTGGCGCCTTCGCGGTGAATGTTGTGAGCCGCCTTTCCCTCAAAACCGCTCCAATCCCAGGAACCCGACAGGCAACCCGGTCTTCCCGTGCTCAGCTAAGTCGGCAAGCACTTCTCCTACTACTGGCACAAACTTGAAGCCATGACCGCTGAAGCCGCACGCGATGACGACGTCTTTTCCGTGTCCGGGAAGAAAATCGATGATAAAATGCGTATCCGGAGAGTACGTATAGAGGCAGCTTTTCACTGCAACGATCTTTTCCCCCGCAGTGGGAAGGTACGTCCTGAGGAACGCACGGATTGTTTCTTCTTCTCCCGATGAAATATCCTGCGCAGCAGTTGCCGGATCACATGATGATCCCGGATAGTGGTGGGCGAGCTTAAGGCCCGAAGGTCCGCCGAACGATTCGGCCGACAGATAGGGAAACCCGTAGAACGTTCCGTGTGTCGGGTCTTCGACAAACCAGCACGGGAAGCGGTCAGCCGAAAACGCATCAGGATCGGGTGGCATCACCCACGCGAGGTACTGTCGCGTGACGTTCAGTCCGACCTTCAGTTGCGGGATGACATGCGAAGTCCACGCGCCCGCGGTGATAACAAGTTTGTCGCATGTGTAGGTCTGGTCGGCGGTCACCACCGTGATGCCATCGGATGCCTTCTTCCAGGTCAGCACCGCCGTGTTCGTTTTGATCACTGCGCCATTCCTCACCGCCTCCTCCGCATACATCTTGACCGCGCGTTCCGGCCGGAGAAAGCCTGCGTCGGGTTCGAAGATAGCATCGAAGTCGTCGGGTATGTTGAAGGCGGCATATTTCGATTTTTGTTGGAGGTGACTCACGTTTTCGATCTCGAGGTCGTGGATGCGCGCCGAGTTTCGGATGCCGCGGATGTTTTCGTTGTCGGATTTTCCCAGATAAAGGATACCCGTCTGGTGATAAACCTTTTGCGCCGTATGTCTTTCAAAGGCACGCCAGTTGCGATATGATTGTCTCAGGAGGGGCACATAGTCGGGATGCTCGAAATATGCATTGCGGATAATCCGCGACTGTCCCGCGTGTGATCCTTTTTCATGCGGGATGTCGAACTGCTCCAGGCCAAGCACGCGCTGTCCACGGCGTGCCAGCTCATAGCAGGCAGCGGCGCCCATTGAGCCAACGCCAATGATGATGGTCTGGAAGTGGGGTTCGGACATGGTGGTGACTATTCGGAAAAAACGTCTCGGAAATTTAACCGCAAAGTCGGAAAGACGCGGAGAAGCGCCAAGGGAATTTTTATGGGATGTCTCGGCTCACGAGATTCACCGCCAAGGCGCCAAGGCGCACGCCCTCACTTAAAACTTCGAACTTAAAACTTTAAACTTAAGAACGTATCCATTTCATCGAGCGTCGCGCGATAATCCGATCCGTCGCCTTTGTTGGCGTTGAAAAAGCCGTGGTTCCGGCCGTCGAAGGGTATGAGTGTGCATTCGTTCCCTTGTGCCCGCATGGCATTGCAAAAGTCGATGGCCTGAGTGATCGGCACGACCTTGTCTCCGGTTCCGTGGAAGATCAATGTTGGCGGGGCGTCCGGCCGGACGTGATCGATAGGCGAGATCGCGCTGATCTTCTTCAGCAGTTTCTTATTGTCGCGGCGATTTACAAAGAACTTGACCATATCCAGTACGGGATTAAAGAGCACGAGCGCGTCGGGCACGGCGCTGATGGCGAGGTTGTCGCCGGGCGTGTTGAAGCCCGCCACCAGTGCTGTACAGGCTGCGAGGTGACCGCCCGCGCTTCCTCCTGCGACGACGATGCGATCGGGGGCGATGTTGAATTCAGCGGCATGTCCACGCACCCACCGGACGGCAGATTTGGCATCCGCCACACACGCAAAGGGCGTCACGTCGTGGCGCGACTTTACGCGATAGTCGGCCACCACCGTAACGAAACCGTGCGCGGCAAAATACCGGGCATGCGGCACAAACTGCTGAACCGAGCCTTTCGTCCATCCACCTCCGAAAAAGAAGATGAGACCCACCCGCGGCGAGGCAGCGGTATCAGTGGGTTGAAAGACATGGAGTCGGAGGAGCGTCGTGTCGCCCACCGACTTGTAGATCCTCGACTCCGCACCGGGTATGGCTTCTGGCGACGGATCAGCCGATTGAGCGTAAGCGGCAGCGTTAAAGAGGCCGAAGAGTAAGAGCAAGACGGGGATACGCATGGCCTGGATGGTTGGGATTTCCAATATTAAGAAAAAAGAACGACGCGAACGTTGTTATGGCCGGTTCACGAGGCGCACCTAAATAATATGATCGCCAAAAGCCAACAACCAACAGCCAATCACCAACCGCAATTATTCACTGCCTCAAAAATTGTCCGAAAACGATCTTTTACTCATATTTGCATCCTTCCTTCGCTGGAGCTTTTAGGGGCAAATTACAGAACCAATGTAGTTGGTCCCGTTAATAAGGCTCCGGCGAAGACAAGCCAAAGTGGCGGAATTGGTAGACGCGCACGACTCAAAATCGTGTACCGCAAGGTGTGAGGGTTCGATTCCCTCCTTTGGTACGGATGAACTTTCCCAGGTGAAGAGCGTTCTTGTTCTAACTGGCTTATGACCGCCTAAGCACTTTAGCTAAGGCACAACCCCGAACAGATGAATACAATCATCATTGACAAGAAGAAGTATGTAGTTGTAGAACAAGCTGAATACAACCGTCTGCGTGAAAAAGCTGCTGCAAAAACGCCTATTGCCCGAAAACTAACGCTGGCAGAGGGTAAAAAACTCGCCTATAGTCTTATCGACAAATGGCAGAAAGAAAAGTAAGCATCTTAAATAACGCGGCTGAAGAAGTCGCCCATGTTGCTTACTTCATAGAATCAAAGGGACTTCCTAAAACGGCCAAGAAATTCGTAGACGATTCGGAAACTAAATCGTGCCACCAGCCGGTACTCATTGCCCATGATATTGAAGACCATCCGGTCATCTCCAACAATGTCCGCCATCGGGTAGGCCCGCCGAATGTCATTAAAGTTACCCCACGAAGCCTTTTTACACACGCTGTACCAGGTTTCCAGTGGCTCCCGGGCGTCAGCGTGATGTTGATAGAATTCGACGAGGGTCTTTCGGCTAATAACATTCACAACAGCAAATCAACAGAAAGAGTTGGTAAAAAACCAACTTTTTAGGTCGGAAATATAGTTCTACCATTTTTTCACATTCTTTGTATCTTTTTCGTCTTCGGCGACTCTAACTCACTGTAAACATATTAATCCAAAACTTATGAAAACCATAAACAGTCTCACAGCAGGCCTGCTGTCGTATGCGCTATTGTTTGCAGTGAACGCCAATGCCCAACAAAATCCCAAACTGTCAGATGCCGAAGTCGCCTCGGTTGCCGTCACGGCCAACCAGATCGACATCGACTATGCTGAAATCGCCAAAGAGAAATCCAAAAACAAGGAAATCCTCCGGTTTGCTGAAACAATGAAAAACGACCACACTGCGGTCATCAACCAGGCGGTTGCGCTTGTGACAAAACTCAATGTGACCCCGAAAGACAACGCGGTCAGCCAGCAACTGCTGGCCGATGCGGCCAAAACGAAGAAAACGCTCCAGGCAAAATCAAGCCGGACGTTCGACAAGGCTTACATTGACAATGAGGTGGCCTACCACAAAGCCGTTATCGGCGCAGTCGAAGATCTCCTGATCCCTGAAGCTGAAAACGCAGAACTCAAAGAATTGCTGACGAACGTACTGCCCGCATTGAAAACCCACCTGGCACACGCCGAGATGGTGCAAAAACAGATATCAGGAAAGTAAGGAGACAAAATGAGAATGCTAAAGCCTATTCTATTCTTTGTATTCGCCGCGCTCTTGCTGAATGGCTGCTCACGCCCGTCGGAAAATGAACCTTCCGCTGCGAACACAGAGAGCACTGAAGCACCAGCGTTGGATGACGCCGCGGCAAGTGCATTGGATGGCACGCCAGAGCAACCTCAGGTGATTAACCGTCCGCACTACCACACCGTTGAGATCAAACAGATGAAATTTATTCCTGAAGAGCTCACCGTCAGCAAGGGCGATACGGTGGTTTGGATAAACAAAGGCATTACCACCCATGACGTCACCGAACTGAACAACAGCAGCTGGACTTCTTCAACGATACCCGTCGGCGCGTCGTGGAGCAAAGTGATCACGCAAAGTGATGACTACTACTGCTCCATTCACGTGGTGATGAAAGGAAAGTTGGTGGTTCAACCTGATTGAGTGTCCACAACCTGATTTACCTACCCGGGATGCCTCAACATCCCGGGCAGGTTTTCCAATTTCTAATTTCTAATTTCCTTTTCACTCAGCGCGTCTAACTCCCTTACCGTCCAGGCCCGCGTCCTTGACGCATGTGCCGCCCTCAGCGACTTCACCTCGTCGGGTTTGATCACTGGTGAAACACCTCGCCTGCCTTCACCGAATTCGTAGCGGATGTAGCTGGCGACTGCGGCAATCCATTCATCACTGTTGGCGTTCATGGCAGGCATCACACTCGCATACGACGTTCCATCAACAGGCCCCGTCAACCCATGAAGCAAAATCCGCGCTGCGGAATTCTTATCGACAACACGCAGTCGCATCGACCCTTCAAGTGACGGCGCTGCCTGCAACCCCCCGGCACCCATTCCTTTTCCGTCATTGCCATGACATGTTGCGCAAAGTGATTTAAAGATACCGGTCCCTGTCAGGATCAGCTTGCGGTCGTCAGCAGGCAGGTTGGCGAGCCGTGCCCCAAACATCCTGACATCTTCGTTTTTGTCGAGCGATCGCTTCGTTGCGGCGAGCATCTCATTGTCGGCATGCGCGGCAAGTATCTCGCTGATCACTGCCTGTGCCGTGGACGATTCACTCTTGTACAACGAGAGGACTACCTGCACAAGCACGTCGTTACTTTCATCATTCTGCAGGGCGGCCACTGCTTCAACCATTCGCGGGTCGCCCTTTCGGAGCCAGGGTTCGCTCATCCAGACGGCTGTTTTTCGTACCTCCCCTTCTTCATCTGCCAACGCAGCAATAATCGTTTCTTCATCGATAGCGTTAAGCCCCTCCAGTGTCCACAGCGCGTGGATCCTGCCAAGATGTCCCGGTTTGTCTTTCCAAAACTGCAGGCGCTCGAAGAACGACTGCTCTCCTTTTGCCATGCGCTTCAACGCAGGGACAACGGACTTATCACCGAGTGCGATGATCTGCTTCTGTGCATTGTCGCGCCACCAGCCATTGGGGTGATCGAGATAGGCAAGCAGTTCATCCGCGGATTCATCCAGCATGTGCGGTGCAGGGCCTGGTTCATAGCGATCATGTACCACGCGATAGATACGTCCATGTCCGATGTGGTCAGCAAGCCCGAGGCTGTCGATCTTCCGTCGCAGGAAAGAGCCGGGCGGCGTCCAGTTGCCTTGCTGGATGATACCGCGGTGCATGTCGACAATATAGAGATTGCCATCAGGACCTGTCGCCGTATTCACGGGGCGGAAGTTCATGTCGGAGGAACTGATAAATTCCTGTCGGTCATACGCATTCGCGAGTAATCGCCGTCCGTTATCGTTGATCACCTTCGCCCTGCGGATCAGCCTCCCCACAGGCTCGCACACGAGGTAGTCGCCCACCAGATCCGGCGGAAGCCGATCCCCTCTGAAAATGGATTGTCCGCACGACGCGGTAAAGTGGTTAAGGGTAATGTTGGGTCGCAGCCGACGAGTGCCGCCCTGCACATCGGGCGTGGCGATAATCGGCCATACCTCCTGGAAGTCTTCACTGAGCTGGTCGGGGAAGTCGAGGCGTCCGTACTTGACGTTGATCTGAAATCCTGCTGCAGGCACTTCGCCGCCGGCACGTGAGTAATACAGCCGGCCGTAGTTGTCGTGCGTGACGCCCCATTGTCCGTTATTGCCACTGATGATGGTGTCCACTTCAATCGTACCATTCGTGTACCGGAAACGAACGGGGTCATAGGTGATGTACATCCAGTTGTCAATGTTCCAGTCGAGGCCACTGCGCTGGTGCTCCATGTTCGCACGGGTCTCGTACTTGTCATTAGTGTAGACCGGTCGTTTCTCATCCGCCACGCCGTCTCCGTCCGTATCGCGGTACGCGTAGATGTCCAGTGTATTGGTTTCATTGACGAGAACTTCATCATTCACGCACTGTAACATGCGCGGCAGGAGCAGGCTATCGATGAATACTGTGTGCTTATCCATCTTTCCGTCGTGATCGGTATCCTCCAGTAAAGAGATCCGGCTCGTCGGCTCACGTTCCCCGGTAGCATCGGCATCCTGCATATAGGTCCGCATTTCGGCGACGTACATTTTCCCGTTGCCATCCCACGCGATGGCTACCGGCTCGCGTATCATCGGCTCACTCGCGACGAGTTCGACGTGATACCCCTCGGGGAGAAAAATAGTCTTCTGGCTTTCTTGGGGAGACAGATAGTCCGGCGACGGCGTCGGGTTGAAGGCTGGCAGTGTTATCGCTTGTTTTGTTGTTTGTGTTTCCTGGCTGTTGTCAGACCCTCCGCAACCAACAAGCAGGCAGGCAAGGGCGATACACGAAGCAGTGTGTAATGTATTGTTCATAGGTTTAAAGGTTCAACAACGGTCAAAGTCCCTCGCGCACTTTCTGTTCCCGGAAGTAGGGCTGGAAGTTGTACGCCGAGTGTTCCGTCCACGGTACATTCACCGTGGGCAGGTATTGTTGAAGGCGCGTCTTCACTTTTTCATAGTTCTTCTTATCGGCAAGGTTCGTCCATTCATCCGGATCCCTGCGATGATCGTATAGTTCTTCGCCGCCATCTTCGTAACGTGTATAGCGAAAATCTTTTGTCCTTATGGAATGATTATTTCTTCCGTATGTGGTGAGTGCAAAGTATGTTTCTTTTCCAGGCGCACCTTTCAACAGTGGAACAAGGCTCTTCCCCTCGTTTCGATCGTAGGCCGGAAGTCCCGCGAGTTCAAGCAGCGTCGGATAAATGGACAACAACTCGACGGGCTCGGAAATGTTTTTCCCAGCCGGAATTCCGGGACCTGCGAACATAAGCGGGGCGTGTGTCGCTTCTTCCCACAGCGCATGCTTGGCAAAAGTGCCCTTCTCCCCTACACGGTATCCGTGGTCGGACCACAACACAATGACTGTATTGTCGGCGTGCGGACTCGCGTCCAGCGCGTCCAGCAGCTTGCCGACTTGTGCATCGGCAAACGAAATGCAAGCGAGGTAGGCTTCGATCATGTTAGGCCATTCGCCCGATTTGATCGCCCATTCGGTAGAAGGCATCATCGGCAGGTCGTTGATGGCCAAAGCCACCGCGGGCACATCGTCAAGGTCATTCGCCTTGTAGGGCGGCAGGGCCACCCGCTTGACATCATACAAGTCGAACCACGATTGCGGCACATACCAGGGCACGTGCGGACGGATAAATCCAACAGCAAGAAAAAAAGGTTGGTCGTAAGTCCGTCGCAATCGGGCGACGCCCCATTCCGCTGACTGATAATCAGGCATCAGGGAATCGGCAACGGGATAGGAACCCCAATCTGTGCTCGTCCCGGCATAGCCTTCCGGTCCTTTGCCCGCCCACTTGAAACGCTTCCGGGGTTTCGGGCCGGCGCCTTTTACACGGCCACCCGATTCATCCAGGATGCCGTCTGGCACATGCTCATGAAAAAGTTTTCCTACGCCCATCGTATAGTAGCCATGCTTGCGAAAATATTCGGGGAGGAATACAATGTCACGTGTCACAGGGTTGTCCTCGCGAATCTGGTTGTCGTCGATCATCCCATAGATACCCGTCGTCGAAGGCCGCAGCCCGGTCATGATCGAAGCGCGCGAAGGACCGCACAAGGGCGCCTGGCAATGCGCGTTCTGAAACACGGTGCCCCGCTTCGCCAGCCGATCGATATTCGGCGTCTTCACATCCGGATGCCCGTTCATCGCGCCGATCCAGTCGTTCAGGTCATCCACCGCGATGAAGAGCACATTCGGCGGCTGCCCCTCACGCACCGATTGTCCGAAGCAAGGCACACAAAACGAAAAAAAGACCAACAGCGAAGACAACAAGGGTTTCATGTGCGCGTAAGGTTCAGGTGCAAAAAAATTGGAATAGTATTCAACAAATATAGAAGAATGGATGACATCTCCGAAGATCGCCACCTCCACAGCCGACATCAATCTTTACCCGGGTAATGTTATAATAGTCAAAAGGACTATATTGCGCACGTGCACTTCAAAAACCCTCAATTCACGCAATCTGCTATTCGTAATCTTTATGTGAGCGGTCCTATTATTTTAGCGAATGCTTCCTTTTCTTCATACTTGGTTCAAATTTTGCTCTTTAGCGTGCTGATATTTTTTTTGAAGCCTGCCGTGATTGCCCGGCTTTATCAACTAAATACAATAAAAGGAGTTCCAGGATTAGAAAAGTTAAGTAAACATGAGTATACAGTTAGTGCGAGTAAAATGGTGGAACCCTCTGATCCTGATCGTTATCATTCTGATGTCCTCCTGCGGCGAAGAGAAGTCCGCCGCCAACACTGGGGATAATGCTCCCCCAAAAGTATTGCCGGTAACAAATGTACTCGTGAAAGACACCAACCTCTATCGCGAGTATGTCGCTGATATACAGGCCGTGCAGAACGTGGAACTGCGCGCGCGGGTGCAGGGATTTCTCGAACGCATCTACGTAGACGAGGGGCAGTTCGTTAAGAAAGGACAGCTGCTGTTTAAGATCAACGACGAAGAATACCGGGCGGAACTTGCCAAAGCCAACGCCAATCTGGAAAGTGCCATTGCTGAAGCAAAAGCTGTCGAGCTTGAAGTAGACCGGCTCAAAGTGATGGTCGACAAGAAAGTAATTTCCGAGACAGAACTGAGTGTGGCGACAGCAAAGCTGAAAGCGGTGAAAGCGAAAATAGAACAATCGCGCTGGGCCAAGTCGAACGCACAGTTAAAATTGTCGTACACTGGTGTTCGCGCTCCTTTCGACGGCATCATTGACCGGATTCCGTTCAAGGTGGGGAGCCTCATCGATCACGGCACATTGTTAACGACGGTCTCCGACATCAGCGAAGTGTTCGTCTACTTCAATGTTTCCGAAGATGAGTACCTTGAGTACGTCAAGAACTCAGTAGCCGAAGGAGGCCAGGACAACAAGCTCGTCACGCTTACCCTTGCTGACGGCACGCTCTATCCTTATGAAGGCAGCGTGGAAACCATGGGCGGGCAATTTCAGGCGAGCACCGGCTCTATTTCTTTCCGCGCGCGGTTTCCCAATCCCGAATCGATTCTAAAACACGGCGCTACCGGCAAGATCCGCTTGTCGAATACGCTGAACGATGCGATTATGATCCCGCAAAAGGCGGTATTCGAAATCCAGGACAAGAACTTTGTGTTCGTGGTGGATTCGGCCAATCAGGTGCGGATGCGCAACTTCATACCCAAGACGCGACTTTCCCATTACTACATTGTGGAGTCAGGTCTTAAATTGGGCGACAAGATCGTGTTCGAAGGCATCCAGGAGATCCGTGACGGTATGCGTATCATTCCCAAACCTGTGCGCATGGACAGTCTGATGATTGTCATGTAGGGATGCGGCGTAGAGACATCATGCGTCTCTACATCACATCCTTCCGCCACCCTCTCAACTTGTTAAACCTAACCGAACTGCTCACAACAGATGTTTAATATTTTCATCCGAAGGCCCGTACTCTCCCTTGTCATCTCCCTGTTTTTCGTGTTGCTTGGTGGGCTCGCTTTCTTCAGCCTGTCGATCAGCCAATATCCTGATATCATTCCACCATCGGTATCCGTACGCGCACGATACACGGGCGGAAACGCAGACGTCGTCACCAAAACCGTAGCTGTGCCCCTCGAACGGGCTATCAACGGTGTGCCTGGCATGACCCACATGTCATCGGTGGCCAGTAACAACGGGACGGTGGTCATAGAAGTAACCTTCCAGGTCGGCACCGATCCGGACCTCGCAGCGGTCGCAGTGCAAAACCGGGTGCAAACCATTATTGATGAGCTTCCCGAAGATGTCATTCGCAACGGCGTGATCGTAGAGAAAGAAGTGAACAGTCTGCTCATGTACGTTAACGTGGTGAGCACGGACCCTAACCTCGACGAAGAGTTTATCTTCAACTTCACCGACATCAACATTCTCCAGGAGCTGAAAAGGATCGACGGCGTCGGATATTCGGAAATTGTTTCGGAGAAGGACTACGCAATGCGGGTATGGCTGCGGCCGGACCGGATGACATCGTACGAGATCTCGACGGAAGAAGTCATCGACGCGATTCGCGCCCAAAACGTCGAAGCCGCCCCTGGCAAGTCGGGCGAGAGCTCTGATAAATCACCTCAGGCGCTGCAGTACGTACTGCGCTACACCGGAAAATTCAGTACACCGGAAGAGTACGAAGACCTCGTGCTGCGCGCCGATGCCGACGGCTCTATTCTGCGCCTGAAAGATGTTGCCGATATTGAGTTCGGCGCCCGCAGCTTCAAAAGAATTTCCAAGAACAACGGTACCCCTGCTGCCTCCATTCTCATTAACCAGCGTCCGGGCTCCAATGCGCGGGATGTGATCATGCGTATCAAGGCGCGCATGGACGAACTCAAGGAAAGTTTCCCGCCCGGCATGACCTACAACTATACGTACGATGTCTCGCGCTTCCTTGACGCGTCAATAAGTGAGGTCGTCCGCACACTCATCGAAGCCTTCCTCCTGGTATCGCTGGTGGTCTTCATCTTTTTGCAGGATTTTCGATCAACCCTTATCCCGGCACTCGCCATCCCGGTGGCACTCATCGGTGCTTTGTTCTTCATGCAGCTGATGGGATTCTCAATCAACCTCCTCACCCTCTTTGCGCTGGTGTTGGCGATTGGGATTGTCGTCGACAATGCGATAGTCGTGGTCGAGGCAGTGCATGCGAAAATGGAAAAAGAAAAACTGCCGCCACGTGAAGCGACCTTTGCCGCGATGAATGACATCGGCGGCGCCATCATCGCCATCACGCTGGTCATGTCCGCGGTATTCATCCCCGTTGCGTTCTTATCAGGACCCGTGGGCGTTTTCTATCGCCAGTTTTCGCTTACCCTTGCCGTTGCTATTGTCATCTCCGGTGTCAACGCGCTCACCCTCACACCTGCCCTATGCGCGATGATCCTCCGCAACAACCACGCAGCGCCGAAGAAGAAAAATATCCTTCAACGTTTGTTCAACGGCTTCAACAGTGGATATGAGAAGCTCGAGAACGGATACAGGCGCGTTGTGGCGGCTATCGCCGGAAGGCGAGCCATCACCATCGCCATGCTGTTGATCTTCTTTGTAGCGACGTACGGCGTTAACAGCGTACTGCCTACCGGATTCATTCCGAACGAAGACCAGGGTGTTGTGTACATTAACGTAACCGCACCCTCCGGTGCCACACTGGAACGAACCGAGAAAGTGCTCGACGAAATCCAGGACGTGCTCGACAACATGGAGATCGTCGAAGCGACTTCCACATTGGCGGGATACTCACTCGTCAATGGCGTATCGGGTGCTTCTTTCGGTATGGGTATCATCAACCTCGTGCCCTGGGAAGACCGCCAGGAAAGCGTAAGGGAGGTGATCAAGCTGCTCGGAGAACGCACCCGACATATCACCGACGCACGAGTCGAATTCTTTTCGCCGCCCACTGTGCCCGGCTTTGGTAATGCAAGTGGATTCGAAATGCGATTGCTCGACCAGACAGGAACGGGCGATCTCGAAGCATTTGAAAAGGTGACGCACGATTTTATTGCCAAACTGGAAGCGACTGATGTGGTCGACCGCGCTTACACAAACTTCGATCCGAACTTTCCGCAATACCTCATCCATGTTGATCAGGACATGGCCGCCAAGAAGGGCGTTACAGTCGAAAACGCCATGAGCACACTTCAGGTTTTGATGGGCGGCTATTATGCCTCCAACTTCGTAAGGTTTGGTCAGCTCTATCGCGTGATGGTGCAGGCACTGCCACAGTATCGCGAGAAACCCGAAGACCTCCTCAACCTGTTCGTGCGCAACAAGGACGGAGAGATGGTACCCTACTCCACCTTCATCCGGCTTGAACGCGTCTATGGGCCAGAGCAACTCACACGCTACAACATGTACAACGCCGCCCGCGTAAACGGCAACGTCGAGCCGGGGTACAGCACCGGAGACGCCATCAACGAAATCAAACGCCTCTCTGAATCACTGCCGAGGGGCTATGACTTCGACTGGGCAGGCATGACACGCGAAGAGGTGAAGTCGGGTGACCAGGCCATCTACATCTTCCTGATCTCGCTTGTGTTTGTCTATCTCCTGCTGGCAGCACAGTATGAAAGCTTCCTGCTCCCGCTGCCTGTGTTGCTTTCTTTACCGTCGGGAATTTTCGGCGCCTTCTTCGCACTGAAGATTTTCGGATTGGAGAACAACATCTATTCGCAGGTGGCGCTCATTATGTTGATCGGGCTGTTGGGCAAGAACGCCATCCTGATCGTCGAGTTCGCGATCCAGCGTCGGGCGGAAGGTATTTCTGTGCTAAAGGCCGCGGTTGCGGGCTCGGCATCGCGACTGCGTCCGATCCTGATGACCAGTTTTGCGTTTATCGCGGGATTGATTCCGCTTTGTGTCGCCACTGGTGCCGGCGCCATGGGCAACCGGTCTATCGGTACAGCCGCAGCGGGCGGTATGCTGATCGGCACCATCTTCGGCGTACTGGTCATCCCCGGTCTTTATGTCCTGTTCGCCAGTCTCACTGCCAACAGGAGAGATCAATCAGTAAAACCAGTCGTCCCGAAAGAAACGGTTTCGGTAAACGGCGAAGTGAGTTCCAATGTTTAATGTCGTCATGCTCAACAGAAATTCAGCCGTCAAGGCGCTCTACTTTATAGCCATCGTCATCTTTATCAGCAGCTGCAAGGTCGCTACTCCGCCGGCGTTGCCGGAAGTAGTGAAGATGCCGAAGACCTACATCGGCGACACCGATACGCTCACCGACGGCACGATTCAGTGGCAGGAGTTCTTCACGGACCCGCTATTGGTCGACCTGATCGAAACCGGCCTGGCCAACAACCTGGATATGCTCACCGCTATTGAGCGTGTCAAGATGGCCCGCCTCGATTATAACATGCGCGCGGGCGCATTGCTGCCTTCGCTCAACGCTTCGTTCACGACGGACATGGAGGGCATCAACGAAAACATGATCCCCGAAGGCGAAGATGACCAGACGTTGTCGAACCTGAAGGCGGAGTATTTTCTCGGCCTTCAAAGCGCCTGGGAAGTAGACCTGTGGGGTAAACTCAAGAACCAGAAGAAGGCCGCGTACTCGCGCTTCCTCGCCACCGAAAAAGGCAAGCACCTGGTGACCACGGCGCTCGTGGCCGAGATTGCGCGTTTGTATTACGAACTTCTCGCCGTGGATAACGAACTGGAGGTGGTTCGGAAAAATATCGACTTCCAGGAGATCGCCCTCGAAATCATTAACATCCAGAAAATGGGGGGACGGGCTACGGAACTTGCCGTGCAACAATTCACGGCGCAGCTACTCCGCACCAAGGCACTCGAGAAAGAAAAAGAGCAGCACGTAGTAGAACTCGAAACCGAACTCAATCTTTTGCTGGGCCGCTACCCGCAGACCATTCCGCGAACCAAAGACATCAGCGAGCTCGAACTTCCCGCGGCTATCCATGAAGGTATACCCTCCACGTTGCTGCTGAACAGACCCGACATCCAACAGGCCGAACTCAAACTGATGGCGTCTGAGGCGGACGTACAGGCTGCCCGCGCCGCGTTCCTGCCCTCGTTGACGATCTATCCTTATGTGGGATTCAATGCCATCAAGCCCTCACTCCTCCTCCAAACGCCGGAGTCGCTTGCAGCAGGTGTCCTTGGCGGGATCACCGCGCCGATCTTTAACAAGAAGCGCATCCGCTCGCAGTTTAACAGACGTGTAGCCGAGCGCGCGGAGGCGTTCTACCAATATCAGAAAACGATCATCACCGGCTACGGTGAAGTGGTCAACAACATCCGCGGCATAGAAAACCTGGAACAGATCTATACGATGAAGGAACAGGAAGTGGAAGTGTTACTCAACGCCGTCTCCACTTCGAACGTACTGTTTACCTCCGGATACGCGACCTATCTCGAAGTGATCACCGCACAAAAGAGTGTCCTTGAAGCCGAGCTCGAACTCGCCAACATTAAGAAAGGGATTTTTCACTCTGTAATTGGATTGTACAAGGCACTGGGAGGAGGATGGGAGGAATGACGGTTGCAGGATGCAGGTTGCAAGATTCAGGTTGCAGG
>CAYMWA010000021.1:0-33526 GCA_964393795.1 uncultured Roseivirgaceae bacterium
CCCACAGAAAATCTTCCACGGCTGCAACTTCAGGTGAGGGTCCGAGCATGTTCATTGCCACCTTCATTTCCGACTCCAACGGGTCTCTTCCGAGTGCCTGTTTGTACACCGCCGTCACAATTTTTTCGCCTTGAGTGTAGCGCCTGATCCAGGTTTCAGCACCATGTTCGAGGGCAGTGTTGAAGCGTTCGCCATTGGTGAGTTCAAGTGCCTGTAACAAATTCGCCTGGGTAGCGCGATACGTCAATACATTTTCGCGATTCGGCCTGCCGAGCGCCTTGAGGAAACCGTCGTTCTTTACGAGCGCTGCACGGACATACGAGACGTTACTGCCTGACGATGTTTGCTCAGGCGGATCGAAAAATTGCAGCGAGTCGGGATAGATCGGATATACAACACTGCTCACCGCATCAGCAAACTGCTCGGCCGACATGCGTCTGCGGTGCATTCCCTTGAAAACGTAATCGCTTGCGAGGAGTTCGTCTTCACTTGCCATGCCCACGGATGCTAACTGGTACGTACGTGATGTCATGATCTTGAAGATGAGGTCCTTGAGATCCTTTCCGCTATCCACAAAATCGACGGCAAGCCAGTCGAGAAGATCCTCGCTCCAGGGAATATTATCCATCAGGTCAGTCGGCGCCACGATTCCCCTGCCCATCAGTTGGCCCCAGATTCGGTTGACAATCGTGCGGTAGAGCCGGCCATTTTTAGGGGCAGTCAGGTATTCTGCAAGTTGTCTGAGCTTGGTGTCGACATCAGCTGTACTATCAATCGTACCGAGTTCGGTGAACAGGATTTCCGTTCCCGCAAACTCACCGGTAGGTACATCACATCGATTGATCTCGAGCGTCGAGTCGGAAAAGATGTTGGCAAATGCGTACGCCTGCTTCAATGTCCAGTCGCTGACAAAGCTGTCGTGGCATGAAGCGCATTTAAGGTTGAGGCCCAGAAAGACCTGTGAAACGTTTTGTGCGGCCTGCATTTCGGTCCGCTGACTTGCGTTCACCGTGCCGCGCCATTTTATTCCCCGGATAAAGCCTTCCGACTTTTTGGTTGGCGGGCTGATCAATTCGCGGACAAACACATCATAGGGCTTGTTTTCCCGTAACGATTGGTATAGCCATTCCGTGATGGCGAAACGGCCTCCTGTGATATATCCCGTTCCTGAATAGTCGTTACGCAGGGCATCGTTCCAGAAACTCAGCCAGTGCTGCGCATAGTCATCATTGCGGTTGAGCAGCTCCCTGACGAGCAGTGCCCGTTTTGCCGACGAGGGGTTGACCAGAAAGGCGTTGACCTCGTCCGGTGTTGGCAGCAGGCCGATAATGTCAAGATAGGCACGTCTCACGAAAAGCCGGTCATCCACGCGCTCGGGCCATTCCATATCGTGCGCTTCGAAGTAGGCGTTGACAAAGCGGTCGACGGGGTTTGATAATCCCGGCGCGTCTGATGGAACTTCCGGCCTGCGCGGGGCCAGTTCGGCCAGGCGGAAGACGCTTTTGGCCTCGAGGCTGTCAGGCCAGGGTGCGCCGACTTTAATCCACAGATCAATAGTGGCAATTTCTTTTTCGCTCAGCGTTTTACCTTTTGGTGGCATCGCGTCGTCATCGTCCCGAGGCAAACGCAATCGCCGGATCATCTCGCTTTGACCGGGGTGGCCGACGCTCAGCACATCCCCCGACTCTCCGCCCTTCATCACATACTCCTTTTCATCCAGGCGCAACTCGCCCTCTACCTTCGCTGAACTATGACACTTATAACAATTGTGTGCAAAGATGGAGCGCACCTCCAGGTTGAGATCGGCAATTTGCTGTCCGCTAAGGTTGCCACTTGCTTCGCTGCTGGCGAGCTTTCCAATATCAAAGTTCGGGTTTGTTTCAAATGCATCCTGCCCTGGCAAAACCCCCGTAAGGAAATCTTCTCCGTGCGTCAGTGAAGCACCGTAATGACCCGCTATCGTGACTCCAAGTACTGTGGCCACCAGCATTGCCCGATAGTGCTTCACCAAATCCATTCGGTTTCGGCTAATAACGGCGCGATGAATTGCGATCGTGACGAGTGCCAGGATGGTTGTGGCAATTCCTGTCCATTGGTGAAGATCAACGAGATTGCCGGAGTAATCATCCTGTGTCTTCAGAAGCCA
This sequence comes from uncultured Roseivirgaceae bacterium, assembly GCA_964393795.1. Taxonomy (GTDB): domain Bacteria; phylum Bacteroidota; class Bacteroidia; order Cytophagales; family Cyclobacteriaceae; genus Chryseosolibacter. The sequence continues at coordinate 2,147 of CAYMWA010000021.1, forward strand.
TCCGAAAACCGCTGCGGCCAAAGCACTTCCCGCGCCGATGATGAGCAGCACGTGTATGGGGAATCGCAGCTCCCTGTTTTTTCCTTTGAAGGTGAAAACTTCCAGCACCAGTGCCACAAACAACACGGCAATAGGGAAGTGAACGATCATCGGATGGAGCCGCCCCAGGAACTGCCAAAACCAAAAGCCGGTGATCAGTCCTGTCTCCGGCAGGAAAGAGATCGGCGGCTCACAGAAAAATCCGCTCAAAGGAAAAAGGAAAGACGTTTCGATAAATGACATGATCATCGCTGATCAGATTACTGACAAATAGACGAATAAGCGTGAATCTCTATGTGAACGACACAGGAAGAGATCACACATCACACACCTGTCGCGCCGCAATATTCAATTAAGTGATTTTCATTGTGAAATCACCCTTCAAATGCAAAAAAAATTAGCGAATGTACAGGATGTCAGGTCAAAGTGAGGGCCGCAACGTCAGGTGAAAGGGCACTTCAATGTGTGCTGTAGAGGGATTCAGAATCATCCTGGCGGTCTCTTCACCCATGACCTGGAAGTCCGAACTGATGGTGGTGATCCCGTTGAGAATAATTTTCTTCAGGGGTGTTTCATTGTAGGAGATCACGCCCACATCCTTTCCGACTTTCAACTTCAGAGAAAGGATACGCTCGATCAGGATGACCAGGTCGTTTTCCATCAGGTTGATATACACTTCGCCCGCCTGGATGGGCTCTGTGCTGATGTCATGCACCACCTGATATCCGAAAGCGTATTGATTACAAAACCGGTAAAACCCTTTCAGGATTTCACGGGGGTGATACGTTTGCTCAGGAAAAATAATTTTGAGAACCTGGTATCGCTCAAGTCGGGGCAGTGCTTGCTCCAACGCCTGATAGATATCGTTCTCAAAGTTTTCAAAGACCGCGCCGTAATTGCCGTCTACCCCTGGCACGAGTTTGTCGAGCAGAATAAGTTTATCCTTGTCGATGCGGTTAATGATTTCGGCGGCATTTTCACCACCTTCATTAAAGTGTGGGATGATCACATAGTGGGTATACTGATCTTCCTTTGAAAGCAACAGGTTGCGGAAAAGCGCGAAATCGTTATCATAAATGTAAAAGTCAATTGATGCCATGCCACCCAGGGAAGCCGCAATCGAATCGTAGAGCATCTTCTTGTGCATGCTCAGTTTGTTGAACAACAGAAAAATCTTTACTTTCTGCTGTACTTCGATGCTCTTAATATAGAACCCCTTGCCTGGCACCGAGCCGAGGACGCCGATATTTTTCAGGTGTCGGTATCCCTTCTCGGCCGTATCGCGGGAAATTTGAAACTCGAAACTCAGTTCATTTATTGACGGCATCATGGCATTTTTGGGTATCTGACCCTTAGCCACCGCGTTGATGATGGCATTGGCCAGTTGCTGATATTTCGGCGTGGCCGAATGATCATCCAGGTCAATGTATTTCAAGATATCGTCTCTCTCCATGGCCATGTCAACAGCGGATTAGAATTCCGCTCAAAGTTAAATAGAATAACCATGACAGTCCATGATAGGCAGCCGCCTCCCCGGCTTTAACTTTGGTGCTCATTATATTATCTGTTTCTATGAGTGCGATACTGGGTGTCATCTTTCATTTCCTGGGCGGTTTTGCATCGGGCAGCTTTTACATGGCTTTCAAGAAAGTCAAAGCCTGGGCATGGGAAAGTTATTGGCTGATCGGCGGGCTATTTTCCTGGCTCATCGTTCCGCCCCTGGCTGCCTGGCTCACCCTTCCGGGCTTCGGCGATATCATCAGCAGCGCTGATCAAAGCGTTTTCGGCTGGACGTACACCATGGGCGTACTCTGGGGAATAGGCGGGCTCACCTACGGCCTCGGTATCCGGTATCTCGGAATGTCACTTGGCAACTCGGTCATCCTCGGCTACACGGCCGCTTTCGGATCACTCGTTCCTCCGTTGTACTACAACTACTTTCCGCAGAGCGGAAAGGTTTCCCTCGACTACATGATGTCAATTGAAGGGGGACGGATGGTGCTGCTGGGCGTTCTGGTCTGCCTGGTGGGCATTGCGATTTGCGGATATGCCGGCGTCATGAAGGAACGGGATCTTCCGGAAGAGGAGAAACGCAAGAGCGTCGCCGAATTCAGCCTCGTCAAAGGCTTGATAGTGGCAACAATTTCCGGTATTTTAAGCGCCTGTTTTAACTTTGGCATTGAGGCGGGGAAACCCATGGCGGAAGCGGCGGTTGCACTCGGGCACAATCCACTGTTCCAGAACAACGTCACCTATGTGGTCCTGCTCTGGGGTGGCCTGACGACGAATTTTATCTGGTGCATCATTCTCAACGCAAGAAACAAAACCTTTACCGACTATGTCAATCGCCGTACACCCCTTGCGTCGAACTACCTCTTCTCCGCTATCGCGGGTACGACGTGGTTCCTGCAATTCTTCTTTTACGGCATGGGGGAAAGCAAGCTCGGTAACGGCGCGAGCTCGTGGATTCTGCACATGGCTTTTATCATCCTGGTCTCCAACATGTGGGGAGCCATTCTACGTGAATGGAAGGGCGTGCGCCCGGCAACCCGGACGACCATCGCTCTTGGCATCATCACGATTCTCGCATCCGTGGTGCTCGTGGGATACGGTAATTCAATCACGCAATAAAAAACTACTCAATACAACGTTAACGCTCAAACCTTATGTCAGACACATCGATAAAACAATTCAAGCACGTCAGCTACCTGTGGGATGAAAAAGAAGCCGCGAAATTGGCGCGAGATGAAGTGGCGCTGCTTATCTATCGCTCCAACCTGCTTGGGGCCGACCTGCGGCTCACCAACTACGGTGGGGGGAATACCTCTTGCAAAGTCACGTCAAAAGACCCTTTGACGGGCGAAGAAACGGAAGTGATGTGGATCAAAGGATCCGGAGGCGACATCGGCACACTGAAGAAAAGCGGGCTTGCCGCGCTCTACGTCGATCGACTGAACAACCTCGAAAAAGTCTACCGGGGTCTCGAACACGAAGACGAAATGGTAGCGCTCTTCAACCACTGTATCTACGACCTCAATTCGAAGGCTCCTTCCATCGACACGCCATTACACGGATTTCTTCCATTCAAACACATCGACCACCTTCACCCTGACGCGGCGATCGCCATCGCCGCCGCCAAAGACGGAAAACGCATAACCCAGGAGTTGTTCCAGGGAACGGTAGGCTGGGTCGACTGGCAAAGGCCCGGTTTCGATCTCGGTCTGAAACTGCGCGCGTGCCTTCAGGAAAACCCCGGCATCCGTGGCATCATGCTGGGCTCACACGGCCTCTTTACCTGGGGCGACACCGCCTATGAAAGCTACATCAACACACTCGAAGTAGTGGAAACCTGTGCTGCCTATCTTGAGGCGAACTACGGAAAACGCCGGCCGGTTTTTGGCGGCACAAAAGTTAAGAGTCTGGAAAAAGCCGAACGTCTGGAGCAGGCCGCAGCACTCGCCCCCATCCTGCGTGGATTTTGCTCGAGCGAGCGATCGATGATCGGACACTTTACCGACGACGATCGCGTGCTCGAGTTTATCAACTCCAACGACCTCGAAAAGTTGGCGCCCATGGGAACAAGCTGCCCCGATCACTTCCTGCGCACGAAGATCAGTCCGCTAGTACTCGACTTGAAGACAGACGAAGACCTTACGAATGTCGCATCGGTGAAGGAAAAGCTTCAGCCGGCGTTTGACGCCTATCGCAAAATGTATCGCGAATACTACGAGGCATGCAAGCATCCCAACAGCCCGGCCATACGCGACAGCAATCCAGTTGTCATTCTCTATCCTGGCGTCGGCATGTTCACTTTTGCAAAAGACAAACAAACAGCAAGGGTTGCCGCAGAATTTTACGTCAACGCCATCAACGTGATGAAAGGTGCGGAAGCTGTGTCCGAATACACTTCGCTGCCGAGGCAGGAGGCCTTCAATATTGAATACTGGCTTCTCGAAGAAGCAAAGCTTCAACGTATGCCAAAGCCCAAAGCGTTATCCGGCAAGATCGCGATTGTCACGGGCAGCGGTGGTGGCATCGGCAAGGCCATCGCCCGGAAGTTTGCGGAAGAAGGCGCGTGCGTTGTGCTCAGCGACAACGATGAGGGACGCTTGAAGGAGGCGGATGCCGAATTTGCAAAACTCTTTGGGAAAGACGCCTACGCCACTGCACAACTTGATGTAACGGCATCAACCGACATTGTCAACGCTGTCAAAACATGTGCACTTGCTTTTGGTGGCATTGATATCGCCGTCAACAACGCGGGCATCTCCATTTCCAAGCCCTTGGGCGATCACACCGAGAAAGACTGGAACCTGCTCTATGACATACTGGTCAAAGGTCAGTTCCTTGTCACACAGGGAGCAGCTGCGATAATGAAGAAACAGGGGATGGGCGGCGATGTCCTGAACATCGTCAGCAAGAACGCGCTCGTGTCCGGTCCCAACAACGCTGGCTATGGATCGGCGAAGGCGGCGCAATTACACCTCAGCCACCTCACCGCTGCCGAACTCGGACCCGATAAGATACGGGTGAATGTCGTGAATCCCGATGCCGTGATTGCCGACAGCAAGATATGGGCTGGCGGTTGGGCCGAAGGTCGCGCGAAAGCCTACGGCGTGAAAGTCGAAGAACTTCCGTCGTTCTATGCCAAGCGGACACTGCTCAACGAAGTTATTCTGCCGGACGACATCGCCAATGCTTGCTTCGCCTTCGTCGGAGGGTTGCTCGGGAAATCAACCGGTAACATGCTCAACGTCGACGGTGGCATTGCAACGGCTTTTCCGCGATAAGCCACACTTTAAATACGATGCTTGTGATACGACGTGCATTCAAAATGCAGTTACACCCGGGGTTCGCAGAGGAATACAAACGAAGACATGATGCACTCTGGCCGGAACTGAAGGCGCTTTTGAAAAAGAGCGGCATTCGCGAATACTCGATCTTCCTCGACGAAACCACTCATGCGCTTTTTGGTGTCATGCATATCGACGACCCGGCACAAGTGGACAACCTGTCGGAAAACCCGATCATGAAAAAGTGGTGGGCCCACATGCGCGACATTATGGACACGCATCCCGATAATGCGCCCGTTAGTGTGCCTTTGACCGAAGTATTTCATTTACCTTAATTGACTTGACGATGTACCTGAAGAAAGAAGTAATTAGCGCGCACAACGATACCCTTCGTAAAGCGCACAACGCGAAGTTTGAGTTTGCATCTGCCGATATCAAAGACATAAATTCTATACTCCAAAAGCTGATCGATTTTCAGGTTGCCATCCCTAGTTGGGCTCTTGGTACCGGTGGCACACGATTCGGCAGGTTCGCCGGCGCAGGCGAGCCCCGAAGTCTCGAAGAAAAGATTGAAGATATCGGATTGTTGCACGCGCTCAACCGTTCGAGTGGTGCCATCTCGCTACACATTCCCTGGGACATCCCCGAAGATGCCGCCTCCATAAAGGCGCTCGCGGCGGAACACAACATCGCGTTTGACGCGGTCAACTCAAACACCTTCCAGGATCAGAAAGACCAGAAGCATTCCTACAAATTCGGTTCGCTTCAACATGTAGACAAAGACGTCAGGCAGCAGGCCATTGCGCATAACCTGGAAGTGATCCGCTACGGCGAAGCGCTCGGCTCCAACGCCATAACGGTGTGGCTATCTGATGGATCATGCTTCCCCGGCCAACTCAACTTCAGAAAAGCATTCAGCAGAACCCTGGACAGCCTGAAGGAAATCTACGCCGACCTCCCCGACAACTGGAAAATGTTTGTTGAATACAAGGCGTTCGAACCCAACTTCTATTCGATGACCGTGGGTGATTGGGGACAGTCCCTTCTATACGCCAACAAACTGGGACCGAAGGCGTACACCCTTGTCGATCTCGGCCACCATTTGCCGAACGCCAACATTGAACAGATCGTTTCGTTACTGCTCATGGAGGGCAAACTCGGCGGATTCCATTTCAATGATTCGAAGTACGGCGACGACGACCTGACCGTTGGCAGCATCCGCCCCTACCAGCTTTTCCTGATCTTCAACGAACTTGTCGAAGGCATGGATGCCCGTTCGATGAGCCACGCAACCGACCTCGGTTGGATGATCGATGCATCGCACAACGTCAAAGATCCGCTGGAAGACCTGATGCAGTCTGTCGAAGCGATCATGATTGCGTATACACAGGCATTGATCCTCGACCGCAAGGCATTGGTCGAAGCGCAGGAACAAAATGACGTGACACGCGCGCAGGAAATTCTGCAGGCGGCCTATCGCACGGATGTCAGGCCGATTGTCGCGGAAGCACGGCTCCGCGCAGGGGGAGCGCTCCAACCGCTGGAGGTGTTCCGGACTGCCAAAGTGCGCGAAGCACTCATCAGCAAGCGCGGTGCAAGAACGATCGCAACGGGCCTATAAATGTGAAGACCATGCCCTTACCAGTAGTGGCTGTTTTTGATGTGGGGAAGACAAACAAAAAGTTATTCCTCTTCAATCAATCGTACGAAATTGTGCATGAACAATCCTCGCACTTTGATGAAGTGACCGACGAGGATGGCGATCCGTGCGAAGACATAGACGCGCTGAAAGCATTCATCAATGACGGATTGAAAAGAATACTGGCTATGCCCGAATTCAAAGTGAGGGCTGTCAACTTCTCCGCCTATGGCGCCAGTCTCGTCTATCTTGATGCGGACGGCAAGAATATCGGGCCTCTCTACAATTACCTGAAACCCTATCCCCCGCAACTGCAAAAAAAGTTTTATGATACATACGGGGGTGAAAGCCTGCTTGCCTTTGAAACCGCATCGCCCGTTCTCGGAAGTCTCAACTCAGGCCTGCAGCTTTACCGGATAAAATATGAAGATCCAGATTTCTACAAGCGCATTCAACATGCGCTTCACTTGCCACAATACCTGAGTTATCTGGTGACGGGGCGACCGTTTTCCGAAATCACCAGCATCGGTTGCCATACCCACCTCTGGCATTTTCAAAATATGGATTACCACCATTGGACAAAGAAAGAAGGCGTCGCCGAAAAGTTTCCGCCCGTCGTCCCTTCCGACATGGTGGTCGGAACACTTTCTTCGCCGCATACCGTATCCGTTGGTGTGGGCCTTCACGATAGTTCGTCCGCACTGATTCCTTACCTCGTTTCGTTTCCCGAACCGTTTGCATTGATATCTACGGGTACGTGGGCGATCACACTTAATCCGTTCAACACGTTACCACTGACGCGCACCGAACTGAATTGCGATTGCCTGTGCTATCTCCAGTACCGCGGCACACCGGTAAAAGCCTCGCGCCTGTTCGCCGGCCGTTTCCATGAACAGCAGGTGGAACGCATCGCCGCCCACTTCGGACAGAACAAAGAAAAGTACTTTTCGCTGCCATACGACGAATCGTTCCTTTCCCGGATCGACACGCGTTTCGACGCCAATCCTGCGCGCCCGGAGAATGTTCTCAAGGAAGTGCATTTCGCTACGAGAAACCTGGCAGATTTCGACTCAGACGTCGAGGCGTATTATCAGCTTGTTTTCGATCTGGCCGCCCAACAATACATTTCGTCGTCACTGGTACTCAATGGTCCTGCCGTGAAAAGAATTTTTATCGATGGTGGTTTCGGCAACAATGCCATTTACATGAACCTGCTCGCCTCATTCTTTCCGGAGATGGAAGTCTTTGCCTCCTCAATACCGCAAGCAACTGCCATCGGTGCCGCACTTGCCATTCACGAGTCCTGGAATACCGAAGCGTTCCCGAAGCAACTCATCCAACTCAAGCGCTATTCCGCAAGCCACAACGAACGACTGCGCCAGCTGTTTGAAGAGTAGAGCGGATCGGTTTACAACGCCGCAATCAATTCAACAAACAACTTTGTCAGGGGTACTTCTGCCTTTGCGGCGAATGAAAGAATCTCTTCAAGCTTTACCGGTTTGAGGTTGTCAGGATCGCAGTTGTCCGTGAGCACCGATATCGCGCAACAGGGTAACGCCTCCTGGTTGGCCACAATCACTTCGGGTACGGTAGACATGCCCACCGCATCCGCGCCGATAGTTCTCAGGAAGCGATACTCCGCCCGTGTTTCCAGGTTCGGCCCGGCGACGGCTACGTACACGCCGGAATGAAGAAGGATGTCATTGCTTTTTGCGATCTGCAGCAACTTGTCATTGAGCGTACGCGAATAGGGCTGGCTCATATCGGGAAACGGATTGACACCGAGTTCGCTATGCGGCACGCCGCGCAACGGATTGTCCGGTTGTAAATTGATATGATCATCAAGCATCATGAGGCCTCCCTGCTGCCATTGCATGTTCATGTTACCCGCAGCGTTGGAGATCAGAAGGGCAGAAACGCCCAACCGCTTCATCACACGAACCGGGAAGGTCACTTCCTGCAGTGGTATTCCTTCATAGTAGTGGTAACGCCCTTGCATGGCAAGGATCCTCTTCCCTCTGACTTCACCAAAAATCAGGTTGCCGGAATGAAACTCGACTGTAGATAGTGGAAAGTGCGGGATTTCCGCGTAAGGGATCACAAGTGGCCTTTGGATTTCTGACACAAAACGTTCACCAAGTCCGGTGCCCAGGATAACCGCCACTTCCGGCCGGTCTACCCCGCGTTCTTTCAGCCACGCGCAGGCGGCATTGAGTTGATCGATCATGCGGCTAATGTAAGCCTTACGTGGTTGATAAGCACACCCTTTCGGGGATTTGAAGGCTAGCGCAACAGGCTTCCGTTGAGGCGCAGCAACTCCGTCTCTGCAAGCTTGGCGTTATACCGCGCAGAGATCAGGCTGCTATAGGCCTCTGCCAGACTTTGCTGAGCCGTGCGAAGTTCAATGAAGGTGTTAACGCCCCGCTTGAAAGTCTCCAGCGCAATCAACACGTTCTCTTTTGCCAGCCCGATGTTTTCTTCTTCAATCAGCAGGATTTTTTTAGCGTTCTCATAATTGATGAACGCATTGCGCAACGCTACGTTTACGGTACTACGTTGCTGATCATAGAGCAGTTGCTGGCGATCGATCTCGATCTTGGCGAGCTGCGTTTGACGTCGCGTGTTAAACCCGGTCAGGATCGGAAGTGTAAGGGAAAAGCCGTAGTTCAATCCCTCGCTCTGGTTGTACACGGCGCCAAAAGGATTGATCTGTTTCGTATTGTCATTACGGGAATAGCTGAAGGCCGCGTTAAAATTCAGAAAGGGCAGGTATTCCGCGCGCCGTTCACGCAAGGCGAGGTTGGCGATGCTCAGATTGCGCCGCGCGGCAAGCAACGAGAAGTTGGTGTTATCGAGATTCTGAAACGCTTCTTCCGGCCGGATATCGAGGTCTATCAGAATCGTGTCGGCAACATCATAGACTGCAGGCAGTTGAAGGCCGACGAGGTTGTTCAATTCTTCTTTCAACTGTGCGATGATCGTTTGCTGCCGAAGCACTTGTGTACGTTGCGCGTTGTAGTCTACCTTCGCCTGCAACAATTCAGGTTTGACACCCGTGCCCACATCCAGTTTCTTTTCGGCAAGCTTCACCCGTTCCTCGCTGACCGACATCTGTTCTTCAATTGCTCTCAGCTGTTGCTTCTGCTGCACAATGTTGTAGTAATTGTTGATGACGCTGGCGATGGTATTCACCATTTGTTCCTTCAATTGCAACTCACTTTGCTCCTCGAGTTGCCCGATCCGTTCACGCGTCGCAAACATACGCGTCCCGTCGAACAGGGTCCACACCAACTGCACAGAGCCACTGATGTTGTTCGATTGCGCTTCGCCGCTGTTATTGCGGGAAGCATCCTGAAACCTCAGGGTCTGGTTGTTGTTGTTCCAAACCGTAGACGCTCCGGCAGTGACCTGCGGCAAAAAGCCACCGATGGCATAGTCAGCATCGGTCGCCGTAGACTCCGTTACCGTTCGCGCAATTCTGACATCATAGTTTTTCTCGAGTGCCAGGCCAATCACCTGCTCAAGCGTCACCTCCTCCTGTCCGCGTACGAATTGAAAGGCAAAACAAAAAAGAAAAACAAAGGGAAGCACTCTACGACTCATACACCAGGTCCTTATGGGATTTCGATTCTACAGGTATTTCTACTCGTTCCTCAAAGGTGACAATCTTTCGATCACGTGAGAGGAATGTATACATCGCCGGAATAACAAAAAGGGTAAGGATCAGGGAGAACATAATACCGCCCACTATAACGATACCCAATGGCTGTCGGCTCGTCGCCGCATCACCTAATGAGAGCGCAATAGGCATAGAACCGAGCGCCATGGCGAGGCTGGTCATCAAAATCGGTCGCAGGCGAAGACGGGAAGCCTCCAAAACGGCATCGGTTTTCGACAAGCCATCCTTACGCTTTTGATTCGCAAATTCAACAATCAGAATACCGTTCTTCGTCACCAGACCGATAAGCATGATCATACCGATTTGAGAAAAGATATTCAACGTCTGGTCAAAAATATACAGCGATATAAAAGCACCGCAAATTGCCAGCGGCACCGTAAACATGATAATAAACGGGTCAATGAAGCTTTCAAACTGGGCGGCGAGCACAAGGTAGATCAGGATCAAGGCCAATACGAAAGCAAATGCAGTGTTGCCCGAGCTCTCCGCATAGTCGCGCGAAGTTCCATCCAACGAGGTCGTAAAGCTTTCGTCGAGTAGTTGGTCGGCAATTTCTTCCATCGCTTCGATGCCATCGCCAACGGTATAGCCAGGCGCCAGCCCTGCCGACACGGTTGCCGACATATAGCGATTGAAGTGATACAACGAAGGCGGTGTCGTCGACTCCGTTACGGTGACGACGTTGTCAATGGAAATGAGATCTCCCGAACTGGTCCGCACAAATAGCGACTTAAGGTCATCCGGGTCGTCGCGATTGACGCTCTTGACTTGACCGATTACCTGGTACTGCTTCCCTTCTTTGGTAAAATATCCGAATCTCAGGTTACTGTACGCCAGCTGGAGGGTCTGCGCAACGTCGGCCACGCTGATGCCGAGCTGAGTTGCCTTGAGGCGGTTAATCTCAACGAGGAGCTCCGGCTTGTTGAACTTGAGATCAGAGTCGACGCCCTGAAAAACCGGGTGGCGATTCGCGGCCTCCAGAAATTCAGGCAAGACTTCCTGGATCTTTTGAAAGTTGTTGTTCTGAAGGACGAATTGCACCGGCAGCCCGCCGCGTCTGTTCACCTGGATCGTCTGCTCCTGAATGACAAAAGCACGCCCCTCCGGAAAGAGGTGCAGATTGCGGTTCACCATATCCACAATCTCTTGTTGTGACCGCTCTCGCTCGTCAGGGTCGACAAGCCGCACGCGGATGAAACCGTTGTTGACAGATCCACCGCCGCTAAAACCAGGGGCGGTAACCGAAAGCGCAACGGTATACTCGGGAATAGAGTCCATCACAAACTGCACTACCTTCTGGACGTAGTTGTCCATATAATCGAAAGACGTTCCTTCTGCCGCCGTCATCTGGAAGCGGAACTGGCTCCGGTCTTCCATCGGCGCAAGCTCGGACTGAATGTTACTGGCGATCAGGTACACAGTTCCCAGGCACGCTACAATAATGACCAGCGCCGCCCAGCGTACTTTCATAAACGATCCGAGCCATCTTCGGTATCCGTCTTCCATCCCCCTGAAGAACGGCTCGGTCTTGTTGTAGAACCAGGAGTACTTGTGGTTCTTGCGCGTAAGCATCACGTTAAGCACGGGCGTGATCGTAAGGGACACAAAGCAGGAAACCAATACCGCTCCGGCTACAACGATGCCAAATTCGGTAAACAACCGACCGACAAACCCCTGAAGAAAAAGGATGGGCAGGAACACGATGGCGAGCGTAACAGAGGTTGAAATCACCGCGAAGTAAATCTCCTTCGAACCTTCCAGAGCGGCGCGGTACTTGTTCATACCTCTCTCCATTTTCTTATAGATATTCTCCGTCACGACAATCCCGTCGTCGACGACAAGCCCCGTCGCCAATACGATACCGAGCATCGTCAGCACGTTGATCGAGAACCCGCAGAGATACATGATGTAAAACGTCGCAATGAGCGAAACCGGGATGTCGATCAAAGGACGCAAGGCAATCAGAACATCCCGGAAGAAAAGATAGATGATCAATACAACAAGCACGAACGCAATGATCAGTGTTTCCTGAACTTCTGAAATCGACCGCTTAATGAACACGGTCTCATCCATGGCCACGTCGATCATGATGTCGGACGGTACATCTTTCTTAATCTGTTCGAGACGCCGGTAAAATTCGTCGGCAATTTCGACGTAGTTCGCTCCAGGCAGCGGCTGGATGGCGATGCCGACCATTGTGATATTGCTGTCGCGGAGGACCGACTCTTCGTTCTCCGGTCCGAGTCGTGCTTCGCCAACGTGCTTCAGGCGGATGTCGCCCGTCGGCGATGACTTCACAATCACGTTGTTGAAATCTTCCTCCGTGTAGAGACGGCCGAAAGTCCGGACAGTCAGTTCGGTTGCTGTCCCGGCAATTTTTCCGGAAGGCAGTTCAATGTTCTCCCTCCTCAGCGCCGCCTGCACATCGAGTGGTGTAAGTCCATAAGCGCTGAGGCGTGCGGGGTCGAGCCAGATCCGCATCGCATAGCGCTTCTCCCCCCAGATGCGGATACTACTTACGCCGGGGATCGTTTCCAATCGCTCTACCAAAACGTTGTTGGCAAATTCCGTTAGCTCAAGTGGGTTGCGCGTATGGCTCTGCACCGTCATCGCCATAATCGATTGTGCGCTGGCGTCTGCTTTGGACACAACGGGCGGGCTATCCAGATCCTCGGGAAGCGATCGCACCGCACGCGATACCTTGTCGCGCACATCATTGGCGGCAGCCTCCAGGTCAACACCGAGTTCAAATTCGATATTGATATTGCTTTGCCCAACACTGGATGACGACGTAATATTCTTAATCCCCGGAATACCGTTGATTTGCTTTTCCAGCGGTTCAGTGATCTGCGATTCGATAATTTCGGCGTTGGCACCAGAATAATTGGTGCGCACGCTGACGTTCGGTGGGTCAATGGCGGGATAATCTCGGACACCAAGGAAGTTAAATCCGATAATACCGAACAGCACCAGGACGATGTTCATAACAAAGGCGAGCACCGGCCTCCTTAAACTCAACTCCGAGATGTTCATAATGGTGTTCTTTTTTTGCTCTTAAAGCGTAGTTACGTTGGTCACCTTAACGGTTCCGCCCGGCCGGATCGACATCAGTCCTGTCGTGATGACTGTATCTCCCATGTTGACGCCCCGCACAATCTCGACAAATGCCGAATCCCTCACGCCGGTCTCTACGACTGCAAACTCGACACTATCCCCCCGCAGGACAATGACCTGCTTGTTGCGGATGGTGGGTACAACCGCCTGGGTTGGTACGAGCAACGCACTGTCGTTCTTACCAAGCTGCAGGTTAACCCTCGCGAAAACACCGGGTACCAGTTCCGCGTTGTTGTCAGTGACCAACGCTCTCACCTGCAGCGTTCGCGTGTTCTGATCCACATTGTTTTCCGTAGCCATCACGGTAGCCGTGAAGTCGTGCACGCCGCCGTCTACACGGAACCGTACCGCATAGCCCTTACCGATCTCCCGTGCATATTTTTCGGGTACGGCAAACTCGAGTTTGAGCTTGTCTACCTGGCGTAAAGTGGTGATAATGGTCGAGGGAGAAATATAGGATCCCAGGCTGATGTTTCGCAATCCGACAACGCCGCCATACGGTGCGCGAATCTCAGTCTTGGCAATAGCAATTTGCGTGGTCTCAATGTCGGCCCGCAAGTTTTCCACCTCAAGTGTGCTCAGGTCGTATTCCTGCTGGCTGATACCACTGATGGCAAGCAGTTCGCGGTTGCGCTCTTCCGTCTTTTGTTTGATCTTCAATTGCACCTGCAGCTTCCGGAGTTGCGCCTTCAGATCTTCATCAAACAGCTTGACGAGCAGGGTACCCTTCGGTACAAATGAGCCCTCCTGTATGTTTAGCTGAACCACCCTTCCGTCAACCTCACTCTTAATGTCGGTTTCTTCAAATGGCCTCAGCGAGCCCGGCACTTCGACACTTTCGCTGATGGTACTACGGCCGATAACAAACCCGTCGACCTCAATCGGGCCACTTCTGACGGCTCGCACCGGTGCGGACGTTTCCTTTTTCGCATCGCATGAAAGGAGCGATCCGATCACAATAAGGACACCACAACTTTTTATGGGTAACTGCATATGAAAATCAATAACACTTTATAACAATCTCCATTAACCTTGTGCCAGTCCAGCCCTCCCCCCTCTAAATTCGGCGTGCAGCCTGAGTACCTGGGGGATGACCAGGGCTGACTCATCATTCATTATAATATAATCAGCGCGGCTCAGCTTTTCAGCTTCGGGCATCTGCTTTTCGACAATTCCCTTAAACTGCTCGACCGATCGGTGGGGATCCCGTTTTAACACCCTTGCCTGGCGGATCGATACGGGTGCTGAGACGACTATAATCTTGTCAAGCAGCCGATAGGAGCCGGATTCAAACAGTAAGGCCGCTTCTTTCAGCACATAGGGTGAGCGCTTGTGGCGATCAACCCAGCCGGCATAATCCACGGCTACTCGGGGATGGACCAAACTATTGAGCTTTTCCAGTTTCTCTTCGTCGTGAAAGACATGGTCAGCCAGGTAACTTCGATTCAGCACGCCATCCGGATGGTATGCCAAATCACCGAATTCTTTTTTGATTTGCGAGATTAGTATTCCATCGGTGGTCATTAGGGCTTTCGCGTGGTGGTCAGCGTCGTAGACGGGGACACCGAGGCGGGCGAAGATGGCGCAGATCAATGACTTTCCCGCGCCAATTCCTCCTGTAACTCCGATTTGCAGCGGCATCTCCACCGGCTACAGGCTTACAACAACGGAATCAATCTGCAAGACCTTGCTGAAGGGCGGAAGGCCCTTGATATGCGGCAGGATTTTCTCCGTGCCGCCGCTAAAGCGGCTGAGATCGAGCACCGCCTTTAAGGAATCGATTTTCAAATCCGCCGCAAAGGACTCCGGCACCAGGAGCGTGACCGGAATCTTACCCGAGTTCATCACTTCGGAGACCGTTGGCGGGATGTTTTCAAGTGACACAGTCACTGAATCCCTCAGCGTGACCATTTTCTCGACGCTGAACGCCACGGAAACCTCCTGCGGATTGCGGGTAATCACATCTTTGTAGGGCACTTCAACGGTAATATGCTCTTTAAAAGGCTCGTCGATGTTGCGTTGGGGCACTGTAAGTATCAGCGGTTCCCTGATCTGTTCGATCAGTCGCTGCGGGCCCTCGATATACGTCGAATCAGGCGTGATCTCAATGTCACTAACGAGTCCGTAGTCCGCCTTAAGGTTGTATTGGATAGAGTCGGCGGCCAGTTTAATCCATCGCCCGGCCTTAGGCTCCAGATCAAGATAAATGGTGTCGCTCAACACGTGGTTGATGAGGAGCCCTTCCAACTGGGTCGTAAATGGGAACCTCAGGCCGCTTCCAACAATCTTCTTCACGTCTGCCGGTCGATCAAGTGGAATTTCCAGCGATTCCGTCTTCACGCCCGTGCTCCTTTTGAAAAGCTCCCAACCGTTGCCCGTGACGTTCAGGCGGACACTTTGCGGCAAACTGCCTACCGGGATAAAATTTTCCTGATCGTAATCGAAGGTCAGCGGAAAACTGATGTTCGTGGTGTACGTCTTATTGAGCGCATTAAAAAGCCAGAAGATCATGGCTGTGAACACACACAGCACTACCGCTTTCCAGTTGCGGCGATTGAACCGGAGGATACTGAATATCTTATAGATAATTCTCATTTATCCGCCAAAGTAAAAAAAGTGAACAACAGGAGCCCACCAGCAAGGCGCGCTACTTCTTGTTGGCATGACGGGTCGCATCCAGCGAGATGGCCGTCTTATTGAAGCGGATGCGCCCGCCTTTCTCTACTTCAAGAATGAACGTGTCACCCTCCATTTCACCAACATAACCATGCATTCCGCCAATCGTGACGACATAGTCGCCCTTCTTGATCTCTTCCACAAATTTCTTCTGCTCCTTGGCTTTTTTCTGTTGCGGCCTGATCATGAAAAAGTAGAAAACAAGGATGATCGCACCAAAGAAAATAAGTTGGAAAGTTTGTCCGCCACCGCTGGGCGCTTGTAAAAGTATATTGAACATATGGTTTTTTAATTAGCTCGCTAAGTTACGCGTTTTCACCAATATTCACGCCGTACCTACCAAACAAAGGGCGACGGCGTGATCATACTGCAGCCGTAAAAAAAAACCCGGACCACCGCCCGGGTTATGTGATTCGTTTTTGCCGAAGTTATCTAACCGGGCCTTGCGCGGGAACGTCAGCCTTGGCGACCATGGCTTTGAAGCGCAATACCGTCTGCTTTGGCCACGTATTCGCGGTTACCGTCACCGTCTTATTCTGGATATTGGAAAATCCTTTACTGTTGAACTTCGCTTTCACGAAGCCGGTTCCGCCTACCGGGATCGGTTGTTTTGACCAGTCAGGGACCGTACATCCGCAGGAACCCTGGGCCGACTGGATGATCAGCGGGGCATCGCCAACGTTCTTGAACGAATAGGTATATTCAACGACCTCACCTTCCTGGACGGTACCGAAATCGTGGTCAACGGTCTCAAACTGGAATTTAGGCAGCGGCCCTTCCGGCTTTTCATTCTTGACGGGTTCGGTAGCCGGTGAAGGAACGGTTGTGGTGGCTGCCGTCTTTTTCCCTTCGAGTTCTGCGAGCCTGCTTTCCAGTTCAGCGATTTTTTTCTCCGATTTCCTGTCTGAGCATGCTGTAAACACCGCGCCGAAGGCGACAATCAGTAAGACCTTTATCCACATCGTTTTCATATATACTGAGCTTTGAGTTTAATTCTTTTTATTACCGCGGATCTGCAACAAAAGTTCATCCACGTCTTCCAGAAGCTTCTCCGCCTTCGTTTTGGCCTCATCTACAACCTTTTGGCCTTGAGATTTCGCCTCCGAGGTGAGGGGTGTCTCCCTGCCTGATACAAAGTCGTTGATAGCGTCCTGCAGCATGACCCTGTATCGATCCAGCTGATAGGAGAGCTTTTCCCGTGTATTAGACCCTTTATCCGGTGCGTATAAAACCCCGAGTATGGCTCCCGTCGCTGCTCCTACCAAGAATGCGAGCAGGGTGTTTCCTCCCTTTTTGCTCATAGGCGTACAAAATTATTATCGTTAAAAGACAATTTCAAATCTTCGCAACTTTTAGCAAATATACGGCCTGGCTGGCTATTTATTGTCAATTAAACCGCGACCACTCTTTTTTATTTCCCCGTTTTCCATCAGCGCTTTGGCGATAACATCCAGAATACCATTGATAAAGGTCCGGCTCTTGGGCGTACTATAGGTCTTGGCCAGCTCGATATACTCGTTGATGGTCACCTTAACGGGAATATTCGGAAAGCTGAGTAGCTCGGCGATCGACATCTCAAGAATAATCCGGTCGGTGAGTGGCAGGCGTTCCACTTCCCAGTTTCGCGTGTTCGTAGCGATCAGCTCACGGTGATGTGGCTTGAGATTAATGGCTGTGTCAAAGAGCGTTTCGATAAAATGACGGTCGTCCTCCCAGTTCAGTGAAAGGGTGTGGAGCGCAATCTCGGCGCCCGTTTCAGGTTCATAGGACTTAACCGTCTTTTCGACGAGCGCCTTCACGATGTCTTTGTCCTCTGCCCAGCGCAAGACTTCCTCTTCGTAGAAGTCGTTGATGATCGTTTTTCCGAGGATGACTTTCTTAAAGAGGTGATTGACAAATTTTTTCTGGTCCTCGAAAGAAGGATTCTTGCGGTCGAGATAGTTGAGGTACTCGTTGTCCTGGCGCACGACATCCCGGAACCAGTGCCGCACTTCCTCCGCATGATTTTGCCAGTGCCGACCGAGGCGCATAGCTTCCTTTTTCAATACATCACTGTTCTTCAGCGCTTTGATCCATGCGTTGTTTACAAAATTCTTATGGCTGACCTTTTTGTCTGCTTCGGCAATTTCCGCGAAAGCGGTGACCAGGCTTAATGTGGCGATATAATGGTCGTAGATTTTCTCTACTTCAATGATGAGATTCTTCTTAAAAAAACCGGTGTCTTTCTTCACCTGGTCCCGATAGAACGTGAGGGCGTCATCCGCCGCCTGAGCAACGCGTTTATCTTCGTGCGCGACTGCACCGGGGTTTCCGGCAAACGCCGCCTCAAACGCCTTAAGGCTTTCCTTTTTGAGCTGATTCAACAACGCCTTATCCTGAACCTCCATGGAATTAAGATCGGGCATAAAGGCGTCTGCAATCCTTTCGTGACAAAGGTCGTGTAGCGCGTCCTTGCACTGCTGTAAGGCGAAAAGACTTTGCATTACTTTTATCCGAAGGCTTCTTCTATTCAGCATGTTAAAGAACGTTTGTTTGATAAGGCCGGTGCAAAATTAAACATCCTGCCAGCTTTCACTAACAGGATGCACAATAATTTTGCCATCGCGTCGCCCTGAAAACCGGACGTCGTTTCACCGCTAGCGCGACATGCGCAATCGTCCCACTTCCGCTATACGCTTTTCTGCCAGACGTGTGGCGGCCTCCTGGCTCGTGATCTTCTCGCGCTCCGCAAATTTCAGAATATCGAGACATGTGTCGTATATCTTTTCAGCTTGATCCATGACCCGCCTGCGATCGTAGTTCCCGAGGAACTCGTGATAGACGTTGATCAACCCGCCGGCATTGATGAGGAAATCAGGTGCAAAGGTGATGCTTCGGTCCTGCAACATGTAGCCATGTCGTATTTCGTCTTTGAGCTGGTTGTTCGCCGCGCCGGCCACGATGCTGCACTTCAGCCGCGGGATGGTCTCGTCGTTGATCGTTGCGCCCAGGGCGCATGGCGCATAAATATCGACATCCATGTCAACCACCTCTTCCTGCTCAATTGCTGTCGCGTGGAATACCTGCGCCACCCGGTTCACTTTCTCCACATTCACATCCGAAACAAAAACCTTCGCATGCTCCTTCGCCAGGTGTTCCACCAGATGACTGCCCACTTGCCCGACGCCCTGGACAACAATACGCCTGTTCTCCAGGCTGTCATTGCCGAAAACCTTCTTCGCGCTGGCCTTGATGCCCATGTACACGCCGTAGGCCGTAACGGGAGAAGGGTCGCCACCACCACCCATTGATTCCGGAAGCCCGGTTACGTGCGGCGTTTCCATGTGGATGTAGACCATATCGCCGGTCTTCATGTTCACATCCTCCGCTGTGATGTACTTGCCGTTTAGGCTGTTTACAAATTTTCCAAAGCGCCTCAGGAAGGCTTCGCTTTTCAGTGCGTGCGGATCCCCAATGATCACCGCTTTGCCGCCGCCGAGGTTGAGGCCGCTGACCGCTGCCTTAAATGTCATACCCCGCGAAAGCCGGAGCACGTCAGTCAGCGCTTCTTCTTCCGATGTGTAGTTCCACATCCTCGTACCACCCAGGGCGGGTCCGAGAACAGTATTATGAATGGCAATGATCGCCTTCAGGCCAGTAGCCGCATCGTGGCAAAACACCACTTGCTCATGCCCAAATTCCGCAAGTGATCCAAATATCCCCGCTTCCTTTATCGCTTCAACCGTTTTTATTTCCATGGTTAAATATTGTTAATCCAATGCCTTCCGGCATCTCGTTTTTACGCTGCAAACGTAAAAATTACAGGCCAAAATTAGCCCTTTCAATCGTTTGCATAAACTTTTAAGAGGATATTTCGTTTTCAATATCAATCCCCAAATTTTATGGATACGGTCCCTGCTTTAACCATTTTTTATACCTTGTTTTGCACGGGGGTGAAACGGCGGCTCGCACACCACATTTTACGATGAAAGAACTCAGATACCTCAACAAATTTCTTCTTAAATACAAATGGCATTTGATTTTTGGCACCCTATTCGTCATTATATCAAACGCGTTTCAGATCATCCCGGCGCAACTCGTGCGTCACGCCATTGACTTGGTGGTCGACAACATCAACCTGCACGGCGCCTTTACCCACCTTGACCTGCAGCAAAACTTCTTTTCGATATTCGCATTTGGGATTGTCTTCTACGCCGGCCTCATCTTGGTGATGGCCCTGCTACGCGGCATCTTTCTTTACTTCGTCAGGCAGACACTGATTGTCATGTCACGCCACATCGAGTATGATCTGAAAAACGAAGTCTTCGATCACTATCAAACTTTACCGCTCAGCTTTTACCGGCGCAACAATACGGGCGATCTGATGAACCGGATTTCGGAGGATGTGAGCCGTGTCCGGATGTACCTCGGGCCCGCCATCATGTACGGCATCACACTGATCACGTTGTTTTTCATGCTGATCCCGATCATGTTCTCGATCAGCACTACGCTGACATGGTATGCTCTGAGCCCGCTGCCGCTGCTTTCACTAAGCATCTTCCTGGTAAACAACAAGATTGAAAGAAGGTCCGAAGAGATTCAAAAAAGTCAATCACGCCTCTCGACTTTCGTGCAGGAAGCCTTCAGCGGCATTCGCGTGATTAAATCCTTCAACAGGGAGGCCGATTCGGCAGGAAAGTTTGACGCCGAAACAGAGGATTACAGAAAGCGTTCAATGAAGCTGACGGTAGTGCAGTCGCTCTTCTTCCCGCTTATCATGGGACTTGTTGGCCTGAGCACCATCCTCACGATTTACGCCGGCGGCAGCCTGGTCATCAGCGGCAGCGGGTCGCTCACACTGGGAAACATTGCCGAATTCGTCATCTACGTCAACCTTCTGACCTGGCCCGTCACATCGCTCGGATGGACGAGCAGCCTGGTGCAGCGGGCGGAGGCGTCACAGAAACGCATCAACGAGTTTCTGAACACAACCTCCAACATTGTTTCTGAAGAAGATATCATCCGCGAAATCGAAGGGAAAATTGAATTCAGAAACGTCTCGTTCACCTATCCCGACACGGGCATCAAAGCATTACGCGACATCTCTTTCGTTGTTCATCCCGGCGAGTCGCTGGCCATCATCGGTACCACCGGGTCCGGAAAAAGTACAATCGCCAATCTCGTTTCAAGACTCTATGATGTGCGCGAAGGAGAAATACGGATCGATGACATTCCGATCACCCATTACAATGTCAACTGTCTCCGGAGCCAGATCGGTTATGTTCCTCAGGATGTCTTCCTGTTCAGCGACACCGTTTACAACAATATCGGCTTCGGAATGATGGAACCTCCGGAGGAAGCGGTCTTGCAGGCAGCTAAGGATGCTGACGTCTACGAAAATATTGTCGCCTTCGCGCAAGGATTTCAAACGCGTGTAGGCGAGCGGGGCATCACACTGTCGGGCGGACAAAAACAACGGGTTTCCATTGCCCGCGCACTCGTTCGCGAACCAAAAATACTGATGCTGGATGACGCGCTTTCAGCCGTTGACACGAAAACGGAGAACAACATCCTGAACAATCTCAAGCGCATCATGGAGGGCAGGACGACGATTATCATCTCACACCGCGTCTCTTCGGCCAAACTCGCCAACAAGATTATCGTGCTGATTGACGGAAAGATTGCCGAAGTCGGCACACACGAATCACTCATCGCGCAGGATGGCATGTACCGCGATCTGTTTGAAAAGCAGGGGCAACTCGAAGAACGCGCGGTAATCGAAAAGGAAGACGACTAGCTCACAAACTCCTTGTATTGCATCTTGTGCAGGCGTGCGTAAAAACCATCCCTGGCAAGCAATTCTTCATGCCTTCCTGATTCCTTGATTTCGCCGTGATCGAGCACGATGATCTTGTCCGCTTTCTGAATGGTGGACAGTCTGTGTGCAATGACAACCGAAGTGCGGCCTTGCATCATCTTGTCGATCGCCTGCTGTATCATTTCTTCTGTCTCCGAGTCTACAGAAGAAGTCGCTTCATCAAGGACCAGTATCCGGGGGTTGTACACCATTGCGCGGATAAAGGAGATCAGTTGTCGTTGTCCGACGGACAAGGTAGCGCCACGTTCCATTACATTGTAAGAGAGCTTGCCGGGAAGTCGCTCAATGAATTTCCGCGCTCCGACCAGATCAGCCGCATGCCATATCATTTCTTCGTTTACATCGGGATTCCCCAGGGTGATGTTGTTGTAGATAGTATCCGAAAACAAGAACACATCCTGTAGCACCACGCCGATGTCTTTTCGCAACCTGCCGATTTCATAGTCGCGGATATCGACGCCGTCGACGGTAATCACGCCCTTGTTGATTTCATAGAAGCGATTGAGCAGGTTGATGATCGACGATTTGCCCGCGCCGGTTGCGCCGACGAACGCCACGGTGGTACCCTCCGGTATGTCGATATTGATGTCGCGGAGCACATATTGCTCGTCGTTATAGGCGAACCAGACATCTTTGAAGGCTACATGTCCGCGAATACGGCTGGGGGTATGGGTCCCGTTTTGCTCCACATGTTCCTCGTTGTCGAGCAGGTTCATAATGCGCGCCGTACTCACAATTCCCATCTGCAAGGTGTTGTACCGGTCGGCAATCATGCGGATGGGCCGGAAGAACATCTGAATGTACATGATGAAGGCAATCAGTTTACCGATGGTAATTCCCGTCTCCTCGAACATAATGACGCCCCGGGCACCGTACCACACCAGCAAGCCAATGCCGGCTGCAGCAATGATTTCAGCAACAGGGAAGTAAATGGAATAGTACAATACAGACCGCAGGTTGGCCTGGCGGTGCTCTTCGTTGATACTTTTGAACTTCTGGAATTCGGTTTTTTCACTGCCGAATATCTGGACGATGTTCATGCCGGTGATGTGTTCCTGCACGAACGTGTTGAGGTTTGCCACCGCGTTGCGCACATCGTTAAAGGTCACTTTGATTTTTTCCTTGAAGATGTACGTGCTAATGAGCAGCAGGGGAATCGTCGAGAGACTTAACAGCGCCAGACGCCAGTCCTCGTAAAACATGAACCCGAGGATGAACAAAATCTGCAAAAGGTCGCCGGCCATGGCAGCCAACCCTTCGCTGAATACGTCTGCAAGCGTCTCGACATCCGATATCGTACGTGTCACAAGGCGGCCAATGGGCGTACGGTCAAAAAACTTCAACCGAAGGTTGACGATGTGCCGATATAACTTCGAACGAATGTCGCGGATCACCCACTGGCCCAGCCACCCCGACAGCCAGGTGTGTGCGTACTGTGCGACAGAGTGGAGAATCAGCAGCCCGATCAGGATAACAATAATGGTGACAAGCCCTGCATAGTCGCCGAAGGCAACGTGGTTATCGATGGTATACTGAATGAGAATTGGTCGTAAGGGCGTGAGTACACCGAGCAGAACCGTCAACACGATGATCGTGTAGAAACTGCCGCGGTAAGGAGTGACAAATTTCATTAGCCTCCTCAGCACTGACCAATCGATGATGTTTCCGCTCTTTACCTGTTCTCGCTCCACTTCGTATTATTTAATAAATATTCCCGGACGATACTTCACCTTTTCCAGGTAAAGCCCGTGCGGCGGCACGTTTGCGCCGGCGCGCTTGCGGTCCTTACTCCGCAAAATCGACGCAAAATCGCTGTGCGTAATTTTACCGGTGCCGACGTCGAGCAGCGTTCCGACAACCGCGCGGACCATGCCGCGAAGAAACCGGTTGGCCGCGATCGAAAAGACCAGCTGTTCCCCGTGATCGGTCCACCGGGCCGCGCGCACGTCGCAAATAAAATGATTTACATCGGTTTTCACTTTGCTGAAGCATTCAAAATCCTGTTCCCCGACCATCAGGGCAGCCGCACGGTTCATCTTGTCTACGTTAACTTCCTTGAAAAAGTGCCAGCTTAACCCCTCGGAGAACGGATCTTTTGCACGCGTGATCTGATAGCGGTAGCGCCGTTCGATCGCATCATACCGTGCACTGGCATCCGGCCTGACCTTCCGAATTGACTTTATCGCAATGTCGCCGGGCAAAAACGCGTTCATGCGCTGGATAAGCAGTTCGCTATCAAACGCCTTCTCAAGGTCAACGTGGAAAAACTGCTGTTCGCAATGAACACCCGTGTCCGTGCGTCCGCTTCCTGTGACCTGCACTTCGGTTCTGAACATCTTGGTCATCACATCTTCCACAATCGCCTGTACGCCGATCGCATTCTGCTGGCTCTGCCACCCATGGTATCTCCCACCATGATAAGCGATCTCAAAAAAGTAACGAGCCATCAGTTAAGTTGTAAGTAGAAAGTTGTAAGTTTTAAGTTTGGGAAAATCCGGACCCGAAAATGCTGTACTTCACTGTAAAGCTATATCAAGCGACGCCGGAATCTATACATTTTCATACACCACAGCCGCGCCCTGGCCCACCCCCACGCACATGGTAGCCACGCCATACCGCGTATTGCGTTTTTTCATTTCATGAATCAGCGTCGCACTGATCCGTGCACCGCTGCAGCCCAACGGGTGGCCTAAAGCAATGGCTCCTCCGTTAACATTCACAACGGCAGGATCAAGATCAAGCGCTCGCATACAGGCAAGCGATTGGGACGCGAAGGCCTCATTTAATTCAAACAGTCCAATATCTGCAACAGAAAGGCCTGCGCGTGCCAGTGCCTTTTTGGTTGCCGGAACCGGACCCATTCCCATAAATGCCGGATCGACACCGGCGATGGCCATCGCCACCACGCGTGCCAGGGGTTTCATCCCCTGTCTTCTGATGACCGCTTCACCGGCCATCAGGGCCACCGCCGCGCCATCGTTAATGCCTGACGAGTTGCCCGCTGTGACGGTACCATCCGGGGCAAATGCCGGCTTAAGTGTGGCTAACTGTTCCAGCGAAGACAGGCGCGGATGTTCATCTTTCACGACCCGGACGGCCTCACCCTTTTTTTGCGGCACCGGCACTGCTATGAGCTCGTCAGCAAACTTCCCGGCGTCATGTGCCGCCTGATAACGTCGCTGCGATTCGTGCGCAAACAGGTCCTGCGCTTCGCGGGTCACTCCCCATTTCCGCGCGACGTTTTCGGCTGTCTCGCCCATTGAATAAGGATGATACAGCGCCGACAACCGCGAATTCAAAAAACGCCATCCAAGCGTCGTGTCATAAATCGCCACCTTCCGTGAGAACCCTTCTTCACTCTTGGGCATCACAAACGGTGCGCGACTCATGCTCTCAACGCCTCCAGCGATAAACACTGTCCCGTCGCCGGCCATTATCGCGCGGGCCGCATCCATGATCGCCTGAAGGCCGGAGGCGCATAACCGGTTAACAGTGGCGCCGCCAACAGAAACCGGCAATCCGGCCAGCAACGCAGCCATTCTCGCTACGTTCCGATTGTCCTCGCCCGCCTGATTAGCCGCGCCGAGAATGACGTCTTCAACTTCATCCGGGTCGATCTGCGGTTGCCTTTCGAGCAGGCGCATGATCGAGAGCGCAGCGAGGTCGTCGGGACGTACTCCGGCGAGTGCCCCTCCGTATTTTCCCACCGGCGTGCGAAGGATATCCACCACGAAAACCGCTTCCATAGGTGCTATTCAGTCTTTAATTAAAATGGGAATGATATGCCGCGCGAATGACCCGAATGCTTAGTTTTGCGAACGCTCTGGCAGCAATTTAACCTTAACGCAACCATGTGGCAAAGAATTCAAACCGTATTTCTCGTGTTGGTGGTCGCCAGCCTGATCGCCTCCCTGTTTTTTCCGATATGGATGCATGAAACGATCGGGCAAAGTCACAAGCTGTTTGCCTTTCACTATAGCATTGTCGGGCAAAGTGGCGACATGATTTCAACCGACTACATGCCCTACTGCCTGACGGCTATCCTCGCCATTGCATCTGCCACCATCGCAATCATTTCCATCGGCAAATACCGCAACCGCATGTTGCAGATGAAACTCGGCGCCCTCAACTCACTGTTTCTGGCGGGCACCATCGCCGCCGCCTTCATCTTTTCCAATAACCTCACTGAAGCGTTTCACGGCGGCAAGTTCAGTCTCGGCCTGTGGCTGCCGGGTGTGGCCGTGCTGTGCAACCTCATAGCCAACCGTTTCATACGCAGGGATGAAAAACTCGTGCGCGACTCCAACCGCCTGCGGTAACCTGACCAACGCCGCTTCGGCGGTTCGAAACTGACGCAAATCACCGGTTATTTTTGCTTTTTGTGCCATAGTGGCATAGTCTCGGCCATTGGAATAATGTTTGAGTCGAACCGGTCAGTCAAAACCTAAAATGTACACATCAATATGGCAGCAGTAGAAGAAGAAAAAGGAACCATTTCGATTCATACCGAGAACATCTTTCCGATCATCAAGAAATTCCTTTATTCCGACCACGAAATCTTTCTGCGGGAGCTCGTTTCCAATGCCGTTGATGCAACCCAGAAACTGAAAAAGCTTGCGTCGCTGGGCGAATTCAACAGTGAACTGGGCGACCTCACCATTGAAGTCAGCTTCGATAAAAAGAAAAAAACCATCACCGTCAGCGATAAAGGCATCGGGATGACGGCTGAGGAAGTGAAAAAATATATCAACCAGATCGCGTTTTCAGGAGCAGCCGAATTCGTGGAGAAGTTTAAAGACAAGGCCGACGGTAAAGACATCATCGGGAAATTCGGACTTGGCTTTTATTCTGCCTTTATGGTGGCCGATACTGTCGATATCGTTACCCGATCCTACAAACTGGACGACGCAGCACCGGCTGTCAAGTGGGAATGCGACGGCTCAACGGAATTTTCTATTAAGGGTACAAAGAAACAAACGCGAGGTACCGATGTTATCCTTCACGTCAACAAAGAGTCCGAGGAGTTCCTCGACGAGTGGCGACTAAAAGGAATCCTTGAGAAATATTGCAAGTTCCTTCCGGTCGAGATCAAGTTCGGCACCAAGGAGGAAAGCGTAGAGGATGGCGTTGACAAAGACGGGAAACCGAAGTACAAGACCGCAAAGGTTGACCGGATCATTAACAATCCTTCTCCGCTTTGGACCAAATCTCCCGCAGAACTAAAGGACGAAGATTACCTGAAGTTCTACAAAGAGCTTTATCCGTATTCTGAAGATCCCCTTTTCTGGATACACCTGAACGTCGACTACCCTTTCAATCTCACCGGCGTATTGTACTTCCCGAAGGTGAAGAACGATTTTGAGATCAACAAGAACAAAATTCAGCTGTACTCTCGCCAGGTCTTTATCACCGACGAAGTAAAAGACGTCGTACCTGATTTCCTGATGTTGCTTCACGGCGTACTTGATTCACCCGATATCCCGCTGAACGTGTCGCGAAGTTACCTTCAGTCGGACGCCAGCGTAAAGAAGATCAGCCAACACATCACCAAGAAAGTGGCAGACAAACTGCAGGAGATCTTCAAGAAGGACCGGCCCGATTTTGAAAAGAAATGGGATGACATCAACATCTTTGTGAAATACGGCATCATCAGCGATGAGAAGTTTTACGAGCGTGCCAAAGAATTTACACTACTCAAGAACGTCGACGATCAGTATTTCACCCTTGAAGAGTACAAAGAAAAAGTACAGGCAAACCAGACCGACAAGGAGAAACAACTCATTTATCTCTACGCTTCTGATAAAAACAAGCAGCACAGTTTTATCGAAGGTGCCCGTGCCAAGGGCTATGATGTCCTGCTATTCGATGGGGTGATCGACAGCCACTTTATCAATACGCTCGAGCAGAAACTTGAAAAGACCCAGGTCAAACGGGTGGACAGCGACACCGCCGAAAAGCTGATCACAAAAGAAGAAAAGCTGGAGAGTGTGCTGGGCAAGGAGGAAGAAGAGCAGGTGAAGACCGTCTTTGAGAAGGCAATCGACAACAAAAACATGACCGTTGCGGTAGAAGCGATGTCGCCTGACGATCTCCCGGTCGTCATTACGATGAGCGAATTTATGCGTCGGATGAAAGACATGGCCAAAACCGGCGGCGGCTACGGGTTCATGGGCACTATGCCTGACAATTACAACGTCGCCGTCAACGGCAACCACGCCATTGTACAGAAAATCCTCAAGGCCGAAGGCGAGGATCAGAAAACAAAACTGGCCAAACAGGCGTACGATCTGGCGCTCCTTTCGCAAAACATGCTCACGGGCGCCGAGCTGACCAACTTCATTAAACGCAGCGTCGAGCTGGTATCGTAGCCGCGCGGCAACTTCCGGGAAGTTTCAAACTTCCCGCAAGTTCTGCCAATCCATCGACCGTGATCGTAATAATTTTTGACTAGTTTCGTTGTTTCAAACGATGAAATACCTCTACTCAATCATCTTCCTCATGCTGCTCGCATCCGGGCGGCTGCTGGCTCAGGATGAGCCTGAGGCAGAGCCTATTGATGAGCGGTTTACCATCGACACGCCTGTCACGCTTGACTTCGAGGCTGAAGAAGAGGAGGAACCCGCAAAAAAGAAAAAGAAGAAGGTAAAGAAAAGGGTCTTTTACGGTATCAAGACGAAGAAAGGCTTTACAAGAAGCGGCTACGGCAACCGGGTCACCTACGAATTGTTTTACGTCCTGAAAAAACCGGAGACGCCGCAAACTTTCGTGCGCGACATCTACTGGTATGACTATACGCGCAAAGAAATCCGGAAAACGGAGCGCTTCGATCCGGAGAAAGGGGTGCTGCTGCACGGGCCTTACGAGAAAAGGCTGGGGGATGTAGTCGTTACCAGGGGCATCTTTTATAAGGGGACGAAGCACGGACGATGGATGTACTACAAGCCCGACAGCACGCTCATCGACAAGGAAAAGTATTTCCGCGGCTGGCCGAAAGAGTCAACGGTGAGCTATTACGACGTCGAGCGGAAGAAAATGAAGGAGATAACGCCTATTGAATTCGGAGAGAAGACCGGCTATTACTACTACTTCTATGAGAACGGCCAGATCGCCATTGCCGGTGAATATGAATACGACCAAAAGGTAGGCGACTGGGTTGAGTATTATCCCAGCAAGCGCCGAAAGAAGATCATTGCCTATCCGGAAGAACCCTTTGATGAGTCGTTCAGGCCGTATATCAAAGCCGAATGGAATGAGCAGGGCAAACAGATTTACCGGAACGCGCGAGCATCGCGCTGACCATTCGCCATCATCCATCCGTTAGTAGTAGATGGCGTCTTCAAAATGCCGGATCTGCGGTGTACTCCCCGGCTTCACAGAAACAATATCAAACCGGATATGCCCTTTCCAGTTGTGGCTATAAATATAATGCTCCGCAGCCGAGTACATCAATCGCCGCTTGGTCGCATCCACAAAGGTTTCCGGTTCCCCATAAGCGTTTGAATGACGCGTTTTCACCTCGACAAAGATCAACCAGTCATCGCGATTGACGATCAGATCAATCTCGGCATGCTTCCACCGGTAGTTGCGCGCCACGACACTGAACCCCTTTTGTATCAGAAATTCAGCCGCGAGATTTTCGCCCAGCCTGCCGGTTTCCATTTTATCGGTCATCCAAATTGTCCTACCTTTGACTGCGGAATTTACAACTATGTCTAAAACAAAAAAATATATTGACGGTTTTACAAGACAGCTCGCCGATGCGCTGAAGATCGCGGACACCATTGATCTTGTCCGCCCGGGCAGTGACATCAGGAATGTCGTGATTACCGGCATGGGCGGCTCCGGCATCAGCGCGAACCTCGTAGAGTCGCTCACCTTCGGGCGGATACCGATCCCGATCTCGGTTTGCAAGAGCTACAACATTCCACAGTTTGTCAATCCGCATACGCTCTTTATCGCTTGTTCTTACAGTGGCAATACGGAAGAAACCGTTGCCGCTCTTAACAAAGCGCTGCTGAAGCGTGCACAATGCATTGCCATTGCCTCCGGCGGCAAACTGCTCGACATCGCCCGCGAATACAACCTGTTCTATATTCAGCTTCCGGTGGGTTCTGAAAGTCCCCGGGCCATGCTGGGGTACAACATGATTGCGTTGATGTCGTTGCTCTACCACACGAACCTGATCGGCGCCGCCTTTATAAAGGAAACGGAGAATGCAATCGAATTTCTCGACCGCGGCGTGAAGGGGATCGAATCAGAAGCAGAACTTATCGCGAAAAAACTCAAAGGGAAACTTCCCGTAATCTATTGCGACAACCGGCTCTACGCCATGGCGCTCCGCTTTCAGCAACAGCTGAACGAGAATGCCAAACAACTGGCACACATCAGCACATTCCCGGAAATGAACCACAATGAACTGGTGGGTTGGCAGTTCCCTGAGAGCCTTATGCCCATGCTGCAGGTCATTTACCTGTATTCCGACCATGATCATGAACGCGTGGAAAAGCGCATGGAAATCTGCCGCGACATCTTCGAAAAAAAGTCAAATCCGATTATCGACGTCGTTGGAGAAGGCGCGTCGCTTCTCGAGCAATACTACTATCTGATCCACCTGACTGACTGGATTTCGTACTACCTCGCGAAGGAAAACGGCGTGGAGCCAGACACGACCGACGCGAGCACCTTTGTCAAATCCGAGTTGGCGAAAATGCGGTAGCAGAAGTTGACCGGCATTGAGAAATTTTCCGGAAGCCGCCGCTGTTGTATGCTTATGAACAAGAAAGCAAAGTTCGTTCACCTGGGTAGCATTGACTATAAGGCTGCCTGGGACTATCAGGGGGAGGTCTTCGGCAAGATTCTTGCGATAAAATCGGCAAACAGGACACGGCCCGACGAACAGCAACTGCCAACCGACAACTACGTTATCTTTTGTGAACATCCACATGTATATACGCTTGGCAAATCTGGAAAATCCACGCATTTGCTGATTCCCGACGATGTGCTACAAAAAATCGGTGCTACTTACTACCACATCAATCGCGGCGGCGACATCACCTATCACGGACCCGGCCAGATTGTCGGCTATCCCATCCTCGACCTTGAGAACTTTTTTACCGATATTCACCAGTACATGCGCACGCTTGAAGAATCGGTGATCCGCACGCTCTCTGAGTACGATGTCCCTGCCGGGCGCATTGCGGGCCTCACCGGGGTGTGGGTGGATGCCGACGCCCCACAACGGGCGCGCAAGATTTGTGCACTGGGGGTCAAGACCAGCCGGTGGGTAACCATGCACGGTTTCGCGCTGAACGTCAATACCGACCTCAGCTACTTTGGGCACATTGTACCCTGCGGCATCACCGACAAAGCAGTAACGTCATTGGAAAAAGAACTGGGTAAAAAAGTCGATATGGCCGAAGTCGAAACCGTACTGAAACAAAAGTTCGCAGAACAATTCGGCATCGAATGGGAATGACCTGGCAGCCCGAACACACACGAACACACTAACACACTAACACATTAACACACTAACACATTAACACATTAACACATTAACACATTAGAAAATTGATCAAAGACATCA
>CAYMWA010000022.1:0-15833 GCA_964393795.1 uncultured Roseivirgaceae bacterium
TTCGTGTGTTCATGTGTTCATGTGTTCATGTGTTCATGTGTGCCTCGGTTCCGGAGGTTGTAGGAGGACCGAGGTTGGTGTGTTGAGGTGTACCTCGGTCCCTGAGCTTGCCGAAGGGCCGATCGGGCTTCGCCCGACGTAGCCAGCGCAGGCAAGCGCGTCGGATGGCGAAGTCGGGCATACTTTTTTATCAGTGACTCAGGGGTGTTGTGTCTGAAAACCGATACGGAGCGCTCTTATCGGTTGCACTGTGAATGGCCTGAGTATGAAATCCGCGATTTTCTTCTCCTTGTTCTTTATCGTCATTGTTCCTTTTACCACCTCGGGACAAGGCAATCACAAACCCAAGATCGTGGGCCAGGAACCGTTGTCAGTCGATGAAGATCAGGGCCTTGCCATTCCCATGACTGCGTTGCGGGTCGAGGATCGCGACGACTGGTTTTATTCCTGGGGGTTTACGATGACACTGTATCCCGGCGAACACTATACCGTTGATGGACACGTGATCACGCCCGTCACCAACTTCAATGGGAAACTGAAAGTGGACGTCACCGTGAATGACGGCGTCGACGAGAGTAACAAATTCAAGCTTGAAATTACGGTCAATCCCGTCAACGACAAGCCGGTCATTGCCGGACATTCGACATTGTCGACCAGAGAGGATCAGCGCATTACCATTCAGCTTACTCACCTGCAGGTAATCGATCCAGACGACAAATACCCCGGCGACTTTTCATTGACAGTTCATCCCGGCAACAACTATTCTGTCGAAGGAAATGATGTTGTGCCACAATCCGGATTTACCGGCACACTGTCTGTTATGATCACCGTGAATGATGGCGAGGCGAACTCCGATCCCTATATGCTTCCCGTTACCGTCAATGCCATCAATCATATTCCTCAAATTACCGGGCAGGCCTTGCTACAAATCGATGAAGACGCTACTGTCGACATCCGGTTAACGGACCTCAATGTCATCGACGAAGACAACCACTACCCCGAAGGGTTTACACTTCTGATTGATCCGGGGGAAGACTACACCGTTTCGCATACAACCATTACCCCAGCGCCGAACTACTATGGAACACTTTCCATACCGGTCAGGGTCAGTGACGGCAGCAATACGAGCGCGCCATTTCTGCTGCGCATCGCCGTCGCACCCCTCAACGATATTCCGCTGTTGACGGAACTGGAAACCGTCCCATTATTTTTCACACCGGCGATGGGTACAGTCTCCATAAGTGAAACGCTCGAAGTGGCCGATGTCGATGGTGACAGCATCATGTTCGGCGTGATCGGTTTCCGGCCGGGAAGCTACGAACCCAGTGCTGACCGGTTGACGTATGCAACCACTTCCGGCGCAAACATCCGGGGTGTATTCGATCCCGGGACGGGTATGCTTACTTTGATTGGAAAGGCATCCCCGCAAACCTATACCGAAGCCATGCGCGCAGTGCAATATGAACGCCTTGTACCCGGCACACAAGAAAAGGTATTATATATGTCGGTCAACGATGGCCAGTCGGATAGCGAGGAAGTGGAGCGGATACTTCGTTTCGGACGGGCATCGGTTTCGCTTGATATTCCAACGGGCTTCACCCCCAACGGCGACACGACAAACGATACGTGGCGGATCGTTCCGTTAAAGAGTGAAGAACAGTATGTTAATGCACGCATCAAAGTATACAACAAGGCCGGCGTACTGGTATATGAATCGATTGGGCTGGACAGTGAATGGGACGGACGACTGAACGGCGAGCCTCTTCCGGCCGACACTTATTTCTATACGATCGATTTAAACATGAACAGTCCGGAAGGCTATTTAAAAGGGTTGGTGACCATCTTGCGCTAAATGCACCCAACATTACGCGAAAAGAGACATCACTTTTTTTTGCTTTCCATTTTTTTCTTCTAACTTCCGATCGTGATCCAGTTGCGGGATGCTGACACAGCGGAGAGACCACTTCCCGATACTGAAATGATCCGCGCACAAACATAGGCGGGAGCCCTCCCAGGTATTAGTAGTTGTGCAAGAGATGGCCGCCAGGCGAAAAGGGTGACAGGAGAATGCGTGAAGTGCTCGGATGCATTTGTGAGCCGGACTTCGCTGTTCGGATTTTCAATGAGAACGCGGTTGCTGAACCGCAACGAAAAAGAGACTAAAAACAAAGAATCCACAATTAGTGTCGGGAGATAACTACCCGAGCCTTACTTTTTAGAACATAATTTTTTAATCAAAGCACGTACCGACACAGCATCCATGCATGGTCGTTGTGTATCACGGTGCAATACTGTAAACACAAATCCCCAATTGCCTATGATGAACTGATACCAACTTCCACCTACTTTAGAGCAGAAGGGGCCAGTGCCCCGCACGCTATGCGAAACAAGGCGCAGACAAATACCTTATTGACCTAACTTAAATCAAAACTTCTTTCTATGAAGAACAAACCTAAACCCAGACAAGCACTCGTGCTTGTGATGAGAGCAGCTGTGGTTCAGCTACTTGTGATAGCGACCACCACAATGTTCTCATTTGCCGCAGGTGCGAAGGCCGACTTCGCTGTTGCCCCAGTTCAGGGGGTCTCCATATCAGGTACGATCACTGATGATTCAGGACAACCAATTCCCGGCGTTAACATAATTGAAAAGGAAACCACTAACGGGACGGTTACTGATACCAATGGAAGCTTTTCCCTGCTTGTCAGCAACGACAATGCTGTACTGGTAGTTTCATTCATTGGCTATATGACACAAGAGATTCCTCTGAACGGACGGTCGGCGCTTAACATTTCCATGGCGCCGGATACAAAGATCCTGGAGGAAGTCGTTGTAGTTGGATACGGAACACAGTTAAAGAAAGACCTGACCGGCTCGGTATCGAACGTTACTGCCGAGGAACTTCTTGATCGCCCTTCGCTCAACGTCGGACAGGCACTTGCCAACAAAGTTTCCGGTGTGCAGGTGATCAACATGGGTGGCGGTATCCCGGGTGGTAACCCGATGATCCGGATTCGTGGAACCAACTCCATCAGCACGAACGGCGATCCGCTGTTTGTCGTTGACGGAATTGTCGGCGTTGACAATGCACTCCGCAACCTCAATCCGGAAGACATCCAGTCGATTGACGTGTTAAAGGATGCTTCTTCAACTGCCATCTATGGTGCACGCGGCGCGAATGGTGTGATCATCATCACAACGAAGCGCGGTGTAGCCGGCGAAACGCAAGTAGAGTACCGCGGATACGTAACGGCGTCGACGATGAATCGCCGTCTCTACGCTATGAACGCGGAACAACTCATGTATACTTACGAGCAGGCCATGGCCAACGTTGAAAAATACGGTACGCCTAACCGCACGAAGGACTTCCGCGGTCCGTTTGCCACAGGTCTCTCCTATTCTGAAATGCCCTGGCTCTTTGTGCCTTCCAATGATTATCCCGTAAAACTCTTAGGGAAAGATGGTGCGTACTACAAGCCGCGCTATGATATCAACTGGGAAGATCAGGCCTACGGTTCTTCGATGTCTAACAACCACTACATTGATGTACGCGGTGGCGGAGAGCGTGCTAAGTTTTCACTCTCGCTGGGATATTCCGATCAGCAGGGACTTATGATCGATTCATACTTCAAGCGTTACAGCGGTCGCCTTACCGGTGATGTCGTGCTGAGCAAATGGTTGGATATCAGCACAAACCTGAGCTTCATCCAAAGCAAGGCTACTAACGACAACGGTATCACGCGCTCAACTGCGGAAGTATGGCCAATCGTGCCGATCCGCTATCCTGACGACTCTGAAACATTTGGTATCTACGCGCTGCGCTGGGGAACCAACGCCGACTTTAACGTAGGCGAACAGTGGTACAATATCGTGTTCAGAAGAGACCAGGAATTTGGTTTCAACTATCGGAACCAGGTGATCGGTAGTCTGGCTTTGAACGCCCAGATAACGGAGGACCTGAGCTTCAAGTCTGATTTCTCCGTCGACTTCAACAACCAGAAAGACAATTTCTGGACTGGTACGTATTATGCACGGACCAACAGGGCGGACATCGCGAACAACAACAGCTTGTACTGGCAGAACCAGAACTACTTCAACTACAACAAAGCGTTCGGTGACCATACCTTGAATGCCCTTCTCGGACTTGCATGGTCGAAGACCACTTACGAGAACGTCGATGCACGCAACACCAACTTCTTCACAGATTTCTATACCTGGCACAACCTTGAAGCGGGTGCCGGTGCAAGACCACGTGTTCGAAGCAGTGACGGCATGAGCTCATTGAACTCCTACTTCGGTCGTGTGAACTATGGCTACAAAGGGAAGTATCTCCTGACGGCTACTGCTCGTATTGATGGATCGTCAAAATTCGGTGAAAACAACAAGTACGGTCTATTCCCTTCAGTGGGCGCAGCATGGCGTGCATCCGACGAGGATTTCCTTGCTGATAACACATTGATTTCAGACTTGAAAGTTCGTGGTAGCTGGGGCCGGACTGGTAACCAGGAAATCGGTAGCTACGTAACACAACGCTTTGTTGGTGTTAACAGTAACATCGTCATGGGGAACAGTACATTCACTGGTATCTACCCGAACTCAGTAGGAAACCCCGACTTGAAGTGGGAGACCACTACCCAGTGGGATGTTGGTGTTGACCTCGGATTGTTTAACAACCGTGTCATGCTGGTTCTTGACTACTACAAGAAAAACACCACAGACATGTTGCTCTCCGTACCGCTGCCTGAGTCTACCACAACCGGTAGTGTGTTGATGAACTACGGATCAGTGGAGAACCAGGGATTTGAAGTCGCCTTGTCGACGCAGAACATCGTCGGTGGTGCTTTCAAGTGGTATAGTGATATCACCTTCACTTCCAACCGTAACGAAGTGACAGGCCTCGGGCCGACAGGCGCACCTATCTACTCGCAGACCGGTGCCGGTAACGGAACATCTGTCATTAAAATTGGCGAACCTGTAGGTTCATTCTTTGGACTCAATCGCCTTGGTACATGGAGCACCACGGAAGCCACTGAAGCGGCACGTTATGGCATGCTTCCCGGCGACTTGAAATTCGAAGATGTTAACAACGACGGTAAAATCGACCTGATCTCAGACGGACGGATCATCGGACGGGCCTTCCCGAAGGTGATTGCCGGGATCAACAACACATTCAGCTACGGAAAATTCGATGCAGCCCTCGCGATCGTGATCGTGACGGGTGTGAACAAAGCATTTGTGCACGAATCTGCTGAAGACCGCCAGTTGGTTTCGGGAGGATTGAATTCTTCACTGCAAGCCTGGAGGCCCGATGCGCAGAACTCTATCGTGGCTCAGTTCCGTCCCGGAAACGGCGGTGCCTACTACCAGTCGTATCCTGATACACACCTCATGTCAGATGCATCATTTGTAAGAGGCAGCAATGCAACGCTGGGCTATACGTTTAGCCCCGGTACGCTGGGCTTGAACAAGCTGAGAGTCTATCTGAACTCCACCAACTTCTTCTTGATTACAAAAGCGGAAGGTTACGATCCCGAAGGAAGCTCGCTGGATAAGAGCTTTGCGCTGGTACCGAACACGGACAAATACCAGTATCCTAATCCTACGACATACACCCTCGGTGTAAACGTTAATTTCTAACCGCTTAAAATGCATAAGATCATGGAATCGAAAAAAATAAAATTGCGCTGGAGATACGTTGCGTTGCTTTTTGGGGGTTTGATGCTAACGACCAGCTGCGACAAATTTCTGGAAGAGGTTCCGACAGGAAACCTGACGGACCAGTCTTCTTTTGAGACCCAGGCTGATGTGGATGCATTAACCATCGGGCCCTACCGCTCTTTGACCAACTGGACAAGTGGTGGCGGCGACTGGGGAAACAACCTGCCCAACTCGATTGAATTCCAGACCGGCTTTGCCTGGACAGGTGAACCGCACGCTCAGTTCTGGAAGTACGAGACCAACCAGGTATCCGGGGACTTGCTCGATAACTACAACAACCAGTGGACGTACTGGTATCGCGGAGTAAGAGACGCCAACTTTTCTATTGAGGCGCTCAACAAAGTAACCGGAGTGGCTTCTGACAATATCTCGAAAGCCCTGGGTGAAGTTCGGACATTGCGCGCCTGGTATTACTTCTGCCTTGTGCGTTATTTCGGCGATGTGCCGTTGGTGACCGAAACGCTCAAATCTGTTGCCGAGGCTGAACAACCCCGTGCATCGCTCAAGCGGATTTATGACGAGGTGATTATTCCCGACCTTGAATTCGCTGTCGAGAGCAAGCTCGAAGACAAACCTTCATCAGATGGCCGGATCACGAAGTTGACTGCCAGGACATTGCTCGCCGACGTCTACCTGACCGTATCGGGCTATCCTTACCAGGAAGTCGCGACCAATCCGGATAAAAACTGGTGTGTCGACGGCAGCTGGGCCATGGATGCCTATCCTGTAAAAAGCCCGAGCGCAGTAGACTTCCTGCAAAAGGCAAAAGCACAACTGGACGTTGTCTATGGAAAGTACACGCTAGGCACTTATGCCGACCTCCGCGATCCTGCAATGGATAACAAGGGTGAGGCGATCTTCCAGGCACAGTATCTGTCGCAGGTAATCAACAATGGCCAGATCCAGTGTGCGTTTCCGTTGAGCAGTCACATCTCGCAATTCGGCGATGAGAACGGTACCTATATTCCTACCATTGGGTATTACGAGTCTTACAACGATGCTGACTTGCGCAAACAGGAGCGTCAGTTCTTCTTTACCAGCGACAATATCGCGCAGAAGTACGATCCGACGGAAAGCCCTGCTACACCGTTCGACCGGCCTTACCTCTTCAAGTTCTATGATGTGGACGCTGTGAAGAACACCGGCCAGTCAGGATTGAACTGGACGTTCTATCGCTACGCCGATGCACTGCTGATGTTGACGGAAGTCAACTGGGCGCTTCGTGAGTCAGGCGTTTCCGTCTCCGACAATGACATCACAAAAGGTATCAACGAAGTGCGCCAACGCGCTTTGCTCCCCGCTTACCTGCCGTCGGAAGTCGACCTGCTTGCCATCATGAGCGAGCGTGCCTATGAGTTGATCTTTGAAAACAAGATGTTGTGGGATCAGCGCCGCACCAGAAGATGCCTTACCCCGGGTACCGGTTCTTTTGGAAGCATCGAGAGCTTCTTCGGACACCGTCCGGCATCCTTCAGCTTTAACTTCGGCCCGATGAACCTGCTGTCTCCGATGCCGGGTAATGAGATGAAGACCAATGCGAAGCTTGTGCAGAATTTTGGCTACCTACCCAACTAATTGTAACAGAATATGAAGACGATAAGAAACATAGCATTAACGTTCGTAGCAACCGCGTTTATCGTGAGTTGTACCGAACAACCTTACTGGGATATACCGAGGGATGCGAATGGCAATGCGATCATTACGCAGGTGTCCAAGACCACCTCTCCGGGGATTACCGCCCTTGACGACGGGTTTACGATTACGGCCTGGTTGCCCAATGCGAAACCCGGTGATGTGATGAAAGCTGAACTCGTCAAACCACAGGTTCCCTCCTGGGATCCAGGTGGAGCAACGCAGATTCTGCCTGTCCAGGGAACTAAGAAAGACGTCACGGTTGATCAGGACCTCAACGTCTCGGTCACCTATACAAAAGAAGAAGCTACGCTTGCCGAGGTGGGTGACTATGTCACCGTAACCCTTGCCGGACAAACGGAGAGTGGCATCTTACGGATCGACATGAAGAGTGCATTTGACGTATCGCAACCCGAGTTTGGTGGCAAGGCCGTATCGATCATCCGGAGCGCCGAGGTGGCCAACTTCCAGGTGGAAGTGACACCTGCCAATTCGGAGTATACGGGCGACCTCGTTGCGAAAAGAAAGAACGGTACCAATGGAACCTGGGAAGATGTACCAGGCGGCCCCTTCGCAGGACCGCAACCCTACCTCATCCCGATCGCGGGTACTGATTTCGTGGCAAGCGATACCATGTACTACTCGTTTGTAGCTACCGCTGGCGACAACAGTGAGGAATACACCACTTCTGTAGTGGTAGTAGACCCCTACTTCTTCCTGCAGAAGAAGGGCGTGGTTCTGACAGCTGGCGGATCGTCCGCAGGGAGGGATCTGCTGACCAACACAGCTGTGGCTGAAACAGATGCCACCGCCTCTCTTGCAGCAGTGGTCTCAGGCGGATCGTTGGTATTGGAAGCTGGATCGGGCTTCGGCGGAACGATTGAGTTCGTCCCGACCACTGAAGCGAAATTCAGCGCTAACGATGCCGCAGGGGCGATTGCAGACTTCGCCGCCGGAACACCCAGCGCTTCCGCTGATCCTGGTGCCGGAGAAGGTGTATTCGTCTACAAGATCGTGAATGGTGCTGACCCCGAAGACGTGTACTACGGAATGCTGAAAGTAACGACACTGATTCCCGGTTCATCGGTAACACTGGAATACAGAATCGGCGACCAGTATGCACATTTGGCGACAATAGAATAGTATCAGTAAGACAAGCCAGATCAATGAAGAATGCCGCTGGATTTCCAGCGGCATTCTCTTTAAAACTTATTCAAACATTCCATAAGCGGATTGGATTTTAGCAAGAATGGGTGCATTTTCGATTTCGTTAACAACAGCATTATGATAAAGAATGGATTAATTTTGATTGCACTGGTCGTCGTTCTTGCCTCCTGTGC
This sequence comes from uncultured Roseivirgaceae bacterium, assembly GCA_964393795.1. Classification (GTDB taxonomy): domain Bacteria; phylum Bacteroidota; class Bacteroidia; order Cytophagales; family Cyclobacteriaceae; genus Chryseosolibacter. The sequence goes on from CAYMWA010000022.1 coordinate 8,691, forward strand.
CAGTTCACAAAAGGCTACGACGGAAAAGGGCTGGATCAGCCTTTTCGACGGCAAAACTCTTGACGGCTGGAAGGCCAGCGAAAGGGAAGGCGTTTTTACAGTCCAGGACGGAAGTATCGTCGTGGCCGGCCCCCGCTCCCACCTCTACTACATGGGGGATGTCATGAACCACGACTTCAAAAACTTTGAGTTCAAAACGAAAGTGATGACCACTCCCGGATCAAACTCAGGCGTTTATTTCCATACTGTTTATCAGGACCGCGGATTCCCAGACAAAGGCTTCGAAGTTCAGGTGAACAATTCGCACCGCGACTGGAAAAGGACTGCCGGCCTGTATGATATTCAAGACACGCGCGAAACATATGTACAAGACAGCGTATGGTTCACGCTTTACATAAAAGTCGAAGGCAAGCACGTCGTTACAAAGATCAACGATCAAACCGTCATCGACTACACCGAACCCGACGACTTTACCCCACCTAGAAATCACCGCGAGCGTTTTATCGACCATGGCACCTTCGCCATCCAGGCACACGACCCTAAAAGTATTGTGTTGTACAAGGACATCATGGTGAAACCTCTGCCCTGATGCGTGCTGCAACTTCCGGGAAGTTTGAAACTTCCCGGAAGTTGTCCGGGCGGCGTCCTACTTCTTTAACAATTCAAGCCCCTCACCTTCCTTTGCCCAATCAGGTACCGGAAACTGCCTGATGGGTGAATACCGGATATATGATTCAAAGACATCCCCGTTGCCCGTGACCCGCGGGTCCTGTGTCTGCATCAGGTACCCGCCCAACTGGTTCCGGTGCGCCAGTAAAACCGCATTGAATTTCGGATCACCTGCCAGGTTGTTGACACAATCCGGATCATTGCTCACATCATATAATTCCTCGGCAGGGCGCTTTCCTACCGCCATCTCAAGATATTTCCCGATAGCAGGATCTTCACGTCCCGCGATAAGTAGGTCGAGGGTCGGACAGGCATCGATGTCATGATATCCACCGTGCATCGGACCCAGTTCACCATTGGCTTCGTACTTCTGTGGAGCTCCCGCTGGCCAACGTTCTGGTTTGAAGTTCCTGACATACAAGTATTGCGATGTGCGCAGCGCGCGCTGGGGATACGTCAGGTTTTTCCAGCGTGAACTGGAGTGACGTTCGCGCGAAGTGTACATGGCATTGCGGGTAGTCTCAGCCACGCCTTCGCTGGCGCCAAGAAGAATGTTCATCAGGCTCTTGCCTTCCATGGGGAACGCTTGGTCGCTGTTCAAATAGGCGCTCTGCGTCGCCTCGAGGTATGTCGGGGCAAGATCGATGAGGCTGACCAGGTCATCGACCACGCGGCCACCTTTCACGCGATCGCCCCATCTGATGGCCAGCGGCACATGGAAACCATCTTCGTACACATTGGCTTTCGCCCTGGGGAACGACATTCCATTGTCTGCCGTCACGACGATGATCGTGTTGTCAAGTTCTCCACGCGCTTCGAGCAGCTTTAACATCTCGCCGAGTTGCTGGTCAAACCATTCAATCTCGAGCGCGTAGTCGAGCAGGTCACTCCGCACTTCTTCAGTGTCGGGCAAGTATGCCGGGACGTTGACATCCTCAAGCTTTTTCCCGGCCTTCAGTCCGGAGCCTTTTTCAAAAACGCGATGCGGTTCGTGTGCGCCATACCAGAAACAGAACGGCTCGCCTTTCGGCACACTTGACAGGAACTCGGCGAAATTTCCGGCGTAGTCGGTCTTGCTGATGCCCGTTGTCGGGGGTGTGAGCGTCACTTTGTTAAATACAGGCCCCGCGGGATTTCGTTCGCGACCGCTCACACGCCAATTGCCGGGCCCCCATCCTTTTCCCGTATAGCCAACTGTATAGCCTTCGGCCTCAAGGATGTCCGGATAGACGCGATACGTCACCGGGAACCCGCTCGCATGGGTGCCGGCCTCTTCTATCTGCCAGCAATTGCGGCCCGTAAGTAAGGCCGCGCGACTCGGACTGCACCCCGGCGATGCAGCAAACGCGTTCCTGAACAGTACTCCCTCCCTCGCCACGCGATCGAATGCCGGTGTATTCACAATCTTCTCTCCATAAATGGATGCGTACGGGTACGACTGATCATCGGCAATCGCAAAAAGAATGTTAGGACGACTCTCTTTCTCAGCGCCGTCGTCAGACGCGTTCGTTTGTCCGCTCTGGCACGCACCGACGAACACAGACGTGATCAATATAGCAAGTAAACGATGATAGAAGGTGGTCGGCTTCATAGTAGGAGTCACTAAATGTTTAAGAGATTAGACTGGCTTGTTGTTCTACAGCGCTTTGATCCTGATATTTCTGAACGCCATTTCACTCCCGTGGTCCTGCAAAAGGATGTGGCCTTCCGTTGCCTCGCCGTAGCGCGGATATTTCTTGAATTTGCTTTCCGACACGCGTCGTTTAAAGTCTTCACTGCTTCTATCGCATTCCACCACCTTGCGTCCGTTGAGCCAGTGCTCAATATGGTTGCCGTCCACGACCACGCGACTCCGGTTCCATTCCCCCACCGCATTCAGGACCTTATCCTGTGCAGGCGGATACAGTTCGTACAATGCCCCGGTGGTATGGTAATCGCCTGGCTTCATCTTGCCTTCAAGGATGAGTTCGTGATTCACATCATCGAGCATCTGGTATTCAAACCCGGGCCCGAATTCGTCGCTATCTTCCTTCACCAGATACTTCACTCCACTGTTGCCCCCTTTTGTAAGCATCTTCCATTCCCATTCAAGGATAAAATTCGCGTATGCTGTTTCGGTGAGGACATCGCCAATCCGCGCGGAATCGCTTGCACCATTCAGGAACAATACGCCATTCTCAATCTTCCAGCCTTGCGCAGGAAAGGTGGCCTCACCCCTGCCGCGCCATCCGTCGGTTGTTTCCCCATCGAAAAGCAGTGTCCATCCGTCCGCATCAACGGACGCGACGTCACTCTCACTATGGTCAGCCGACGACGAACGTGTACAGGAGAAAGCTGTGAAAATAAACAGCAGGATGAATAACGTGGCGGCGAATGAACGCGGCCCCGGGAACATCTTAGACATCAGATTAGAAAACAAATTAGAATTAATGATCAGCGCACCATATGGCAGCAACATGCACCATATGGCAGCAGCGGGGACATGTGTAAAGCGTGTCCCAACTAATATTTAAATACTTTTCCGCCGGCGAGCACTTCCTGACGTTCTTCGTCGAATGTTACGAATTGTCCGGTTCGCAGCGCCGCCGTCGTCATGATGTTGGCAATAGAGTGGTTGTAGCCCGCCACCACGTCTGCGTGAGGCTTTTTGCGGCTGCGTACGCATTCCATCCAGTTGCGCATGTGGTTGGAAGTCAGGTCGTCCGCCCCCGTATCAGCGCCAGTCTCAACTTTCACGAGGTCGGCCAGTGTCCTCTCTTCAAGCAGGTTCGCTTTCATTCCCATCGCGGATGCATAACGTTCCGTGAGTCCGCCATTCGGCGTGATCTTGTTGGTGTCAAGATTCAGTTCTCCGCCGTTGGAGTAGTAAATTTCCTTTGTGCCCCCCGCGGAGTTGGTAAACCTCGATGAGTAGATCACCTGGAAACCTTTTGTCTTGTCGTTCAATGGCCCATAGTCGAATACCGCCGTCATGGTGTCGTAGTTTTCCCGTCCGTCTTTCCACAGGTAAATTCCACCGTTGGCGGCGACACTTCTCGGGTGGTTGAGTCCGGTAAACCAATGCACTGTATCAATCTGGTGCGACATCCACTGTCCGGGGATGCCTGAGGAATAAGGCCAGAAAAGCCGGTATTCCAGATACTTTCTGGGATCCCAGGCGACCTTCGGACGGTTCATGAGAAAGCGATCCCAATCGGTATCTTCCTTCCGAATATCTCTGGTGAGTTCAGGCCGTCTCCAACGGCCGGGCTGGTTAACGTTCCATGTCATTTCAACGGCGACAATATCACCAAACTGGCCGGAGCGAATAAACTCATTGGCAGCATGGTAGTTTCTCCCACTTCGACGCTGGGAGCCAATCTGTACGATCTTGCCCGTTTTTTCGACGGCAGCACGTGCGGCGCGCGCATCTTCCATCGTTTCAGCAAAAGGCTTTTCACAATACACATCCCTGCCGGCTTCCACTGCTTCTTTGCAGTGAAGGGCATGCTGGAAGTCAGCGGTGCTGATGATGACCACGTCAACATCCTTCCGATCATAGAGCTCTTCGTTGTTCCTGGCAGTCTGAATCTTCTTGCCTGCTTTCTCTTTGACGTAGGCCACTGCTTCGTCGCGTCTGCGGCTCCAGATATCGGACACGGCGCTAAATTCAAAATTCAGTTCTTTGGCGTGGCGGAGCATTGCCGGGATTAATGCGCCTCTGCATCGATTTGAGAAGCCTACGATGCCGACGTTCACACGATCGTTGGCTCCAAGGATACGGGCGTAGCTACTGGCGGAAAAGCCCATAGCCCCGGCGGTAAAAGCGGCGGTTGAAAGCGCAGTCTTCTTGATAAATTCTCGGCGGGAGTTGGTTGATTCAGACATAGGTCGTTTTAGGTTAGGTCACGTATTTTCGTATCGTAACATAGACAATACCCCTGAAAATGGCAAGGATTTATCACCATTACCCTCTTCAGATGCATGCGGCCGATCACACTTTTACGCCGAGGTTGTTGCCAAGCTGCGTAAATTGCGCTATCCATTCGGGAGAACGGTTTCCGTTGTCGATGCTGGCTGTGGCAATCTCAAAATAGAGGTTTTGGCTTTTGTAGAGGTTAGGACGAAGTGAGAACCGCACCAGCAGCGGAAACAGTCTGTTCAATCGTTCCACGCGCTTGAGGTTCTCACGTTCCGCAGCGATGCGCTTCAGTTCCCTGAAAATACATTCTCCCGCGAGGTGCTCAATCTTACCGGGATCTTCGATACGCAAATCCCAGGTGGCCAGTTCGTTCGTCACCCGCTCTACCATCCGGATATTGATCTTATCCGTCTGGAAGCAATTGACAAGGTCAGCATTCAGAATGTATTCGAACGCCGACCGGTAGGCATTGGGAATGGGGATGCCATTGTTGGCGAGTGCAGTGACGAGCGGGTAGTCGCGGTTGTAGATCCGGCGTAGCGAATCTTCAAGATCCCGCATGCTCTGATATGTAATGTAGTCGAAGACTTTGCGCTTCTCATCCTGAAACAATTCCCAGATCGTGTATTTCTCAGGACCAAAGTATGTCTGCATCAGCCCGATCACATCTCCCAGCCGCGATGCTTCGAAAGCGGCCACCATACGCGCCTGCATACTGGCAAATTTCTCAGCTTCCATATTGAGCGATATGTTGCCAATGATATTGTGTTTGCCCATGTAGATGACGGCAAACGCAAACCGTTTCTCCGAGCGCGTCACGTTCGATCGCACGCGCGTTACACCCAGCACGAGCTTTTGTTCACCGGCTTCCTTGCGGATGAACACTTCATTGACTGTGGTGTAGTTGAACACAGGAAACGCTTCGACGTCTTCCTCAAAGATGGATGCCACCGCATAGTGCATGCCGACGCGCTCAAGGTTAATCCTGGAGGGAAGTACTGACCTGGTGTAGATATTGGAAGCATTGCCCAATGATGGCACGTTGCTGGGAATGTCTTCGAGACGCTTTCTGAATTCGAACTCGAGATCGCGGTCGCTGATCTGACTCATCAGCTGCATCGCCCTGCAGGCATACTCGAGTATCTGAGTGGTTTCAATGCCTGACACTTCATCAAAAAACCAGCCACAACTCGTATACATCAGCATAGCATTGCGCTGCACCTCCATCATGCGCAGCACATTTTCGCGCTCCACCGTCTGACTGCAGTGGTCGCGCATGAACTTCTTGATCGTGTCGTCGTTGCGCCGAAGGATGACATTGATGTATTCATCGCGCGCCTGCCAGGGATCGTTGAACATTCGGGCCCCTTCGCGCTCGAAAATGGTGATAAGTTCGTCGCGGAGCCAGTCGAGGGTTTCCCGCAATGGCTTTCGCCAGCGCTGATGCCATTGTGGTTTGCCACCCGTGTTGCACCCACAGTCACTTCGCCACCGTTCTACGCCGTGGACGCAACTCCAGGAACTCTGCTCATGAATCTCGACTTCCCACGCAGGTGGATGAAGTTCCAGGAACTGTCCGTAGTTAGTGAGCTTCACATTGGAATTGTGTTCAATGACGTCGAGGCAGAAGGCCAGCGCCATGTCGCCGTGCCGGTGATGGTGGCCATACGTCTCGCCATCCGTGGCGATATGGGAAAGTTGCGGCTCGACCGGCTGCTTGTCGAGGGTGCTAACCAACTGTTCAGCCAGTTTGCGGCCATCGTTGAGCAGACCGTTAAAGGCTACAGCCTGCGATGTGTCACCATCATAAAAAAACAACGTGATGCTTCGTCCGGAAGGAAGGGCGTACCGGTAAGGCCGGCGTGTGTCGATGTTCTTTTCAGCATCCTGGATCCATTCCTTTTCCCCTGCTTTCCGGTATGCTTTTGCTTGCCTGGGCGCCAGAATGGTAAACTTGATGTTGTGTTTGGCGAGTAGCTCGAGCGTTTCTGTGTCTACTGCCGTTTCGGCAAGCCACATCCCTTCGGGCATGCGGTTGAAACGATGTGCGAAGTCGCGGATGCCCCAGATGATCTGCGTCTCCTTGTCACGGGCATTGGCGAGCGGCATGATCATGTGATTGTACACCTGAGCCAGTGCAGATCCATGGCCGCCAAAGTTTTCCTGGCTTACCCGGTCTGCGTCGAGAATCGCCTCGTAAGTTTCACGGTCGTTGCTTTCCATCCACGAAAGCAACGTCGGACCAAAATTGAAACTGATCTTCGCATAGTTGTTGACAATATTGGTGATCGCGCCGTTGTTGTTCAGAATTCGCGAAGCGGCATTCGGACCGTAACACTCCGCTGAAATGCGCTCGTTCCAATCGTGATACGGATGTGCAGAATCCTGTACCTCAATGACTTCAAGCCAGGCATTTTCACGCGGCGGCTGATAAAAATGTCCGTGAATGCAAATGTATTTGTTCAATTGGGTTGATGTGTTAGTGTGTTAATGTGTTAGTGTGTTCATGTGTTCATGTGTTCATGTGTTGGGGTGGTGGGGTGTTGATGTGTTGGGGTGTTCATGTGGTGGGG
>CAYMWA010000022.1:15843-24948 GCA_964393795.1 uncultured Roseivirgaceae bacterium
TGTTGATGTGTTAATGACATTGGTGTTCAGTTGTTCAGTTGTTCATGTGTTGATGTGTTCCTTTGCTCGATCTAGTATTGCAATAGAAGCGCGCCAGCACGCCGAGTATTGAACGGTTCACCTTTCAAACCTTTCAAACCTTTCAAACCCTTCCCCCCTAACTCCCTTCCAATTCAAACTCGCTACCTTCCTTTTCGAGCTTCAGCAGGGAAATGGCAAGTGGTGGCAAATTTAGTGAAACAGAGTAATCCCGGCCATGGAATTTGACGGGTGAGGTATTGAGTGAACCCTGGTTCAATAAGCCACTTCCTCCATACGCCTGATCATCTGAATTGAATATTTCCTTCCATTGCCCGCGATATGGTACACCGACGCGGTAGAGATGGCGAACGGTGGGCGTGAAGTTGCAAATAACAATAATGAAGTCCTCTTTCCCCGTCCCTTGCCGCTGGTAGACGATGACGCTGTTCTCACGGTCGGCATAGTCCACCCATTGGAAACCCCGCTGTTCAAAACTGTACTCATAGAGCGCATTTTCACTTTTGTACAGCCCGTTGAGGTCGCGCACTAATTTTTGTACACCGCGGTGGAAATCGTATTGCAACAAATGCCAGTCTATACTGCGGTCGTGATTCCACTCCGCCGACTGCCCTATCTCGCCGCCCATAAAAAGGAGTTTCGAGCCAGGATGGGTAAACATGTAGCCAAACAGCAGGCGCAGGTTGGCAAACTTCTGCCATTCGTCGCCGGGCATTTTTCCCAGGAGGGAGCCCTTGCCGTGGACGACTTCGTCATGCGAAAGCGGCAGCATGAAGTTCTCGGTGAAGGCATACATGATGCTGAACGTAATTTCGTTCTGGTGGTACTTCCGATGAATCGGATCAAGCGAAAAATAGCGAAGTGTGTCGTGCATCCAGCCCATCATCCATTTTTGTCCGAAGCCAAGTCCGCCGAGGTAGGTAGGCCTTGAAACGCCCGGCCACGAAGTCGATTCTTCAGCAATGGTAATCGTGTCGGGGAAGTTGGCGTAGACCACTTCGTTAAACTCCTTCAGGAAGGTGATGGCTTCAATGTTCTCATTGCCGCCGTATTGATTGGGGATCCATTCTCCTGCCTTGCGGGAATAGTCCAGGTACAGCATTGAAGCGACGGCATCGACCCTTAGTCCATCCGCGTGGAAGCGGTCCAACCAGTAGAGCGCGTTGCTGATCAGAAACGAGCGCACCTCACTTCTGCCGTAGTTGAAAATATAGCTCTTCCAATCAGGATGAAAACCCTTGCGCGGATCCTCATGCTCGTAGAGAAACGTTCCGTCAAACTTATACAGCCCATGCACATCACCGGGAAAGTGCGAGGGTACCCAATCGAGGATCACGCCAATGCCGGCACGATGAAGCGCGTCGATCAGGTACATGAAGTCTTCCGGACTGCCATAACGGCTGCTCGGGGCAAAGTATCCGGTGACCTGATAGCCCCATGATCCATAAAACGGATGCTCCATCACCGGGAGAAACTCCACATGGGTGAAGCCCATGTCGCTGACATACGCCACCAGTTCCGCGGCCATTTCCGGATAAGTCAGCGGCGTGTTGCCTTCCTTTCTGCGCCAGGAGCCGTAGTGTACTTCGTAGACCGAATACGGACGAGGCTTTCGTTCATTCGCTTTGCGCCGTGCCAGCCAGTCGGCATCGTTCCACTCATAGCGGGCATCCCACACGATAGATGCCGTTTTTGGAGGCGTTTCCGTATAGCAGGCAAAAGGGTCAGCCTTGTCGGCCCATTCGCCGGAAGCGGACTGAACGGCATATTTATAGGCATCTCCATGCTGAACGTCGGAAAAGAATCCTTCCCATATCCCCGAACCGTCCCACCGCGGAAGCAGCACGTGCTCCCCTCGTTGCCAGTGATTAAAATAGCCGATGACCGAGATGCCCTTCGCGTTCGGTGCCCACACCGCGAAGTAGGTGCCCTGCTTTCCGTTGTGCACCGCCGGGTGGGCGCCCAGCTTTTCGTATAGCTTGAAGTGCTTGCCCGACTTGAAAAGATGTATGTCGAAATCGGTAAACAAGCTGAATGGCTTGTCCGCGTCAGTTGTTTCGGTGGTGACCTTTTCTTTCATTACTTCGTGATTATACGTTGATTTTCAAGATATTATCCGATACTAATTCATGTAGTGGTTCATATCGCTCCCGAAAGGTACTGCTCATAGCCACTGCACAAACATTCGTGCCGCCCCGGTCGGCGTCGATGGACTTACATGTTGGACTCCTCAACCCGGAGATGAAACAGGTGAAATGGCATCTTGTATGGATCGAGTTCTACGTAGTTCCATTCCTGCGTCCACGTATAGTGTTCATCGGTCATCAGGTCGTGTAATTTAACGTTGACGGGCTTATGAAGAAGTCCCAGCCGTTCCAGAGGAAGTTGCACGAAACCGGAATGACGCTGGTGCGGATCCAGGTTAACGACAACGAGTACTACATCCGACAAATCCGGCACGGCTTTCAGGAAGGCCAGCAGGTTAGGCTCGTTGATCGTACAGAACTGAAGATTCCAGGTCGATTGCAGGGCAGGATGTGCATTCCGCGCCCAGTTGACGATGGTGATAATATCCGTCATCCTGTTGATTTTTTTCCAATCGTGTTGCTTGATTTCGTATTTCTCGGAGTTCAGGTATTCCTCCCTTCCCGGTATGGGTTCGTTGTCGTAGAATTCAAAAGCGGGACCATAGATGCCATAGCAGCCCGAAAGCGTTGCTGCCATGGCGAGTCGAACGATGAAAATGTTTTCACCCTGATGCTGGAGGTGAAACGGAAGGATGTCGGGCGTATTCGGCCAGAAGTTGGGCCGGAAATAGTGGCGCATAGGTCCGTGTACCAGCTCATTGACATACTCGGTGATCTCGTCTTTTCCAACGCGCCAGGTAAAATAGGTGTACGATTGGGTGAAGCCTGCTTTAGCAAGGGCCCCCATGATCTTGGGTCGTGTAAAAGCTTCCGACAGGAAGATGATGTCTTCATGCTTGCGGTTGATTTCGGCGATGATCCATTGCCAGAATCGGATGGGCTTTGTGTGGGGATTGTCGACGCGGAAGATCTTCACCCCTCTTTCGATCCAGAATTCAAACACCGACAGTAATTCCTGCCAGAGATCCTGCCATTGGGCGCTTTCAAAATTGAACGGGTAAATGTCCTGATACTTCTTGGGCGGGTTTTCCGCGTATTGTATACTGCCGTCAGGGCGTTGCCTGAACCACTCAGGGTGTTCCTTCACATAGGGATGGTCGGGTGCACATTGAAATGCGATGTCCAACGCGATGTCGATATTTCGTTTTTTCGCTTCAACCACGAGCTTGCCGAAGTCGTCTAACGTTCCGAGTTGCGGTAGGATGGATTTGTGTCCTCCTTCGTCGCTGCCAATGGCCCATGGTGAGCCAGGCTCGCCTGGATCCGCCCGCACACTGTTGTTCTTCCCTTTGCGGTTCACCTTCCCAATGGGATGGATCGGCGGTAAATAGAGCACGTCGAAGCCCATGCTCGCAATGCGCGGCAGCAGGCGAATGACATCGTTAAAAGTACCGTGATCACCTTTAAGCGATGCACTCCTCGGAAACAGTTCATACCAGGCTGAAAAGCCTGCCTTCCGGTGCTCGACTACGAATGGCAAGGCATGTTCGAGGGTGGTCTCATGCTCGATAAGCGGATGTTCATGGACGACTTCCTGGAAGGAAGGGCTCATGACTTTTTGTATCGACGCTGCGTAATGTGAAGGATCGGCGAACGCTTGGGCAAGTTCCTTCAGATAGGGATCGCCTTTTCCGACCCTTTCCAGCAGCGCCGCACCCTCCAGCAGCTCTACATGCACATCCAGCGAAGCTTCGGCCTTCTTCTTGAAGCCGTCATACCAGGTTTCGAAATGATCGACCCAGGCGCGGATGCTAAAAAGGTAAAAGCCTTTATCTTTCACCTGGAAGGAAGTGGCCCAGCTGTCGTTGTTCTGATGCTTCATTTCGAGTACGGACCACGATTCGCGCGTTTCATGCCGAAAGAGGACCTGCGCCCGGATGTGGTCATGACCATCGCCGAAAATGTCAGCGGAAACTTTCACCATTTCGCCTACCGTGAATTTGGCGGGATAGCGGCCACAGTCAATTTGTGGCTGAACGTTTTCGATAATGACCCTAGCCTGGCCTTTGATTTCGCGCATTCAGTTCAATTTTGTGTATATGTACATTATCTCTGTGTGGCTATCCCTCGCGATCCTCGCAAGGCGATACCCGTGAAAGGTATATCCGTACATTCGTGTACCAGCACACAGGCGGTGCTACCCGATGCGGAAGATAAAACAACTGTGGGGTTTTAGCGTCAGAAAACACGTGCCATTTCGCAGTTCAAGCTCGGTTTTTGTCCAAAGGAGGTCTTGCATCTTGTAGTTCATATCGGGCACAAGCCCCATTTCCATGCAAAGTGGCGCCGGGATCACAATATTCGCTTGTTGTTCCTCCGGTTGAAAACTGCTGACAATCAGCAGGCGCTCCATCCCGCGAAAGCGGAGAAATGCGTGCACATTTGTAGCGAAATTTCCGGCTGCCACGTTTTCACGGGTGACGTCGGCATAGGCACCATCCGTAATGGCAACATTTTCGGCCGCCAGGACAAGCAACCGGGCGTAACAGGCACGCAACCGCTTCTGGTCGTCAGAAAGCCGACCGCCGTCGAATTTGCCATCGTTCATCCATTTCTGATGCTCCGGTACGCCCCAATAGTCAAAGATCGTCGTTCGGCCGTCGTTGTCCTGAAAACCTGCGCTGCCCAGGCCTGGCTCGCCCACTTCCTGCCCAAAGTAAACCATAACCGGCCCTGTACCGATTGTAGCACTGATGACCATCGCCGGCAGACCCCGCCATGGGGCACCCGCGAACTGGGGTGAGGCTATGCGTTGTTCGTCATGGTTTTCCATGAACCGCAGGAGCTTGTTTTCAATCCCCGACACCTGCTCCACCGCCCCGTAAACATCGGCGGTGCTGCCGCGCCCTTCGATCACTCCCCGCAATAAATCGTAAAGCAGCACCTTGTCATACAGGTAGTCGAAGCCGCCATCTTCAAGGTATCTGCGGTACTGCGAAGGGGTGTAGATTTCGGCAATGAAGATGATGTTCGAATGCGTACGTTTGACAGAGGGAATCACCCAGCGCCAAAATTCAACCGGCACCATTTCCGCCATATCGCAGCGGAAGCCGTCGACTCCTTTTGAGGCCCAGAACAGAAGGATGTCGCGCATCTTTCGCCATGTGTCAGGGATGGGGTCAAAAAAGGTAGCCCGGTTGTTGAGGATGTCAACGCCATAGTTGAGCTTGACCGTCTCGAACCACGTATCGATAGCTGGCGATGCCGTAAAATGGTCGTTGCCCGTTGCCCTGGCAGGCGCTTCTACATACTTCTCCGCTTCAGACGCTGCATCCGGCGGAGGGTGACCGGCCGGCGGCATGAACGTCGTACCGGGGAGGTAGTAAAAGTTGTTGTCAGGCGCAAAGGCAACCGACGTATCGTCGTCTTCGCCCAGCTCTTTCACACCCGGTGGTTTGGCATCCGAGTGATAGGCCCTTGCAACATGGTTGGGCACGAAGTCGATGATGACTTTCATGCCATGTGCATGGGTACGCCGAACCAAATCCAGAAATTCGTTCATTCGGTTCGGCACGCTCACCGCAAGATCGGGGTCGACGTCATAGTAATCCTTGATCGCATAAGGAGAACCCGCCCGGCCTTTCACCACGCTCGGATGATCTTTGACAATGCCATAGGCGCTGTAGTCGGTCAACGTGGCATGTTCAATAACGCCTGTATACCAGATATGCGTCGTGCCGAGCGCGCGTATTCCCTCTAGTGCCGCGGCATTGATGTCATCAAACTTTCCCACCCCATTTTCATCCCGGCTGCCATACTTCTTGTTCACAGTAACCTTGTTACCGAAAAGGCGGGTCATGAGTTGGTATAGGATGAGTTTGTGGCCCATAGGTGATGGTCGATGGTCGATGGTCCATGGTCGATGGTCCATGGTCGATGGTCTATGGTCGATGGTTGATGTCGCCAATCCAAAGCAGATCGTCAGTATTTGGCTTTACCCTACCGTGGACCGTGGACTGTGGACTGTGGACTCCCCCCCCTCTTCGCATTCTTCTGCAGATGGCGCACCGTCAGCAAGTGCATAACCAGCACGAGCATGCAGATAAGCAGGCCGAGGAATTCACGTGATTCTTCGATGTAGAGATTTTGCATTTTTGCGATGTCGTCGAACAGCATCGCCTTGTTGTCGGATCGAATCCACTGCATGACGCTGTCGTAGTAAACAACGCTGTAGGCCAGGTAGGCGACCAGCAGGACAACCAGGATTTTCGGGAAATAGTATTTGAAAGCAGCGAGTACACAGGCTACCGCCATGAGGCCGTAGATGACGATCCAGCGAGCAGGGTCGGGGTCATTGATTTGCACAAATGCAAATACGAGAAACATGACCGCCAGAAACAGGTTGACGATTTTCATGACGTGGACGTGTACGGTGCTATACGTGGAATCAATTTCACGATCTCTTCCACCGGACTACCGGCGTTGGCCGGCAATCCGGTAGAACGGGACCGTGAGTACATCACAGCTGCGGCGCTTCGCCGTCCAGGGAGAGGACATACATGGCCATCTTCCTGGCATCAGCCTCGGAAAGATCAACGTGCGGAGTCATCGGGATTTCGCCCCATACGCCGCTGCCGCCCTTAAGGATCTTGTCAGCAAGATAAGCCACATTCGCTTCGGTAAAGTCATATTTCTTGGCGACTTCTTCATATGACGGACCGATCAACTTGTTGGTGTTGTGGTGGCAGGTTCTGCAGTCACTCCCGTCGATCGCGGTTTGTCCCTGGCTGATGAGTGCTTCAGGCGTTGCTTCTTCCTTGGGCGCGGCCGGTGCCTCTTCTGCTGTTTCGTACTCGTTATATTCACCTTCCTGCGATTCCGCTTTTTCCTGCTTGCCTCCACATGAGGTCATGGCATAGGTAAAAAATCCGAACATGGCAATCAATAACAATAACTTTTTCATTGGTTTATAAAGTTTAAATTAGTCCTAACACTTTCTTATTAAATTTCTGGTCCTTACCCGAAGCAGCAAAGTCGTCGAAGGCCTTTTCCGTCACGCGGATGATGTGGTCTTCAATAAACGGTGCGCCCTCGGCTGCGCCCTGTTCCGGGTGCTTGATACAACATTCCCATTCCAGCACTGCCCATCCGTCAAAATCATACTGGGATAACTTTGTAAAGATTGACTGGAAATCTACCTGTCCGTCACCGGGCGACCGGAACCGTCCAGGGCGGTTAATCCAATCCTGATACCCACCATATACCCCCGATTTTCCTGTGGGATTAAACTCCGCATCCTTCACATGGAACATCCGGATGAATGTGTGATAGAAATCAATATATTGTAAATAGTCAAGTTGCTGCAGAACAAAGTGGCTGGGGTCGTAAAGAATATTGCAGCGTGCATGTTTGCCGGTTGCTTCCCAGAAGCGCTCGAATGTTGCACCATCATGCAGGTCTTCTCCGGGATGAATCTCGTAGCAAACGTCGACGCCGGCCTTGTCGAAGGCGTTCAGTATAGGCAACCAGCGCTTTGCAAGCTCTTTGAAACCATCGTCAACGAGGCCCGCAGGACGTTGAGGCCACGGATAGACCGTATGCCACATTAAGGCGCCGGAGAAAGTACCGTGTGCCGTCAGCCCGAGGTTCTTGCTGGCTTTAGCCGCGTTCTTGAGTTGGTCAACCGCCCAGGCCGTCCGTTCTTTGGGATGACCGTGTAGCTTCTTGGGCGCGAAGGCATCGAACAGCTCATTGTAGGCGGGATGCACCGCTACCAATTGACCCTGGAGGTGTGTAGACAATTCAGTCACCTCAAGGCCGGCAGCTTCAATGGTCCCCTTCCATTCATCACAATAGTCCTTACTCTCCGCCGCCTTCTGCAAATCGATACATCGGGGGTCCCATGTCGGCACCTGCACACCCTTATAGCCAAGAGATGCCGCCCATTTTGTGATACTCTTGATATCATCAAAAGGCGCCTGATCCCCCATAAACTGCGCAAGAAATATCGCTGGTCCTTTTATCGTTTTCATAGGCTTTGTTCGGTTAATTTATACTGGTTGTGCTCCTTTATTAGGTATTGGGTATTAGGCATTAGGCATTAGGCATTGGGCATTGGGCATTAGGCATTAGGCATTAGGCATTGGGTATTGGGCATTAGGCATTGGATATTGGGTATTGGGTATTGGGCATTGGGTATTGGGCATTGGGCATTGGGTATTGGGCATTGGGCATTAGGCATTGGGTATTGGGTATTGGGTATTGGGTATTGGGCATTAGGGGTTACCGTAGGGAAGATAGTCCTCAGATACACTCGGTCCGCCGATTGAATTGATGTAGGCATTGATCATGCGACCAAGACTATCCAATTTTGTCTCGATCTTCACAACATCTTCCTCTTCCATCAGTTTACGCTTCATACACTTCTGTAGCCACGTTTTTGTTTCGTAAAGTGAACCTCTTGAATAGTAGGCGAAGTTCTTTGCCTCTTTGTAATGATACCGGCCAAGTCCCTCAGACAAGTTCGCGGCAATTGAGTCGACTGATCTCACAAGTTGCTTCCCCACAGTATCCTTTTCAAAATATTTCCACTTGATTACCACATCCCACACCTCCTCAGCAATTTCGACAGCCAGCGTATGCGCCTTGAAGTCTTCCAACTTTGTAATCATAGCAACTTCATTTGACAAGGTCAAATTTTGAATCCCTGCGAGCCGCCAATTATCCTCCCGCGTGCCACCGCTCAGTTGACAGTTGACGATTTGACAATCAATGACGCGTACAAGGAGCACTACTGTCCCCCCTCCCAATTTCCAATGACGTCCCTTCTATATCCAACGCCAATCCCCAATGCCCTTAACCCACGCGCGGTGCCGACGCTCAGTTGACAGTTGACAATTGACAGTTGACAATCTGAGAAGTGTACACCTTCAGTGCCGACACTTTCCTTCTGTCCCTAATCCCCAGTGCCCAGTGCCCA
>CAYMWA010000022.1:25048-33079 GCA_964393795.1 uncultured Roseivirgaceae bacterium
AATGACCAATGACCAACTTCCAATGACCAATTTCCAATGACCAATGTCTAACTATTTCAACGCCGTCCACTTCCTCGTAGATGCTGACGATTTAACCGCCGTCTTCACGAAGTTCATGCCTCTGACACCGTCTTCGACGTCGGGGAAATCGTATTTGGCGGGGTTGATCTTTTTGCCGGGTTTGTAGTCGCGTACGGCTTTAGAAAATGCGCGGTAAATGTTCGCGAAGGCTTCGAGGTAACCTTCGGGGTGCCCGGCGGGTGTGCGGGTAAACGCTTTCGCCTGATCCGAAAGATACGGCTGGCCTGTACGCAGCACTTCCATGGGCCGATCCAGCCACCTGGCGATGAGCGTGTTCGGGTCGTGCTGTTTCCATTCAATGCCGCCTTTCTCGCCGTAGACGCGAATCGCAAGGTTGTTCTCTTCGCCTGCCGCGACTTGAGTCGCCATCAATACGCCGGACGCGCCGTTGTTAAATCGCAGCAACATCGACGCGTCGTCGTCGATCTTCCTGCCTTTGACGACGGAATTCAGCATCGCACAAATCTCCGTGATCTTGCCGCCGGTAATGTATTCAGCGAGGTTCGCGGCATGCGTGCCGATATCACCAATGGCCCCGCCCATACCCGACTGCTTGGGGTCGGTTCTCCAGGAAGCTTGCTCATTACCTGTGCCTTCCAGCAAAGTCGTTAGCCAACCCTGGGGGTATTCTACATATACCTTCCGGACTTTACCAAGTTGTCCTGAGGACACCATGTAACGTGCATGCTTCACCAATGGATATCCGGTATAGGTATGAGCCAGTGCCAACACCAGTCCTGTTTTCGTGACAAGCTTTTGAAGTGTTTTCGCTTCTTCCAGTGAAAAGGCAATGGGCTTTTCGACCAGTACATGAAATCCGTTTTCCAGGGCCATCTTTGCGGGCGCAAAGTGTACGTGGTTGGGGGTGACCACCGATACGAAGTCCATTCGTTTATCAGCAGGCATCTCCTTTTCCTTTTCGAACATTTCCTGATAGTTCTTGTACACGCGCGCAGGGTCAAGCGCAAGTTCAGCGCCCAGCTGTTCCGATTCGCCTGGAACGATACTAAAGGCGCCACAGACGATTTCGATCTCTCCGTCCAGACCTACTGCTCTCCGGTGTACAGGACCAATAAGTGAAGTGGGGCCGCCGCCGACCATGCCCATGCGTAATTTTCGTTTCATCTGTTGTGTTTTTTTAAGTGATGTAATTCATTTCCGAAGCGCTGCCGGCGACAAACGGGCCCGACGAATCGCTGATTAAAAATTAAAGTTTCTGCGATGCTTACCGCGTTGTGGCGGTAAATTTATACGGTTCACGACATTAAACACACATTCGCGCCCTAAATAAATTTATTAATGAGGTTTTCGTAGTACTCCTGACGTCCGCTGATTTGTTGCGGCTCGCCGGCCTTCAGCGCGAGCGCCTGCAGATCGACAAGACTGAGTTTACCTTGCGTAAACTGTTTGCCTTTCCCGTTGTCAAAGCTCGCGTACCGCTCCTTCCGCAACCTTGTGTACTCACCGTCGTCGAGGATGGCCTGTGCCGTCAACAGCGCGCGTGCAAAGGTATCCATGCCTCCGATGTGGGCATAGAAGATATCAACGAGGTCCGTCGAATTCCTTCTCGTCTTTGCATCGAAGTTGACCCCTCCGCTTTTGAATCCGCCGGATTCGAGGATGACCAGCATCGCCTCCGTCAGTTCGTACAGGTTGTTCGGAAACTGGTCGGTGTCCCATCCATTTTGATAGTCGCCGCGATTGGCGTCGATACTGCCGAGCACACCAGCATCGGCGGCGACCTGAAGTTCGTGCTGAAAGGTGTGTTGGGCCAGCGTGGCGTGATTCACTTCGATGTTGAGCTTAAAGTCATTCATCAGGTCAAACTGACGCATGAAACTGAGCACCGTCGCCGCATCAAAATCGTATTGGTGCTTGGTCGGCTCCATCGGCTTTGGCTCGATAAAAAATGTTCCCTTGAAGCCGTTCGCGCGTGCGTAGTCTTTGGCCATGTGCAGGAACCTCGCCAGGTTTTCCTGTTCGCGCTTCATGTTCGTATTGAGCAGCGAACTATAGCCCTCTCTCCCTCCCCAGAAGACGTAGTTGGCACCTCCGAGTGCGATCGTGGCATCCAGTGCATTCTTTACCTGATTGGCGGCGTAGCACACGACTTCAAAGTCGGGATTGGTAGCGGCACCATTCATGTAACGCGGATGCGAGAAAAGGTTGGCCGTACCCCACAGCAGTTTAACCCCTGAAGCCTTTTGTTTTTTCTTTGCGTAGTCGACGATCTTTTCCAGCCGTGCTGCTGACTCACTAAGCGTAGGTGCTTCTTCTACCAGGTCGTAGTCATGAAAGCAATAGAACGGCGCGCCGATTCTGGTGATAAACTCGAAGGCGGCGTCCATCTTGTCATAGGCGCGTTGCATCGGATCGTCGCTTGCCGACCATGGAAAATTCTTTGTTCCAGGCCCGAAAGGATCTCCCCCTGTACCACAGAACGTATGCCAATAGGCAACAGCAAAGCGGAAGTGCTCCTGCATTGTTTTCTTTCCAACCTTTTTCCCGGCATCATAATACTTGAATGCGAGCGGATTGTCGGATTCCTTTCCTTCATATTTTATCGGCCCTATGCCCTTAAAATATTCCTTGTCACCCGTGAGAACTTTCATAGCTTGAAATTGATTTATATTGTAGTACCTTTATATAGATGAATTTGGAAACGGCCATATTAAAAAGTAAATCTAAAAGCGATCTCAGACTCCTGCTGGACCTTGCGCGTAAAATAGGGATCGATGCTCGGTTGTTGACACCCAGTGAAGCCGAAGAAACGGGGCTCTTAAATGCTATCAAAGAAGGGCGCACCGGAAAAAGTGTCAATACGAAACGATACCTTGAGAAACTGCGTAAAGCGTGAAGGTATCGATCGACAGGTCCTTTGAAAAAGATACCGATCGCATCCGAGATAGCGTGTTGTTGAATAAAATTGCGGATTGTATTGAAGAAATCCAGAGTGCTGCGAACACTAAACAAATAAGGAATCTCAAGAAACTCAAAGGCGGGTCGATCTACTATCGAATAAGAATAGGCAACTACCGAATCGGACTCGTCATTGAGGACCATGTTGCTACTTTTGTTCGATTTCTCCATCGGAAGGAAATATACGACTACTTTCCGTGATTCAGATACGCTAACCATTTCTCATACGCTTCTCGATAAGCATCCTTCTTGTTCCCTTCGGGTTCAACCCGTTCCCTGATCTCAAGGCCTTTGAAGGCCTCGTCCGTCGATGCGAATAACCCCGCACCCACGCCAGCGCCGACCGCCGCGCCTGTAGCACCGTCCGTATTGTAAAGTTCCAGGGGCGCGCCGATCGTGTTGACAAATGCCTCCCGGAATACCGGACTCAGGAACATATTGGCATTTCCGGCTCTGATGACATTAGTGGTCACGCCCATTTCCTGGAGCACCTCGAAACCGTACTTGAGCGCAAAGACAATTCCCTCCTGCGCTGCGCGGAATACATGCGCCTGTGTGTGGTGATTGAAATCCAGGCCATGAAATGACGCGTTCACCGTGCGATTCTCCAACACCCGTTCAGCACCATTGCCGAATGGGAGGATGGCCAACCCCTCAGCGCCTATCGGCACCGCTTCTGCCAACGCGTTCATCTCGGTATATTCCATTCCCGTACCGCTTCCTGTATTCTTCCGTAGCCAGCTATTGAGTATACCCGTACCGTTGATACAGAGCAGCACTCCGTTGGATGGACGGTCGGCCGTATTATTGACGTGCACAAACGTGTTGACCCGGGATTTGGGATCAAACGCATTCTTGTCCGTTACGCTGTAAATCACCCCCGACGTCCCCGCAGTCGCCGCCGTTTCACCGGCGTTCAACACGTTCAGAGAAAAGGCATTGTTGGGTTGATCCCCGGCACGGTAGCTCACTGGCGTACCCGGACTCAAACCGAGTAGTCCTGCGGCATCTTTAGTCAGTCTTCCTTGTATACCAAAGACAGGCACCACATCAGCCAGCATTGCCTTCTCTATCCCGTAGTGAGCCAACAGCGCATCCGCCAGTCCGCCGGTTTGATAATCGTGGAAAACACCCTCTGAAAGTCCTGATTCTGTTGTGACAATGTCGCCAGTCAGGCGCATGCCTATATAGTCGCCCGGAAGCATGACCTTGTGAATTTTTTCATAGACGCCGGGCTCATTGTCTTTGACCCATTTAAGCTTTGACGCTGTGAAGTTACCAGGCGAGTTGAGATAGTGCTCCAGACAATACGTCTCTCCCAAGGCACGCGAGGCTTCGTTGCCGATATCGACTGCCCGGCTGTCGCACCAGATGATAGACGGACGCAGCGAGCGATACTGTTTGTCAACGACTACCAGGCCGTGCATCTGATAAGACATGCCGATTGCCTTCACTTCCTCGCGACCTGCTCCGGCTTTTGCCAGACAGGTCTTTGCACTGATCAACACATTCTCCCACCATACTTCAGGATCCTGTTCAGCCCACCCGGGCTTAGGCGCCAGCATAGGCATTTCCACCGACGGCGACTGCGCCGCGGCTAATGATTGCCCTGTGGCAGCATCTACGACCGAAGCTTTTATCGATGAACTACCAATATCCAGACCGAGCAGGAGCGTTCTCATAGCACAATTTCAAACAATTATATTACAAATAGTCAAATTGACCATAATTTAGCAATTTATTTATACCTTAACTTCAGGTTAATCCTTTTGTCATGGCATCCGCCCGTTTTTCGAATGCGATTATCGACGCTGTCTCCATAGACTGCCTGATCTTTGGCTTCCGTCATGGTGAACTCGACGTCTTGCTCATCAAGCATGCCACGGGGATCAGCCAGGGAAAGTGGGCGCTACCGGGAGGGTGGATAAAATACAATGAAGGAATTGACGATGCAGCTACCCGACTGTTGACATCGCTGACGGGGGTGTCCAACGTTTTTCTGGAACAGCTTGGCGCGTTTGGGGAGGTAGACCGTTATCCCGGCAAACGGGTGATCACAATCGCCTACTATGCGTTGATCAATGCACAACACTATTCCCTTAGTGCGGGCTTTACCGCTTCGGAGGCGCGATGGTCCAACATTCGCGAAGTGCCCCGGCTGCCGTACGACCACAATAAAATACTCAAATCGGGGTTTCAACATTTGCAACACAAGGTTCGGCACGAGCCCATCGGCTTTAGTCTTTTGCCCAGGAAGTTTACCCTCCACGACATTCAACAACTATATGAAGCCATCCTCGGCACTGCCCTTGATAAACCGAATTTCAGGCGAAAACTACTTAATATGAACCTGTTAGTTCCGTGCGACGAAAAGCAAAGAGACGTTTCGCACCGCGCCGCCAAACTGTATCGTTTCGACAAGAAAATTTACAAGCAGTTAAAAGAGAGCGGGTTTACCTTTCAGCTTTGAAAATTCCGCCACTGGAAATAAAACAACTTGCAGATCAAGAAAATTACCCGCATATTCAATTTTCTAAACCTAAAACCAACAACCAATCAAATAGACTATGAGTAACGAGAACAGTAAACGACTTTTTTACGGCAGCTGTTTTGCCCTGATAACAACTGCATTTTCCTTCGCCATACGGGCGGGCGTGCTGGCCAGTCTTGGGGACGAGTTTAAGCTCAACGCAACCCAACTTGGCTTCATCAACCAGATGTGGTTCCTGGGGTTCCCGATTTCCATGGTGCTCGGCGGGATTTTTTACAACGCCATCGGCCCCAAGCGCATCATGCAGATTGCCCTGTTCGCCCATGGAATCGGCCTGGTGCTGACCATCTTTTCAGGCGCGTACGCCGGCTTGCTCGCGGGCATGTTGTTCATTGGTATCGGTAACGGATGTACCGAGGCTGCTTGTAACCCGATGATCGCGACGGCGTATAGCGGACGAACGATGAATACGCTGATGAACCGTTTCCATATGTGGTTCCCCGGAGGTATTTTCCTCGGCAGCCTGCTCTCCTTTGGAATGACTGAACTGGGATGGGGCTGGCAAGTACAATTCGGCATCATCATCATCCCTACCCTGATTTACGCATACCTTTTCTGGGGTCAGAAGTTTCCGGAGCCGACCGGCGAAGTGGGTTCACTGGCAAGCAACGTGAAGGCTATGCTCACAACACCGCTCTTTTACTTTATCTGTGCATGCATGACCTTGACCGCCATCTCGGAATTTGGTCCGCAGCAATGGACCGGACTGATCCTGTCCGCCAGCGGCGCCGAGCCGATGATCATCCTTGCCATCGTCACCGGACTTATGGCGGTAGGCCGTTATTGGGGTGGTGACTTCGTTCACCGGTTCGATCAGACGGGCGTATTGCTTGGCTCAGCCCTCTTTACCGCGCTGGGCATCTACCTTCTCGGAACACAAACGGGAGGCATGGCCTATGTAGCTGCTATCGTTTTTGCCGTAGGTGTCTGCTATTTCTGGCCGAACATGCTTGGATTCACTGCCGAAAAAATGCCGCGCACGGGTGCCATCGGTCTTTCCATCGTGGGCGCATTCGGAATGTTCTCCACGTCCATCTGGCAACCGATCATTGGCGGCTGGATCGACTCTGCACGCCAGGAACATATGGCGGCCGGACTTGAAGGCGATGCCCTCGAACTGGCAGCTGGACAGGCAACGCTTGAAAAGATGACGGCCTTCCCGCTCATTCTGATCGTATTGTTTACGATTCTGTTGTTCTGGATGCGCAAACGGAAAGCATCCACTCCTGCAGAACAGGCTGCTGTGAGCTAACCACTACACTGCAGAATAAGAAAAGGGACACGCACATGTGTCCCTTTTTTAATTTAACCTTTCCGATTGCTTCTACCCTTTCAGTTAGTGCCTTCAGTCGTGCTGCGTTCGTCAGCACTCACTTCACCGAGCTGTCCTTTCTCGGCTTTCTTCTTCAATTTCTCATTTGCAAAGATGGCCACTTCTACGCGGCGGTTTTGCTGCCGCCCGTATTCCGTGTCATTATCAGCCACCGGCTGGGTAGGCCCGTATCCCTCGGTAGTCAGCCGTTTGCCGGCTATACCGAGATCTTTCAGGTAGTCGGCAACGGATTCGGCCCTTCGGTCAGAAAGGACCATGTTGTAATCACGCGTGCCGGTGATGTCGGTATGACCCTCAACCAGGATGTTTGTATCCTCGTACTTCTTCAGGGTCTCCGCAAGCTCCTGGAGGTTGGTTCTGGACGCTTCAGACAGCTCCGCCGAGTTCAGGGCAAACTGGATGCCATCGCGGAAAGTGATCTTGATCCCTTCTCCCACGCGTTCGATCTCGGCCCCCTCAAGGTCCTTCTCAAGCTCCGCGGCCTGTTTATCCATATAGCGGCCGATGCCATATCCGGCAGCGCCGCCGACTGCAGCTCCCAGAATAGCGCCCATAGCGGTATTACCTGCCGCCTTGCCGATCGCGGCCCCTGCTGCTGCCCCGGCACCAGCGCCGATGTAGGTTCCCTTCTGGGACTTACTCATATTTTTGCAGGCACCGAGCAACAGACACAGCACTACCATAAGGCCGGTCATGAATTTCGTTCCGATCAAAATGTGTTTCATAGTTTTTCGTTTAGTTAAAACACCACTCCCAGTGATATTAAGAGCGGTTTCACAAGGCGTGTTGTGTTAAAAAACTATGCCGGTTCGTAAATCAATTGACAGTTGGCAGTTGGCAATTGACAATTGGGGAAGTGTATGCCTCCAATGCCGACACTTTCTATTCTGTCTCTAATCCCCAATGTCCGCGCGCGGTGCCGACGCTCAATTGACAGTTGACAATTAACAGTTGGCAATTGGGGAAGTGTATGCCTTCAGTGCCGACAATTTCTATTCTGTCTCTAATGACTAATGACCAATGACCAATGCCCAGTGCCCAATGCCCAATGCCCAGTGCCCAAATCCCAGACCAATGCCCCAATCTCCAATAACCAATGACCAATGACTAATGACTAATGACTAATGACCAATGACCAATGACTAAT
>CAYMWA010000023.1:0-32507 GCA_964393795.1 uncultured Roseivirgaceae bacterium
TTGAGTTATTAAAGAATTTTACTACTCCTTCTTTCATTATGTTAAAATTTAATTGGTGTTCTTCGGGTCTGGATTGAACAGATAGGCGGAAAATAATACGCCGGGTTCTTCAGGCAGTGCAGGTGAGGTAAATAAATTCGGACGCTCGCGTCACGTATCTGAAGTCAAAGATACAGGGTTATTCAAATATTCCTACTGACCTTGAAAATAAAAAATTGGGCACGTGCACAACCGGCCGCTTTGGAGATTTTGGACACTAAAATTTCTATACGGTCTTGATGAAAATCTTTTGTTCCCGGCTTACCGGCCCATAGTGCCCCTGCTTTTGGGTAAACAACAGGGATTCCTTATTCCCCAAGCCGAGGATGCCGAAGGTACACAGGCTATCGTAGAAAAGATTCATGACCCTGTTTTGCAGCTGCTGATTGAAATAGATCAGGACATTCCGGCAAAGGATAAGGTGAAATTCATTAAAAGATTGGTCAGTTGCCAGGTTGTGCGGGGCGAACACCACATTTTCACTGAGTGCCTTGTCGAAAAGTGCGGTATTGTACTTGGCAACATAATATTCAGAAAATTCGCGGCCCCCTCCTGCCTGCTCGTAATTCTGTGCGTACAGGTTGATGACGTCCATCGGGTATATGCCTGCACGTGCAATTTGCAACGACCGCTGGTTGATATCCGTCGCATAGATCAGCGATCGTTCAAGGAGGTTTTCCTCGCGGAGCATAATGGCAACGGAATACACTTCTTCACCTGTCGCGCAACCCGCCACCCAGATCTTGATGAAGGGATAGGTAGCCAGACGGGGCACGACCTTGCTCCTGAGGCAGGCATAGAATTCCGGATCGCGAAACATCTCCGTTACAGTAACCGACACGTTGTGAACAAACTCTTCGAAGAGTGCTTCATCCTGCAGGAGCACGTGCGCAAGTTCACTAACGGATGCCAGTTTGCGGGCGTTCATGAAATAGAGGCTTCGCCTTTTGATCGACGCTTCGGCGTATTGCCTGAAGTCATAGCCATAGGCGTTGTAGATAGCGTCCAGTAAGGCGTTCAGTTCGCGACTGTCGATCGATTCTATGCTTCTTACAACCATTTTGCCAGGGTAGCGACGAATTTCTTGAGATCGATGGGCTTGGCTACGTAGTCGGAGGCCCCGGCTTCCAGACAGCGCTGGCAGTCTTGTGTCATGGCGCGAGCAGTGACGGCAATGACCGGAATGTCCTTCAACGCTTCGTCACTGCGCAAGGCCTTTAGCACGTCATATCCGTCCATCGTCGGCATCATGATATCAAGCAGGATCAGATCAACAACATCACTGCGGCCCCTGAGCAAGGCCAGGGCATCCTGCCCGTTGTCGGATACAAGGACGTTCATTTCCAGCATGTCGAGGTAACTCGACAGCGCATAGCGGTTCCGTTCGTCATCATCAACAATAAGCACGCACTTGTTCTTCAATTCAGGGTTCATTGCAGGTTCGCTACTCGTACAGCCACACACGCATGAGTGACAACAGTTTCTGGATGTTTAGCGGCTTGGCAACATAATCAGACATACCCGCCGCCAGGCACTTCGCCCGGTCATCCTTCATGGCCTTTGCGGTTAACGCGATGACGGGGATCTTCTGGTAGTCAGGAATCGCACGGATGGCCTGCGTTGCTTCGAAACCGTCCATTTCGGGCATCATCACATCCATCAGGATAAGATTGACGTCCTTTCTGTCGGCAAGTAGCGCAAGAGCTTCTTTCGCACTGCCCGCAGTCAGGCATTCGACACCTTCCTGTTCAAGCACATTTGACAGTGAATACACATTGCGCTCATCATCGTCAACAACAAGAACGCGCTTGTTTCTCAGGATCTCACTTGTCTTGTGCAGTTTTCGGATGATGTGTTGCTTTTCTTTCGGTAGCTTCGCTTCCACACGGTGCAGGAACAAGGTGGTTTCGTCGAGGAGCCGTTCATGTGAAAAAGCCGTTTTCAACACCACGGTGTTTGCTAACTTTTTGAGCTGTGTATCCTCTTCCTTGGAAAGGTCGCGGCCGGTATAAACAATAACCGGAACACGCCGGGCTTCCTGATGCGCCCGGATGTTCTCCAGAAACTTGAATCCGGTCATGTCGGGCAGGCCGAGATCGATAATGATGCAGTCGAAGTTGTTCGTCGACAGCATTTCCATGGCTTCCTTTCCGGAGAAAGCGGCATGACATTTCACATCGCCATTGCCGATAAGTTCCTTCACGGCGCGACTGTGATGCACGTCATCTTCAACGATGAGCAGTTGTTTGGGCTTTCGCGACATGAGGTGTTCTGCCTTATCAAGGGCTTTCTGGAACGACTCGCGCGATATCGGTTTGGGAAGAAAGTCGATGGCACCAAGTTCGAGGGCGCTTTTGCGGAAGTTGTGACCGGAGATGACCTGAACGGGGATATGTCGCAATTCGGGATCACTCTTCAGCTTCTTCAGCACATCTTCCCCGGGTACCACAGGGAGTCCCAGGTCGAGGATAATCGCATCCGGTTTATAATGCCGGGCGTAACTCAGGCCAATGTTGCCCTGGTGTGCGACGATGCCTTTGTATTTCCGTTCGCGCACAAAATCAAGCAGCACTTTTGCAAACGCAATGTCGTCTTCCATGATGAGGATGACCCTGTCGTTGCTCGACAACAGGTGCTGATCGTCATAATGAGCGGCATCGGAAATGGGTAGCGGAATATTATCGCCCGCTGACGTGCGCTCGTGCACACGCACAGGATGGATGCGTATCGTTTGCCTGGCTTGACTTTCCGTTGTTTGTGCCGTCCGTGCAATCGGAAGGTAAACCGTAAACGAACTTCCGACGCCGGGTTTACTTTTGACGTGAATTTCGCCATCCAGCAAACGGGCGAGATCGCGACTGATCGACAGCCCAAGCCCCGTGCCACCGTATTGTCGCTTCGTGGAGCCATCTACCTGCTGGAATGCCTCAAAGATGATCTCCAGTTTGTCTTCCGGTATGCCGATACCGTTATCATCTACCGTAAAGGCTATGCGATTCTGGTGGTCATGGAGTGCCTTGGTGGCAAAAGGCTGATCGTCGCCGGGAACCGCGACATGCAGCGTGACGCTGCCTCCCTGGGGTGTGAACTTGAAGGCATTGGCAAGAAAGTTCTTGAGGATTTGCTCAATCCGCTGTTGGTCGGAAACCATCACCAGGTCCTCCAACTTCTTTGGAAGATGGACGTCGAATTTGATTTTCCGGCTGCCGGCGACCTGGTCAAAGGTGTTGTGCAGGTTCTGGATGAGTGCAGCCACCCCGAACGAACTGACGTCCAGTTCAATTTTACCTGCCTCGATCTTGGAGAGGTCGAGGATCTGGCTGATCAACTCAAGGAGGTCATTGCCCGAATGGTAGATGGTGCTGGCAAACTTCAGTTCCTTTGGCGAAAGTGTGTTGTTTCGGTTCTCCATCAACACCTGCGCAAGGATGAGAATGCTGTTCAATGGTGTGCGCAGCTCGTGTGACATGTTGGATAGGAACTCTGACTTGTAACTGTTGGCCATCTCGAGCTGCTTTGCCTTCTTTTCGAACTGTCGCTTGGTGAATTCGAGGTTCTCTTTTTGTTCTTCGAGCAGTGCAGCCTTTTCAGCCAACTCTTCGTTCGATCGTTGAAGCGCTTTCTGACGACTCATCAGTGCTTCTTCCGATTGCTGAAGCAGTTGCGTTTTTTCCAGCAACTCCTCGTTATATTGTTTCAGTTCTTCCTGCTGTGTTTCAAGTTCTTCTGATTGGCGTTGGGTTTCCTCAAGCAGTTGTTTCAACCGATCTCGTGATTGAGACGCGTTCACGGCAATGCCAATGTGCTTGTCGACCAGTTGCATCAACTGAAGGTCGAGTTCTGAAAACGCTTTGGTTGACCCGATTTCTACGACGCCCTTAACATCGCCCTCGTAAGTGAAGGGGTAGACCAGAATATTGGTCGGCACGGCTGCGCCAAGCGCCGAATGAATTTTCAGGTAATTGTCCGGAACGTCTTTGAAAATGATCTCGGTGCCACTGGCAGCCACTTGCCCGACCAGCCCCTCACCCATCGCAACAAGACCGTCGTCCGTGCCGGGTGCCAACGCATACGCCCCGGTTCGCCTAAGGTGGCCATTTTCCCTGATGTACATGGCGCCCACCTGCCCACCGAGTACTTCTGTCAATTGCCGGATCACCTCGTCCGCCAGAATGGAAAGTGATTTCTCACCCCGCATACAATCGTTGAGCCTGTTGTTGCCGGTGAGCAGCCAGGTGCGTATTTCATTCTCACGCGACAACCGGGCCAGGTCGTTCTTCATATTGTTCAGCGCAACGCCCAACACATCGTTGGCACTGCGCGAAACCAAGGAAACATCATAATTTCCCTTCCCTATTTTTTCTGCCGTGTGTGCATACACCTTGATCGTCTCGACCATCGTCCTGAACGAATTCGCGAGGTCACCCACCTCGTCTTTTGCATGGACGTTGATAGAAAAGTCGACTTCCCCCACCGCGAGTTTCTGTGCCGCATCTTTCATGTCCGCAAGTGAAGCGACAATCTGCCGAATGATCATCGACACAAGCAACACAAGCAACACCAGTGTAACTATTCCGGCGCCGACGTTGATGATGACTGCCCTGTTCATTGACGCAACCTGCTCTTCAGCAGTTTTCCTTATTTTGAAGAGCGAGTACCGTTCGATTTCTTCCAGCGAGTTGAGGACATTCATGCTCTTTCCCCACCAATCTTCCTGGTCCATGGAATGCACATAGTCAGGATCAGCGATAATAGAATCAAGTGTGCGCTCTACGTCGCGAACCGCATGGCTGCTGAACAGACGGGTATAGACCGTAAGCAGATCCGGAGAGGCACCAAGTTCAAACTTCTTGCGACTGAGCTCGTACTGACCTTTTCTCATCACAAGCGCAGCGAACTCACGGCTGTTAAATTCGCGGTCAACCAGGTACGGAAGCAGCATGTTCTTGGTGCGTGCAAAATATTCCTTCATCGTAAGCAACGCCTGATGCGCTTCGAGCTGGTTCTTGATCTGCGGATTCTTGGATACGCGGCTGATATTAAAGATTTCCTTGAGAATGCTCGATTTCACGGCGTTGATGCGCGATGTGAAAAATGCTGGCGATTCCCGGAAAATATCCATGCTGTCAAGCGTCAGCAATAATTCGGTGCTGTCTTTGCCATGGATCCGGTATATGTCCTGCACGGCCAAGAGCGCCTTATTAGACATAAGCGCCTGTTTGGCGATTTCTTCACTGTGCAGCTGGTTCTTATTGGCCAGGTAAATCAGATACCATCCACGCTCCTGTTGTAACTCATGGAGCAACGAGGACAGACGTTCCACTTCTTCACAATCCTGATACACTTGTTGTGCGGCATTTTTCTTGGCGAGTGATTCCGACGTGGCATTATAGAGCAGGTACACGAGACCTAGTGTCGGAATCATCGAGACCAAAAACAATTTGGTCCTGATGGACAGATTCTTCAGTACATGCATAACTCTTGTTGAACGCGGCAAAGATTGGAAAAAATAGTTTTTATTTTCACTTAGGGAGGATAAACGCACACTTGTAAGCAGCCCGGGCGGCCTCACATGAATGGGTTGGCACAGTATTTAACAGCCGAATGAATAAGGCCAGAGCCACAATTTCTACCGATCCAGATTCAGGTAAAGTAATCCGTCGATTGTTTCGATTTTGTAGGTATTTATTTTTTCGTCGGCAGGACCGGCCTTCACCGTGCCGCTGACAACGTCAAACTGAGACCCGTGCCACGGACACTGTACCGTGCCGCAGATCATCATTCCTCCGGCGAGCGATCCGCCCTTGTGCGTGCATCGGTCATCAAATGCAACGTAGCCCTCTTCCGTACGTGCCAGAACGATCCGTTTACCCGCTACATGAAGAAGTTTCATCTGATCCCTCTTCAAGTCATCCTGTGCGGCGACCTGCACGCGTCCGTTTTCAGGTTTCAGGTACGCTTCCTTCCATTTCCCGGCAAACGCGTAGCGCGGATCGACGCCGATCTGATTACGGTGCACCAATGTACCACCCATCCATCCAGCCACAAGCATGAGAACGATGGCAATGAGTTCGAGGACAATAAGCAATGCCGGCGTATGAACGCCTTCACCGGGACGCGAGATGAGGACGATGATGAAAAGGGTAAGCATGCAGACATTGAGTATCCCGTGTGTAGCCGCCCGGCTCTTCGCCGAACTACGAGGCGGAACGGTATAGAGAAAATCAATAAGCCCTGGCACCGCCGCGGCAACAGCCATCACTACCCCCGCAATGTTGAGATAGCGCGCGGTTTCGGAAAAGCGTTCGTTTCCGCCGATCAACGCCATCAAATCGAAGATAAGGGTCGCAGTAAAGAATGCAATTGGAAATGCTACAAGAATGGGGTGAAGAGGATGACTCTTGAAGTTGGCTCGGCTTCTCATAATCGGTAGTGTTTAGATCACCTGCAAAAATCTCGTTCCCACCTGATGGGTGTTAAGGTGTTGGGGTGTTGATGTGTTGAGGTGTTGATGTGTTGATGTGTTGGGGTGTTGAGGTGTTGATGTGTTGAGGTGGACGCTTTTGGTGCAACTTCGCCAACAGCCGTCTACAGGCGTTTCAATGCTTTTTCGATATCAACGCCTTTCCCGAGAACACCTTCAAAAAGATCACCGGTTTCTCTCAGCCGGGCGATAGCATTATGGATATTAAAGTCGGTGATTTTAAGCCCCTTTCTGACTTCTTCCCAATGTAGCGGCATTGATACCGGTGCGCCAGGCTTCGGCCGCAGTGAATACGGCCCCGCAACAGTCGCCTGCGGCCGGTTTTGCAGGAAATCAATGTACATCTTGCCCTTGCGCTTACTCGTGAGCCGCTCGATGGTGGTAAACGCGGGAATCTCTGCGTGAACTGCTGTGGCTATCGCACGTCCAAACTCCTTCGAAACTTCATAGTCATAACGCGCGCCCAGCGGAATGTAGATGTGCAACCCGGTTGATCCCGATGTTTTGCAAAATGAAGGAACCTTCATCTCATTAAGCACATCCCTGGTCACCAGCGCCGCTGTGACCACCTGATCGAAGGTGTTCTTGTCAGGATCCAAATCAATGATACACCAGTCGGGGTGGTCAGGCGTTTCTGACCGACTGCTCCATGGATTCATTTCTATGCATCCGAGCGAAGCGATGTACAACAGGCTTGCCTCGTTGGTACAGACGAGAAAATGCTTTTTACGCGTGTCCGTCTCGCTGTAATAGGCATGCGTTTCTAACCAGTCCGGCACCTTCCCCGTCACATCCTTCTGATAAAAGCTCTTTCCATCGATGCCGTTGGGAAAACGGTTGAGCGTTTGCGGGCGCCCCTCCATATACGGCAGTATGTAAGGCATAACCTGGTAGTAATAATTGAGCATGTCGCGCTTACTGACATTTTCTCCAGGCCAGTACACCTTGCTCAGATTGGTAAACCTGAGGTCGTGCCCGTCGATATTCCGGACCTGTGTTTTGTCTTTGGGATTCAGCAGGGTCTTCCTTTCGCCCGAGTCTGCAGGCGGCGAAGGCCGACCACTCTTCGACGGCGTACTTCTTCGTTTTGGTGACCTGGCCGCGCCACGTTTTACCGGGGCTTTTGTTGAAGTATTTGCTTTGACACCCCGGTTGCTCTTCCATTCCGGCGCATCCGGATCGGACGCCACTTCCTCAAGCGACAGGCCTGACTTGACCGAAGCGTTTTGTTCGGTGACGTCCTCGTTGCTGACGAAGTCATCGCGATGCTTGATGAGCAGCCAGGCGTTGTCCGCCCGACGTGGTGTCTTTACCAATACAAATTCGCCGCGTAGTTTTTCGCCGTGCAGCCTGAATTTCAACGTCCCTTTCTCAAAACCTTCCCGTAAGCGCTTTTGCTGTGCGGCCTTTCCCCGCACCGCTTCTACGGGCTCGTAGGTGCCTTCGTCCCATATGATCACCGTCCCCGCGCCGTAGTTCCCCTCCGGGATAGTGCCTTCAAAGTCTTTGTAGTCGTACGGGTGATCTTCAACAAGCATGGCCAACCGCTTGTTTGACGGCTTCAGCGACGGACCTTTGGGCACCGCCCAGCTTTTCAGGACACCATCAAGTTCCAGCCGAAAATCGTAATGCAACTGCGATGCTGCATGCTTCTGAACGACAAAACGCAACTTGCCACGCGTTTCCTTCTTAGCCCCCTTCGGTTCGGGAGTCTTCGTAAACGACCGCTTCTTTCTGTATTCGACGAGACTCATGCCAATCCTGTAAAGAAATTTATGCCACCGTGCTCCAAAACGAACATTGCCGGGAATGGAAGGATTTTGTTAACTTGGTCACGAACAACAAGGTCCGGGAGTACGGGTCCCGGGCTCCGATAGCACACGCCCCTTCTCAACCGGAAGGGGCTTTTCCTTCATGGAGGTCTGCATCCTGTCGACGCTTAAGCGGCAGGCACGACATTTTTCCTGACGTCGTGATGACTGCACGCGTTTTGTTCATGACTTTTCTGCTGGCGGGGCCGCTTGCGGCCGCACTGTCGGCGTGTGACCCCTGGTTTTCATTTAGTCCGTTTACGGCGACCGTGCCGGATCGCTACCACGATACCAATGCGAAAAATCTTGAACGGATAGAGGCGCGCGATGCCGACGATGGTGCTCCCTTCAAAATTGCACTCATCTCCGACCCCCACTATCACTACAGCAAACTTAGGGATGCCGTGGCTGATATCAATCGCCGCGCCGGATATCAATTTGTCATTGTCATAGGCGACCTTAGCGAAAACGGTCTCCTGCAGGAGTTCATCTTGTTTCATCAGGTGATGGCCAATCTCCGAATCCCCTACCTCACCGTGATCGGTAACCACGACTATCTGGCAAATGGCAGCAAAGTGTACGAGGAAATGTATGGCCCTTTCAACTATACATTCGTGTACAATAATTGCCTGTTTGTGATGTGGGATAACACGACGGTGGAGAGTGGAAAGGAGGCGGATATGGACTGGTTTGCCCAGCACCTGGAAAATGCCGGGAGGTTCGATCACGTCTTACCGGTCTGTCACATCCCCCCTAATGACCAGCAAATGAAAGCGAACGATTCCACGTATCGGGCGCTGCTCGAGGCGCATGGAATAGGCCTTTCTCTTCACGGACACAAGCATGAATTTTCCGTAGAGGAAGTTAAAGGCGTGCGCTATGTAACCGTCTCATCGCCGCAAAAACGCGCATATACGGAACTATCCGTCACACCTTCCGGGCTGGAGATCCGCAAAATTGAATATTGACATGGCTACACGTGCAACTTATGGTCTGCTTTTTCTTCTCACCTTTGGTTTCGCCAGTGTAGCATGGGCATCGGAGGGTGATTCAACAAAGACACACAAGTGGTATGTTCCATACCGCATACCGTTCCAGTTTGCCGGGAACATCGGACTCGCATCAACCGGTGCGGGATATGCTTTCAACGAGGGACGATATGAGGTCGATTTCCTCTACGGATATGTGCCCGCGTCAGTGGCGGCGATCCGCATTCATACCATCGCGGTCAGGAATACTTTTCCCCTGGCCTTAATCCCCTTCAGGGAGCATCAGAACCTGGTCCCCTACGCCGGTGTCGGCTTAACACTGGAAGTAGGCGGTAACAGTTTCTTCAGCATGCCCGATAATTTCCCTGACGGATACTACGACGTGCCTAAAAACCTTCATGTGATCGGCTATGGTGGAATACGTCTTCAACATCACTTTTCCAACGACAATCGTTGGCTTCGAGGGGTCGAATATTATGCGGAAAGCGGAACCATCGACGTGTACCTTTGGTACAAAGCCATCTCCAACACAGTCAGATTCAGTCAGGTGTTCAGCGTTGCCCTTGGCGTCAATCTCTTGTTAAACCGCTGATCATTCAACTTCCGAAGTCATAGCGAACCGTCGAAGCGTCAGGTACTCCATCCGTTTTTTAGTCACAAGCAAAACGAATACGCGATCCCGGCATGTGTTTTTTCACTGGTTTGACGATCGGAAAGTGGAAGTCCTGTAGTTCAGGCGCGAGTCGTGTGGCTTTGTTTCAAACGCAAGAATGGAGAAAGTATTTCAGCATCCGCATAGGATGATCAGTTGACAATCGGATATGGTGTAGCAGTGTACAGGCGGATGAGAATAATGTTGATGATGCTGTTGTGGGTGGTGATCTCCGTCGCGTGTCGGGCCAATTCCATCCTGATTCCAATGGACGATACCCAGCGTAACCACCTGAAGGCGTATGGCGTTGCCTTCTACGTTTTACAACAGGAACGCACGCTTGACTGGCTGTTGAACTACCGCGGCGGAAGTTTTCTTTTGGATTACACGGCTGACATTGAACAAGAGTGTCTGATAAGGGGTGTCTCGTTCGAAGTCGTTTCGGATGCCGCAGCCCAAAAAATTCTGGATGAAATTAGCAGTCCCTCGCGGAACATGAATGCGGTAAAGCTGGAAAAGGCACCGCGGATAGCCGTCTATTCACCGAAGAACGACTTGATTCCCGACGATACGGACGCCGTCATATTGGTACTCGATTATGCCGAAATTCCCTATGAGATTATCTACGACCTGGAAGTGATCGGTGGTGAACTTGCGCGTTTTGATTGGCTACACCTTCACCATGAAGATTTTACAGGTCAGGAAGCGCGGTATGCACAGCGAACGTCTTCCCGGATTGAGGCGGAAATTCAGAAAATAACGGCACAACGGTTAGGGTACGGCAGTGTTTCCGAAATGAAGTTGGCAGTAGCAAGGAAGATCAAGGCTTTTTGCGCCGCCGGCGGTTATCTCTTTGCCATGTGTTCGGGTGCCGAGACGTTCGACATCGCACTCGCCGCTGAAGGCATGTCATTCGACGATGGAGATGTGGACACTTATCCTGATGGCATGCAACAGAAGCTTGATTTTTCCAAGACCCTTGCCTTTGAAAAGTTCACGCTTGAGCCGGGTTACAGCCGGCGATTCTCAGACATCAACGTTTCTGATGATTATTTTGATGATGCTGACGACTACTTTACGCTCTTTCAGTTTTCTGCCAAGTGGGATATTATTCCGACGATGCTGACACAGGATCATGAGCACTATATCCACGAATTTCACGGCCTCACCACGGCGTTTAACAAGTATGTCGTGAAACCGACCGCCCTTATCCTGGCCGAAAACAAACAGAAGAACCAGGTGCGTTATCTCTACGGAGAGCTGGAACGCGGACACTGGACCTATTACAGTGGCCATGACCCGGAAGCGGTGCCAGGACGCGGCCGTGGACCGACACAGCTGGAACTGTTTCCGAACTCACCTGGCTACCGGCTCATCCTCAATAATGTGTTGTTTCCATCCGCACAGAAAAAGAAACAAAAGACGTAACCCGGTTGACGAATCTAACCAGTTTACAACAGCAGCACCTGTAGCCTGCCAGACAGCGCCTGCTAGTATGCAGTGCTTCCCGCATCCGCTTGCTCGGCCGACACGGCGGGCTGCGCCTGTTTGACTAACTGAATTTCACAAAGAATACGGATGTCGTCGCTCACGACCACCTGACCCGCTTCGGTCATGCCGTTCCACACAAGACCAAACGCTTTGCGGCTGATTTTCCCTTCCACTTCAAAACCGGCCTTGGTTTGGCCGTATGGGTCAACGACGATCCCGCCGAATGATACATCGAGGGTGAGCGGCTTCGTTACGCCCCTTATGGTGAGTTGCCCGGTAAGTTGATAGTCGTCTCCCGACCGTTCGAGCGCCTGACCGACAAACCGGACATCGCGGAAATTCTCGACATCGAAAAAGTCGCCGGAACGAAGGTGCGTATCACGCTGCTCGCTATTCGTATCGATCGAATTGGCATCAGCGGTGAATTCAATTCGCTTCGCCTGCGTAAAATCGTCATCTTCGGTCTCTACCACGAGGTCAAACTTCCGGAAGTAACCTGTAACGGTCGTAATCATCAGGTGCTTGACTTTAAACTGAATTTCCGAATGAATGGGATCTGCTTTCCAAAAAGTGTTCATGTCGATGTGTTTTTGTGATGAATAGTTAATGGCCTTATATGACAACAAGGTCTAAAAACGCGTGCCGCAAAAAAGGTCGTTTCATCAACGTCGTTGTAATGAAATGGTGAATACGAACACTGAAGGGAATGCCGGTGGTCAGTTACGTGTATAAATGCGGTCCGTTATGGTGAGCAACGTGGGCGGTTGCTTCTGCATTTGCAGGCGAAGCATCGTGCGGAAGTTGTTGTCGATTTGCATGAAGGCGCTCGCCTGCGAAGCGGACAACGCCTTTCGGAATTTCCGAAAATATTGCTTTCGGGTCTTCGCGAGCAGCACTTCGTTCATGAGAAGGCTCTCGGTAACCGCTTTGGCTTTCTTCTCCGAAAGATGCGCCTCATCTATGTTTAAGAGCCGGATGTATTCCATTTCAAGGTACTGAATGGCACTGGAATAGCTTTCATATACCGGCCAGAAGGCGGCCTTCTCCGCTTCGGTCAGGTCCATTTTTTCGAGGATCAATGCTCTCTTTTCCATCGACCAGATGCTCTCGGCATAGCGGAGGCTGTCGCTGACTTTCTGGGCGATCAAACTTTGAGAAATGACGAACATCGGGAGTAAGAACAAGGAAAACTTTTTCATCTGCACGGCGCTTGGTACGCTCCGTGAGAATAAAATATTCATGCCAGCCGCTGTGCGAACCGGCTCCAAACAAAACGGTCAGACGGAAACGAATCCGCCTGACCGCTGCTAAGTGAAAATTGCGTTCGGTTACTTGACTACCTCATAGGCGGCCACCGTATTCTTGAAGAACGTCGGTACCAGAACGAGATTTTTAGACTTGACATAGCCGATATCGGCGGCGCTCACCGAGTCCTGGCGCGTATCGAGAACGAGTGTTTTATTCCAGTCGCTATCGATGTGATGGATCATTCCGTTCCAGCTCGATACCAGGTATTCGTTGTTGCCAATTGCTTCAATACCGTCGGGATTTTCAATTCCTTCTGTGCGGAGCGTGATTTCCTTTGAGGAAATATCGATCGTGCTGATCGATTTTGCGTTCCAGAGTGCCACGATGAGGTTTCCATCGTCGCCGAAGAGCCCATTAGGGCCATCAAGGTTTTGCATCCACGCGCTGATGTTGCCATCCTCAATCACATAGATGCTTCCACCGCGCGAGTCGCTGACGTAGACCTTGTTGTTGTGAACGACAACGTCATTCAGGAATTGCGCGCCATCCGCGACAAAGTTATTGGTGATCTCCCCTGTTTCCGTGTCAATTTCGCGAACTTGCGTCAGGTCTGCGACATAGAGCTTTCCATCCTTCAGGCCCATTCCTTTAGGCGCATCAAGTCCGGTTGCCCATTTTTCGTCCGATACCTGGCCGTCGAGCGATACCTTCGATATAAAGCCGTTGCCGTCCTTCCCGTCAGGGGCGCCGTTGATGTTGGCGACATAAAGCAAATCGGCCTTCTCATCGTAAAGTACTGACTCGCACGTAGTGAGCACGGGTTCCGTCTCCCATTTCTTTTGGAGGGTTACCGGCGTGGCTGCTTTGTCAGTATCAGCAGATGCCGTTTCCTCGCTTCCCTGCTTACTCTTGTTACAAGCAGCGGAGAACATCAGCAATACAAAGAGTGACGTGTACAGTTTCATATTATTCGTTTTAAGGTTTGTGGAAGTGGTGCGGATACAGGATTACTCCCTGGCATCCTTCCGAGCGTAAAAGTAAGGAATGTATTTAAAATCAGCTATTTAAAAAGTGGCATAAACTTTTTACAAGCCACGAGCGCTGTTTCCAGCGGCCTCTGATCAGCAAGGGGCCCGGATGAAATTGAGGAGTATGAGACACCGGAAATACAACCGAAAGCAAAAAGTGCTCATCGCGGCGATCAGTGTTGTCGCGATAATCATCGCCATCCGATTGGCACTTCCGTACGTGGTTCTCCATTACGCCAACAAGAGTCTCGACGAAATGGAAGGTTACAGGGGCCACATCGAAGACATCGATCTGGCGCTGATCCGGGGTGCATACAAGATCGACAGCATCTATATCAACAAGGTCGACAGCGCAACCGGCGACGAGACACCATTCCTTTCGGCCTCGGTTATCGACCTGTCGATTGAATGGCGATCGCTTTTCAAAGGATCTCTGGTGGGTGAAGTCACAGCTGAAAGGCCTGTCGTGCGGTTTACGAAGGAAAAGGTCGAACCAAAACAGGTTCAAAAAGATTCTTCCGATTTTCGTCAGGTGCTGGAAGATTTCATGCCCCTTGAAATAAACCGCCTCGCCTTCAACGACGGAACGCTTCAATATGTCGACCGGACGTCGTCGCCACCTGTGGACATCAGCATGACGGATGTGGATGTCATCGCCCTCAATCTGAAAAACAGCTACGACTCGGCGGCGGTCTTGCCGGCGCGTATTCATGGCGAAGCCACGGTCTATGAAGGCCGCCTGAACATGGACATGCGGCTCAACCCCCTGGCTGAGGTACCGACTTTCGATTTGAATGCGGAGTGGAAGAACACCAACCTCACGAAACTGAACTCCTTTTTTCAGGCTTACGCCAAAATTGACGTCAACAAGGGCAGCTTCGGATTGTACACCGAGGTGGCGGCAAAGGAAGGCGCCTTCACAGGGTACGTCAAGCCGCTCATCCATGACATCGACGTGCTTGGCATGGAAGACAGAAACGATAACATCCTGCGAAAAGCGTGGGAAAGCATCTCCGGAACGGTGACCGAAATTTTTGAGAACCAGTCGAAAGAAACATTCGCAACGAAGATTCCGCTCCAGGGCAGGATCGACAATCCGCACGCCAACATTGTGTTTGCCATCCTGCAGATTCTCGAGAACGCATTCATCAGCGCGCTGCAGCCTTCGATCGATCAGCAGATCAACCTCGGAACAGTAGACGAAGAACAAAACGAAAAGGGTTTTCTCGAAAAGATATTCGACGGGAAAGAGGGAAAAGACAAAAAAAAGAAATGACCCGGCGACAGGTTCTGTTCCCTATCGGATCGCTTTCTGATTTCGTGTATTATTGCAGCAGAACCTTTTCAACAACGCATGATCAGATCACTGTTATGGCGGGTCGCATCCTGGGTGGGCCGCATTGCCCGTGAAAAATTTCGCAGTAAAAACCAACAGCTGCCCTTCTACATCACCATTGCAATCTCCATTATTGTGTTCATCGTCGCCCTTAACGGCTTTGTCGAATTGACGGATGAATTGGCAGACAATGAGTTGCATGCGTTCGATTCTTTCGTGACGGAGTGGGTAACGTCTTTCCGCAGTGATACCCTCACCGCGTTTTTTTCCTTCGCAACAGATCTTGGCGATCGATATGCATACCTGGTGCTCATCGTTCTACTGAGCGCGTACTTTCTCATCAGACACCGCAGTTGGAAGTTTGTGTTGCAAAGCGTACTGGTATTGATACTTGCCACGCTGTCGAACATGGTACTCAAACAGGTCATCAACCGCGCCCGGCCTTCCACCGATCACCTCGTCGATGTACATACGCTGAGTTATCCGAGTGGGCACTCCATGTCGGCGATGGCGTTTTATGGATTTCTTATCTTCCTGTGCCTTCGCTACACCATGCCGATGTGGTGGAAAGTGACACTGGTAACCGTGCTGTCGTTGCTTATTCTCACCGTGGGGCTGAGCCGGATATACCTCGGTGTCCATTATCCATCCGACGTGGTGGGCGGATTTATCGGTGGACTTATCTGGGTGACATTCTGTGCTACCATGTTCAGTATTCTTGAATTGTGGCGGCGGGGTGAATGGCCGTTGAAGTAATTTTTTTTGAGGGAAATGAAAAAGGAGGTAATTTCGATTTTTAACCAATAATACGTACTGTGAAAAGAATTATCTGCTTATCAGGGTGTGCTGTGATTTTTGCCAGCACCATTTTTTCGTGCACAACCAAAAAGGAATCTGACAACACCGGGGCAACGACGGAGCAGTCGGCTGCCGCGGAAACGCACAACACTTTGACTTCGGAACAAGTGGCCGAAGGGTGGCAGCTGTTGTTTGACGGTCAAACACTTGACGGATGGAAGCGCTTTAATCGCGATACGATAGGCCCGCTTTGGAGTGTGGACAACGGCACCATCCTCTGCGACGGCAGCGGCATGGGTGAAGGCAGTGGCGATATGGGAGGCTCACTCATTACCACCCGGCAGTTTGGTAACTTCGAGCTCATCGCAGACTTCAAGCTCTCACCCGGAGGCAACAGCGGAATCCTTTATCATGTGGTGGAAGATCCGAAGTATGAATACGACTACGAAACCGGTCCTGAATATCAAGTGCTGGACGACACGGGCTGGAAAGGTGGCAAACTGCAGGATTCCCAGCGCGCGGCGAGTTATTATGATGTTTTCCCCGCCTCATCCACGAAGAAGTTGAATCCTGCTGGTGAATGGAATACCGCGCGGATTATCTACAACAACGGGCATGTCGAACACTGGCTCAACGGCGAGAAGGTGGTTGAGTTTGATGAAGACAGTGACGACTTCAAGGCGCGCGTGGCCAACAGCAAATGGACGGAATATCCCGACTGGAACAAATTCAAAACGGGTGCCATTGCCCTTCAGGATCACGGTGCTCCGGTGCATTTCCGAAACATCAGAATAAAGGAACTCTGATGTGAGCTACCTCGATCATTTAAAGGCGCATCCAAACCTTTACACGTTTCTGCCCATTTTTTATGTGGTATGGTCGGACACGCTGCTGGCGCCGTCGGAGATCAGGACGATCAATGATTTTATCCAGCGACAATCGTGGCTGACCGACGAAGACAAGTCGATTCTGGCTGCGCAGCTCGATCCGCGAAATGCGCCATCGCCGGATGAGTACAAGCGCTGGCATGCAGCCATTCAAACGGTGCTCGGCGAACAAGCGGATCCGAACGATACGCTCATCGATATTGGATTGAAGCTGGCCGCGAAACACGGCGGTGGAGAACGCGCTCAGGTCCTTGCGGACGTGAGCGCGGCGCTTCGCCAGATGCAGGATAGCCTTGGCGTGATCAATGCGGAAGCGGTGTACTACTTCTATCCTCAGGGGCGTAAGACGATCACGCAAGGGCGTGCAACGGCTTCGACATTTGATCCGGACCTGTTAGCCGACATACTTGACGGTCAACACAAGGCACTGTTTGCGAAGATACGAACGCTCACTACTGAGCCTGAATTCAGGCTGACAACCCCTGAAGCGCTTTCAGATTACCGCGAAATGGTCCTGGGCTGGTGCAAGCACCTCGCCGATCAGGGTATCGGTGCGTTGGGCTATCCCGAACAATACGGCGGTGGTGGTGACATGGCATCATACTTTGCCGCAATGGAAGTCCTCAGTCACCACGACCTTAGTCTGGTGATCAAGTTCGGGGTGCAGTTCGGCCTGTTTGGCATGAGCATCTATTTCCTCGGCACGGAAAAACACCACCGGCAATACCTTCGCGATATTGGTACGCTGCAACTTCCCGGGTGCTTCGCCATGACGGAGACCGGCCATGGCTCAAATGTCAGGGGGATTGAGACGACAGCAACCTATGATCACACCCATCGGTCGTTCATCGTTCACACGCCGAATGGCCCGGCGCAAAAGGAGTACATCGGCAACGCAGCCTGTCACGGGCAGCTGGCTACTGTCTTCGCCAAACTAATGCTCGATGGCAAGGATTATGGTGTGAATGCGTTTCTGGTGCCCATTCGCGACCGTTCAGGTGCCGTGCTGCCGGGCGTCTCCATCCGCGACTGCGGTAGAAAAATGGGACTCAACGGGGTCGACAACGGCATCATCTCCTTCGACCACGTGTCGATTCCTTACGACAACATGCTCGACCGCTTTGCACACGTCACGGAAGACGGGAAGTTTGACAGTCCGATCTCCAGTGATAATCGTAGATTTTTTACCATGCTGGGCACCCTGGTCGGCGGACGTATAGGGGTGCCGAGATCGGGGCTCAGCGCCGCCAAGTCCGGACTGACGATCGCCATCCGGTATGCCGACCAGCGTCGCCAATTTGGCCCGGACGGTGCACCTGAAGTTCCCATTCTCAACTACCGGCAGCATCAGCGGCGGCTCATGCCCCTGCTGGCCGATGCATACGCTATGCACTTTGCGCTCCGGTATGTCACTGACCGATTCCTGCAACGCAGCGAGGCAGATATCCAGGAAATCGAGGCAATGGCCG
Organism: uncultured Roseivirgaceae bacterium; assembly: GCA_964393795.1. Classification (GTDB taxonomy): domain Bacteria; phylum Bacteroidota; class Bacteroidia; order Cytophagales; family Cyclobacteriaceae; genus Chryseosolibacter. The sequence continues at coordinate 18,233 of CAYMWA010000023.1, forward strand.
CCGGACTCAAGGCGGTAGCGACGTGGAACACCACGGCTACCTTGCAGGAATGCCGCGAATGTTGCGGCGGAAGAGGCTATATGTCGGAGACACGCCTCGATGCGCTGAAGAACGATACTGACGTGTTCACGACGTTTGAAGGCGACAACACTGTGCTGATGCAGTTGGTGGCAAGAAGCCGGCTGACCGAATTCAAACAGGAATTTAGCAACATGGACCTGTTTGGCGTATTCAACTACCTGGCAGAACAGGCCAAAACGACGCTCACGGAACGAAATCCCCTCATCGTCAGAACGACGGATGAACAGCACCTGCGCGATCCGGAATTTCACCTGAACGCATTCCGGTATCGCGAACGACACATCCTTGCATCCGCCGCCAAGCGACTCAAGCGCCACATTGATGACGGAATGGATTCATTCGATGCCTTCAACGTATGCCAGAACCACCTGCTGCAAGTGGGCTTTGCGTATATCGACCGGATTGTGCTTGAACAATTTATTGCCGCCGTTGAACGAACAGAAGATTCGAAGTGCCGTGAGGTACTTTCAAAGCTTTGTACACTCTACGCGCTCAATCAGCTGAACACACACAAAGGGTGGTATCTGGAAGACGGGTACATGGAAGGTGTTAAGACCAAAGCGATCCGCAAATCACTCGACCAGATGTGCTGGGAAATCCGTCAGGACGCCGTACCGTTAGTCGATGCCTTCCGCATACCCGAACCGTTGTTGCATCTTGACTGAAGTGCAGGCGGCCGGAGCGGTCACGCTAAGCCCTTTCCGATGAAGCACACCAAACGCGGGCAATCGCGAAAAAGAAACTGCCGGATAACGCTATTTCAGGTACGGTTCAACGGCTTGTTGCCAGATGGCGTACCCCTTTCGGTTCATGTGCAGCATGTCATTCAGGAATAGTTCCTTTCTTGGTTGCCCCTGATCGTCAAGCATGGGATGCCAGATGTCAACAAAGACCGCCTTGCGTTGTGCCTCCAGAAACTTCTGAATCGCCTCATTGGCGGCCGCCATTTTTGGCATCAGGTGTTGGCGGCTTGGACTCGGTTTGATCGAAACGTAAATGATGTCGGCACGCGGGATTTCTTTCCTCAAAAGGTGGAACAATGTCTTGACGCGTTCTATGACGATTTCACTGGTCACCGTTGGATCCATAAAGTCGTTGTCGCCGCAATAGATCACGACCTGACGCGGCTTGTATGGGATGACAATTTCATCCGCGTAGTCGATCACATGCGGAAGGCTGGACCCGCCAAACCCGCGATTCACTACGCGATGATCCGGAAAATCCTGCTCCAGATCTTTCCACATCTTGAAGGAAGAGCTGCCCACGAACACGATCGACTTTCGGGGCGGCATTTCAATACTGTCGGCGGACATAAAGGCACTGATCTCCTTCCAGAACGGACGCTGTTGCGCGGAGAGGGTGAATGAAGAACAGAGCAGGAGGAGAATAATAATTCGTCTCATCGGTTGATTTACTTTACAATCGCTTACGTTACACATGTGCGCATCGGGAATTGTGCCCGACAGGTCCGCAGGCCAAAGGTAACCCAAATTTGCTTTGCACCTTTATCGAATACACGAGCGGACGTGGATTTTTGGTGATAGTCAAAGGCAGGTAAATAAAAAAAACTATTTTAGGGCTGGAAACGCCTAAGCCAGCCTATGATTGCCCCCACAACCGAGAAAGCACCCTCTGAAGCGCCCGCTGTGAAACCCGGGAAGTTTCAGCGATTGTTGTCACTTGACTTCATGCGTGGCATGATCATGGTCCTCCTGATGCTTGACAGTGTTCGTCTTTTCGGCCACCTGTTCGACGCCACGGAAGGCTCGGCGCTCCAGCTGTTTTTCCTTCAGTTCTCACACCACCCGTGGAATGGGCTGCGTTTCTGGGATCTCATTCAACCCGGCTTCATGTTTATGGCGGGAACCGCTATGGCCTACTCCCTGCAAAGACAGCAGCGCGATGGCATGCCATGGAGCCAGTCATTCGTGAAGGTCTTTAAGCGTTCATGCTGGCTTTTCTTCTGGGGTGTTCTCGACTATGCGGTACGCCCCGGCGGATTGTCTTTCGAACTCTGGGACGTGCTGACACAACTTTCCGCCACGACGCTCATCGCTTTCCTGATCTTCCGCTGGTCATTCTCCGCACAGATATCCTTCAGCCTGGGGCTGCTGGTGCTCACGGAAATACTCTATCGCTTTACCAACGTGCCAGGTTTCGACCAACCCTTTACCGACCAACAAAATTTTGGCAACTTCATGGACCTCGTGCTGATGAACAAGATCAACGGCGGTGGTTGGGTGGCCATCAACTTTCTGCCCACCGCTGCCCATACGATCTGGGGCTGCCTGGCGGGCAAATTGCTCATCACGTCGAAGCCCGAACTTGAAAAGGTTAAATGGCTTGTGTTGGGCGGTCTGGCGGCGATGATCCTTGGTTATGCGATGGATTGGTCGGGTCTCACGCCCATCATCAAGCGCATTGCGACAAGCTCGTTTGTACTGGCGTCGGGCGGATGGTGTCTGATCGCCCTCGCCTTCCTCTATTGGTGGATCGACATACGCGATCATCGGAAGTATGTGAAGTTCTTTGTGGTCGTCGGCATGAACTCACTGTTCATCTACCTGTTTATCGAAATCGTGGGCGGCCGGTGGTTCAACGACTATATCGCTGCCATCACGACCGGGTTGATGGGAATGGCGAATTTTCCGCAGATGCTGATGTTGGTGCTCACATCAATTATCACCTTCGCACTGGAGTGGTGGATGCTGTATTTTCTGTTCAGGAAGGGAGTGTTCTTTAAAGTTTAGCGGTTGGTGTTGGCTGTTAGCTGTTGGCTATTGGCCTTTGGCTGGTGAAGTGTTGAGTTGTCGTTTCGGCTTTGATTCAAAAGCAAGACGCTCAGCGATTGATGCAAAACGTCAAGTGGCAAGGACTGCCAACCGCCAACCGCCAACAACCAATAGCCAACAACCAACCGCCAACAACCAATCGCTAAAAAATGAAATGCGAGCGTGTCTGCAATTCGCTCTTAACCACCTCCTTCAGAAGTGTCCCCTTCTCGTCTAGCCGTTTCAGCAATACCAACTGGTTGCCGGCGCGCACGAAATTGTGATCTTCATAACGTGCGCCGTAATAGACGTCGCCCAGTAGGTGGTCAGTGAGGAAACGTATGGCCTGCATGTAGATCATGAATAGTCCGGCGTACAGGATCTGTCCCTGCTCTTCCGCACTCAACTCGTCGCCCATGCTGCTCAGGTACCCGTTCACAATCGCCTTGAAGAACGTTTCGCGCACTTCGATCTTATCGAAGTCGCGTTCTTCCTCATTCGCTGGCGACAAATACGTGCGCATCATATCCCCCACGTCACTGATGAAGTAGCCGGGCATAACGGTGTCGAGGTCAATGACACACAATCCTTTGCCATGTTCGTCAAAAAGAACGTTGCTGATCTTCGTATCGTGATGCGTGACGCGCTGTTTCACGGCGCTGCTCTTCCGGATCTTTTCGTAGGTTTCCGCAATGTGGGCGTACCGTTTGATCGTCGCGATCAACGCTGATGACTGCTTGATGCGCTCAGGGCGCCCCTCCCGGAGCGCGGCGTCGAATTGCTGGTAGCGCAAGGTAAGGTTATGAAAATCAGGGATGGTAATGTTAAGCAGACGCGCCTCGAATCCTGCGAGGAGCCGCGTAAATTTACCAAAGTGCAGTGCCGCTTCGAACGCCTGTCCCGGGTTCAATACGGTATTGATGGTGTGCGATCCCGCAATGAAAGGAAACGCCCTTACGTATCCCGTTCCCGGTTCAAAGTAGATGTCGTCGCCGTCGCGGTTAGGTACGGGAGCAACGAACAGATAGCTTGGAGAATGTTCTTTCAAATAGCCGTCGATCATCCTGATGTTGGCAGCAATCTCAAGCGGTTTAGTGAAAACATGGTCGTTGATGCGCTGAAAAATATATTCCGCATCTTCCGTCACTACTTTCCATGTGTTGTTAATCAATCCGCTCGTCAGCGGATTTACCTGCGTTTGGCGGGGATCAAGGCCATAGGCCCTTAGGATGTTGTCGGTCATCGCTCTGTTGCGCGAAATGCTTTAAGATAAATGGAGCGGACAATTTACGCTAATTGCGGTCATTTTGAAAATCCGGACGAAGTTCCGTCGCTCAAATGCAGCGTGCGAAGGCAAGATTCAGACGGGACGCACCTGGTTTGGCTCCCATTTGAATTATTCCTATTTTTCAAGCTGACCTATACATAGCTGTTATGCAAATTCTTCATGCTGGCCCCCTTCGTGTTGTATATGAAAAAGGTTTCCTCAGGCGAATGGCCTATGGCGAAACGGAAGTGTTGCGGATGATCTACTTCGCCTTGCGCGATCACAACTGGAACACGATAACCGGCGAGTTGGCGAACGAGGTGATCACGACCGGGGAAGATTCCTTCCAGATCGCGTACGATTATTTCAACCGCGATGATGGTCAGGCCGTGATGGATTGGTCCGCCTCGATCAACGGTCACGCCGACGGGAAAATTGTTTTTGAGATTACGGGGACAGTGCGAAAGGACTTTCGGAAGAACCGCGCCGGGTTTTGCGTGCTGCATCCGCTCAGTGTAGTAGACCAGGACTGCACCCTTCACCATCCCGACAAGCCGCAAAGTACCCTGCCCTTCCCGCGAGAAGTGGCGCCCCACAATCCATTCAAACAAATCCAATCCATGTCGTGGAAAAGTGACGGCCTTCCCTTTGTGCTCGAGTTTGAGGGCGATATTTTCGAGACGGAAGACCAGCGCAACTGGGGAGACGCATCATTCAAAACATTTTGTACGCCGCTGGACAATCCATTTCCGGTAGCGATGAAAGCCGGCGACAAGGTTTTCCAACGCATCACGTTCAGACCGTTGGCTACACTGTCAGCGATTGCATCTGCTACGGACCAGGTCGTCCTGACATCATCACAAACCACGCACAAACTACCTGTCATCGGCATCGGGGCATCGACGGAAATGGCAGCGTTTCCCGATGATACCGCCGAATCGCTACGCGCACTGAGGTTACATCACTACCGGATAGACTTGCATCCTGCTGACAGTAATTGGGTGTCAGACTTCTCGAAGGCCTACGAGGGCGCCTATCACATCAACCTTCCGCTTGAGGTTGCGTTGCACCTGACGGACAACTTCGCAGAAGAACTGGAGGCGTTTGTCGTACTCTGCCAGCAAAACAAGGTAAAATTGCGGAAGGTGCTCTTGTTGCAGACAGGTGCAATGGCCACTGGTCAGGCCATCATCGACTACATTCCACAACTCCGCATGCAGCTCCCGTCAACACAGTTTGGCGCAGGCACCAACTACAACTTCAACGAACTTAACAAACATCGTTTTCAGGGAACGCATGCCGACTATATCAGTTTCGCCATGGACCCTCAGGAGCATGCATCCGATGATCTGACCATCCTTGAGAATTCGGCTTCGCCGGAATACCTCGTGAAGAGTGCATCGGCGCTATACGGCGAGGAAAAACAGATCCACCTGTCTCCACTGACACTTCGGAGGCGATTCAATCCCTACGCCAGCAATCCCGCCGATCTTTTTATTGACGAGTCGCAAAAAGCCGATCCGCGACAAAAAGAACCGCTTGCTGCTGCCTGGACCTTTGCGTGCCTGTGCAGTCTCGCCAAAGGAAATGCTACTGCAGTCACGCTTTTTCAAACAGTGGGCAATCAGGGTATCCTTTCGTCAGATGGACAACCTTATCCGGTGTATGATGTGATCCGGCAGTTCACGCGTTTTCAGAAGCGGTCGGTCAAGATACTCGACAGCAGTGACTCGCTGAAGGCACAGGGAGTACTGCTGGATGACAAGACGCTTGGAGTAGTCAATCTCACCTCGGTAGAACAAAATGTTCGATGGAATGGCGCCGACATAACACTGCAACCATGGGAAACGCGCTTCGTTGCGTCAGACCGTACGGAGCAGGCGTAACTGTTGTTTCAGCTCGTTGAGGTGTTCGGTGGCCTCCCGGATTTTTTCATTGAATTCATCACGCACTTTGTCGGCATTCTGTGACCTGCCAAAGAATTCAATGTTGTTTTTCCAAAGAGCGATGTCGTTCTCGGCCTTGGTGATTTTCTTGCGGATGGCTTGTTCCTTCTGGTAGATCTTACGGTCGGCCATCGGATCGCTCTTCAAGTCACTGATCTTGTTTTCAAGCATGACGCGGCTCCGCTCGTCTGCCGTGAGATCGGGAATGGCGTTTACAAATTTTTCGACGGCTTCATGGTAACGCCCCTTGATTGCACTGATATCTCTGCGCGGAACGAATCCTATGGTATTATATCGATCCTGGAGATCGCGTAGTATTTCTACCGTTGCCGTGCTTTCGGCAGCATGTTGCTCCAACTCCTCGCATATCGCCGTTTTGAGGTTGAGGTTATCGATCTGCTCCTGTTCGACTTTACCCATCTGCCCCCGCTTCTGCGCAAAGAAATAGTCGCAGGCTTCCTTGAACTCCTTGAATATCTTTTCGCGAAACTTCTCCGGAACGGGCCCGACGTCCTTCCATTTCTGTTGAAGGTTCTTCAGGTCATTTGAAGTCTTTTCCCAGTCCTGACTTTCTTTAAGCTCGAGCGCTTGTTTCACGAGTTCAGTTTTGGCCAGGAGGTTTTGTTCACGTTCCTCATCGAGCTTCTTAAAGAAAATGTTCTTGTTGTTGAAGAACGCTTTGAACGCCGACCAGAATGCCTTGTTCACCTCACGTGCTTTTGCCCGCGGAAGTCCCCCGGCTGCTTCCCACTTCTTCTGTAGCTCCAGTATCTGCCGCGTCTTTTCATTCCATTCCTTAATGCGATCGCTGTTGAAAGCGGCAAACGCCTGTGCCTCCTCACTGTACTTAACTTTGACGTCGAGGTTTTGCTGCAACTCCGTCTGAAGCGTTTGAAGATAGGCGTCTCTCCGGGCATAAACAGCATCAGACGCGGCTTTGAAACGCTGCCATACCGATTCCTTTTCTTCCAAAGGCACCGGGCCGATGTGTTTAAACTCCTGGTGAAGTTCGTTCAATTCGCGAATGGCGTCTTTGATCATTTCCACTTCGCTGAGGCGCTCCGCCCTGATACACAAGTCGAGTTTCGCCTCAAGATTTTTCTTCCGGTCGAGTTCTTTCAGTTCGAAATAGATGCTCTGATTGTCGTAGAAGCGGTCAACGAGCGCGTGATAGTTTGCCCAGAGTGTTTTCGCCTGCGCACCCGGCACGGGACCGAGGCTGCGCCACTCCTTTTGTAGTTCCTTGAACGTATCGAACTGATTGGAATTATCGGAGGAGTCGACGAGTACGCGAAGCCTTTCGATTAGTTCCTGTTTCTTTAGAAGGTTTTCGTTTTTCTGTTCCTCCTGTTGCCTGAAGTGGAGTGAACGCCGATCGCGAATCGCTTTTGCATGGGCATCGAATGCAGTGTCGAGGTCATCCCCCTTGTATTCAAAGCCGTCCGGCTCGCCTCCTTCGGCAGTAAATTTTTCAAGTGCTGCGAGTCTTTCCTTCTCGCGAATGTCGTCGTAGACAGGCTTGATTTCACGAAGAATATCGTCCGCCTTTTTGAAATTGGAATCGCGCGCCAGTTCCTTTACCAACGCGACGAACTCAGCCTTGGTGTAGTTGCTGTAATCGACAGGTTTCTGCTCTTCTTCGTCGAGGGTATCGTCGAAGTGCTCATCATTTTCATTGAGGTCCGCCTCCGTGCGCAATTCCTTTTGCCTGGAAACACCGGTCTCCTGAATGTGATCAAGTCCATCGCCTTTTTCTTTGTCGATTTCCATGGTATATGAATCCATTGCTACCCCCTTTTATGCTAAGTTACCAAAAATGCTAATTCAATCGCGGATCGACCGGATAGTTAGAGTACACGGAAAACCGTCCACCCATGTTTTCGAGTGCTTTTCTCCACATAACATCGGGTCCTGTATCGAATAACAGCTGGTCGGTGACGTAATCGCAAACAATCCAGGAGTCCTGGTCGAGTTCGGTTTCCAGTTGGCCGGGCCCCCAGCCACTATATCCCAGAAAAAAACGAATGTCATTGCCGCTGAGCTGCCCGGTATCGGATAGCATCATCAGATTTTCGAAGGCTCCTCCCCAATATATCTGGTCGACAATTTCCATCGCATTCTCCAATGTAACGTTCCTGTGAATGAAATGAAGCGTGTCTTGCTGAACCGGCCCCCCTACATAGACGACATTCTCCAACTTCTCAAGATCTTCAATCACTTCATTTACCTTGAGAATTGAAGGTTTGTTCAACACGAAGCCGAACGACCCATCTTCATTATGCTCGCACAACAGGACAACAGTTCTGTCAAAATTCGGATCAGGAAGAAACGGTTCTGAGATGAGTAACCTGCCTTTCTCGGGTTTTATTTTATTCCGGTATTTAAAGAACTCCATTCGCGCGATTTATCGATTGAACACTCATTCAGATGTTGGAAACGAAAAGGAACTGGTGCCTTTTACTACATGAATAAAATACTTACCCATCATCTATGCAAATCTTATTTCTTTGATAAATTTCGTGCCCGAACCCGCCGCAAAATTGGCTATCAACTGCACATAAAATTGAGATGGAAAACCTGGCTAATATAAGAAAAGACTACAGAAAGGCAACGCTTGATACGGACAGTGTCGACCCACATCCGATAAAGCAATTTGAGAAATGGTTTGACGAGGCGTTGCAGGCGAAAGTGCCCGAGCCCAACGCCATGAACCTCGCTACAGTGGGCGCCGACGGCCGTCCTTCTTCGAGGATCGTTTTATTGAAGGGGCTGGAGCGCAATTGCTTTTTGTTTTATACGAATTACCAAAGCAGGAAAGGCAGGGAACTGGAAGAGCGGCCTGCGTGTGCGTTAACATTTTTCTGGCCAGAACTGGAAAGGCAGGTGCGGATCAGCGGCGTGGCCTCCCGGGTCGATGCGGCAACCTCCGATGCCTATTTCCAAAGCCGCCCCCGCGATTCACAGATCGGCGCCTGGGCCTCACCCCAAAGTTCATTGATTGGCAGCCGTGACATCCTGGCGCAACGCTTCAAAGCCATTGAAAACAAATTTGAAGGTCAGCCAGTCCTGCCACGGCCGCACCAATGGGGAGGATTTCAGGTGGAACCGCTTGAGATCGAATTCTGGCAGGGAGGCCATGGACGTCTGCATGACCGTATCCAGTATGTGCTGGTCGACGAACAGTGGCGGATATTCAGGCTCGCGCCGTGAGGGTGAGGGTGAGGGTGAGGGTGAGTGGTGAGTGGTGAGTGGTGAGTACGGACTATTTTCGCTCGAAATGCGGCCTAATTAATGTCGACTACTTCAGATCAAACAGATCATTAACCCCCACAAATCTGCGTACGGTAAACCCTTCGCCATAAGTGGCGCCGATGGCGTGGCCGTATTCCACCGCGCGCGCTTCGACCATGTGCAGAAAGCCGGGCTTGCTGATGTAAGTCTCGGGCTCGTTACTCGCCGGATTGAAGAACTGTGAGCTGAATGCCCGGATGGCGTTCATCTTTGTTTCCCATTGCTCGGAGATGTCCACGACTACGTCAGGCATGATAAACTGGCTTTGCACATAGTGATAAATGACGTCAGGCCGCCAGGGCTGCTGTTGGTGGCCATCACCGTCGGAAGTGCTGATCTTGATGAGTCCTGACAGAAATGCGGCATCGTGCACCAGCGATGCCCCTTTGCCGTGGTCGATATGCCGGTCATATACGGCATTGGCAAGAACAATTTTCGGTTGATACTTGCGTATGACCTGGATGATGCTCATCTGGCTCTCTGGCGTATTCTGAAAAAAGCCGTCGGAGAGACCAAGGTTCTCGCGGACAGCAACGCCCAGGATGCGAGCCGATGCCTCGGCTTCCTGATGACGGAGTTCGGGGGTTCCCCGCGTGCCTAATTCACCGCGGGTCAGATCCACTATGCCGACCTTGTATCCCAAACTGACATGGCGGGCAATCGTACCGCCGCAGCCTAATTCGGCATCGTCGGGATGGGAACCAAAGACGAGGATGTCTAATTTCATTTTTGATTTTATGGTGATCCGTGCGTGTAGAGACAAGGCATGCCTTGTCTCTACGGGGCAACCTCCAATTCCCTGGCCACCAGGAATTTCTCCGCGTCAAGTGCGCCCATACAGCCTGTACCAGCAGCTGTCACCGCCTGGCGATAGATACGATCAGCAGCATCGCCGACGGCGAAAACGCCGGGTACATTGGTTTTGGTGGAACCGGGCATCACCTTGATGTAGCCGGTTTCATCCATGTCGAGTATACCCTTGAATATGTCTGTATTGGGCTTGTGGCCGATGGCGAGGAAGAATCCCTGAATAGGGATCAGGCGCTTTTCGCCCGTCTGGTTGTTCACCACATGAACGCCGGTTACGCCGGTCTCGTCTCCTGCGAGGTCTTCCGCTTCGGTGTTCCAGTGGATTTCGATATTGGGGGTCGCAAAGACGCGCTTTTGCATGATCTTCGATGCCCTCATTTCGTCTCTTCTAACCAGTAAATGAACCTTAGTACATAATTTTGCGAGATAGGTGGACTCCTCGGCGGCCGAATCACCGGCGCCAACAACCGCCACTTCCTTGCCGCGATAAAAATATCCATCACAGACAGCACATGCAGACACGCCTTTGTTGTTGTAGGTGACCTCCCCCGGCAAGCCCAGGTACTTGGCCGATGCGCCGGTTGCGATGATGACGCTTTCGGCGATCACTTCCTGCTTTTCGTCAACGACGGCCTTCAGGGGGTAACCCGAAAAATCAACTGATGTTACCAAACCGTATCGCACTTGAGTGCCAAAGCGTTCTGCTTGCTGCTGAAAATCGAGCATCATCTGCGGCCCGTTTATCCCGTCAGGATAGCCGGGAAAGTTTTCAACATCGTTGGTGGTCGTCAGTTGTCCACCCGGTTGTCCGCCGGTGTACAATACTGGATTCAGACCCGCCCGCGCGGCATAGATTGCCGCCGTATATCCGGCAGGTCCGGAACCGATGATGAGTACCTTAACCACTTCTTGACTCATGATTTTATATCCGTTTTAAAATGAAGCAACCGCTGTTGTCAACCGAACGGCGGCATCTGCGGCCAATGTCACAAAATCGTCTTTCTAACAAGGAGGGCACCGCGGCCGGTCAGCCGAGATAAGGTTTTAAGGCCTTGCTTCTGGAGGTATGCCGTAACCGCCTGATCGCCTTCTCCTTAATTTGCCTCACCCGCTCGCGGGTCAGGTTGAATTTTTCACCAATTTCCTCAAGGGTCATGGCATGTTCACCATTGAGGCCAAAGTAGAGGGTGATGACGTCGGCTTCGCGTTGGGTAAGCGTGGAGAGTGCGCGTTGCACTTCTCTTCTCAGCGAGTCATTCATAAGACCCGAGTCGGGCGTTTCTTCACTATCATTCTCGAGGACGTCGAGCAGACTGTTTTCTTCGCCCTGCACGAAAGGCGCGTCCATGGACACATGGCGCCCTGAAATTTTCATCGTATCGACCACTTCGGCGGTGGTCACATCAAGCACCTCGGCGAGTTCTTCCGGTGAGGGTTCGCGCTCGTATTTTTGTTCGAGTTCTGAAAACGTTTTGGATATCTTGTTCAGCGACCCGACGCGGTTCAGCGGCAGCCGTACAATACGCGATTGTTCGGCCAGCGCCTGCAGGATGGATTGACGAATCCACCAGACCGCATACGAGATAAACTTAAAGCCGCGCGTCTCATCGAATCGTTGCGCGGCCTTTATGAGTCCGAGGTTTCCTTCATTAATCAAGTCGCCCAGAGACAGCCCCTGGTTTTGGTATTGCTTGGCAACCGAGACAACGAATCGAAGGTTTGCTTTGGTCAGTTTTTCGAGGGCAATCTGATCGCCCTCTTTGATCCTCTTCGCTAACTCTACTTCCTCATCCGGCGTGAGCAGGTCCACTTTTCCGATTTCCTGAAGGTACTTGTCAAGGGACTGGCTTTCACGGTTCGTAATCTGTTTACTGATCTTAAGCTGTCTCATTCAGTTCGCTATACAATTGGTTGTTTAACAAAGTAAACGGAAAAGTTAGTTCCAGTCAATTCGGCATCATCGGATTATTCGGTTGGTGTAGTTTCTTTCCGGGGCGGCCGGGGCAGCAATACTTTTCTGGACAGTCTGAACTTGCCAGTCTTCTTGTCAATCTCGATCAGTTTTACTTTCACTTCTTCCCCTACTTCAAGAACGCCTTCCATGTTCTCCAGTCTTTCCCACTTGATTTCAGAGATGTGCAGGAGTCCGTCCTTGCCGGGCATGAATTCCACGAACGCGCCGAACGGCATAATTGACTTCACCTTTCCTTCGTACACTTCTCCCACTTCCGGGGTGGCGACAATCGCGCGGATGCGACGCATGGCTCCGTCCATCGATTCTTTGTTCGTAGCGAAAACGCTGACCACCCCTTTGTTGTCGACCTCTTCGATGACCACCGTAGCACCCGTGGTATTCTGAATGTCCTGAACGATTTTTCCGCCAGGGCCGATAACGGCACCGATCAACTCCTTCTCAATGGTGATGGTTTGTGCGCGCGGTGCTTGCGGTTTCAGATCCGGTCTCGGCGCCCCAAGGGTCTTCTTCATTTCACCCAGGATGTGCAGCCGACCTTCTTTGGCCTGCAATAAAGCTTCCCTCAAGAGTTCGTATGTCAGCCCCTCTACTTTCAAATCCATCTGGCAGGCGGTAAGGCCTTTTTCCGTTCCGGTTACCTTGAAGTCCATATCGCCGAGGTGATCCTCATCGCCGAGGATATCCGAAAGGATCGCATGCTTGCCCGACTTGGCATCGGAGATCATTCCCATGGCAATGCCTGAGACAGGTCCTTTCACTGGAACGCCGGCGTCCATCAAGGCAAGTGAGCCTGCACATACGGTGGCCATAGACGATGAACCGTTTGATTCGAGAATATCGGAAACCAGGCGGATGGTGTAAGGGTTTTCTTCATCCGACGGCAGCACCTGTTTCAGTGCGCGAAGGGCGAGATTGCCGTGGCCCACTTCGCGTCTTCCCGGGCCGCGGTTGGGCTTCACTTCGCCGGTGGAGAACCCGGGGAAATTGTAATGAAGGATGAATTTGTTCGCTCCTTCATACATCGCACCATCAATGGTTTGTTGATCGAGTTTTGTACCGAGGGTGACGGTTGTCAGAGATTGTGTTTCTCCCCGTGTGAACAACGCTGACCCATGGGGCGAAGGGAGGTAATCCACTTCAGACCAGATGTCTCTGATCTGTGTGGGCTTCCGGCCATCGAGACGAACACCCTCGTTGAGGACGAGGTCGCGACATGCCTTCTTCTGAATATCGTGGTAATAGTGCTTTGCCAGGTCTTTGTCGACTGTCGTATCCTCGGGCAAGCTTTCGAGGTATTCATCGATGATCTTTTTAAAGCCTTCGGAGCGCTCCTGCTTGTTGGGAATCTGCGCCTTCGCATGCTGGTAGGTTTTGTCGTACAGCAGCTTCCAGAGTTCCTCTTTCAGTGTCTCGTCTTTCTTTTCGTGGTTGTACGTACGCTTCTCCGTCTTGCCTGCCTCACGCGACAGCTCAATCTGGATCTGACACTGTACCTTTATGGCTTCATGTGCAATTGCCAGCGCCTCCAGCATTTCATCTTCACTCACTTCCTTCATCTCCCCTTCCACCATCAGGATGTTGTCAAGCGATGCGGCGACAATGAGATCGATATCAGCACGCGCCTTTTCGGCCTTACCGGGATTGATCACAAATTTGCCGTCAACACGTGCGACACGTACTTCGGAGATGGGACCATTGAATGGGATGTCGGAGACAGCCAGCGCCGACGAAGCAGCAAACGCCGCCAGCGAGTCGGGCAGCGCATGGTCATCGCCGGAAATCAGGTAGAGCATCACCTGAGTTTCCGCGTGATAATCGTCGGGGAACAGGGGCCGGATCGCGCGGTCTACCAACCGGCTGATCAGTACTTCATAGTCGGACAAGCGGCTTTCGCGCTTGAGGAACCCGCCGGGAATCTTGCCGGTGGAAGCGAATTTTTCCTGGTAATCAACAGAAAGTGGGAGAAAATCGGCGCCCTCCTTCCCTTCCGGTGAGGAGACAACCGTGGCAAGTACCATGGTATTGCCCATACGCAGGACAACAGATCCATCGGCCTGGCGCGCAAGCTTTCCGGTTTCGATCGTAATTTCACGACCGTCCGGAAGCTGACAGGATTTTTTGATCACATTAGGTT
>CAYMWA010000024.1:0-32062 GCA_964393795.1 uncultured Roseivirgaceae bacterium
TCGATACAAGATGGAGTTGATTAGTTTCTGAGGGTAGGTCTTTCACCGCGAAGGCGCTAAGGCGCGAAGGGCGCAGAGGGTTTTGTTCTGCTCATTGCAAGAGTCAACTTGCGGTGAGGGTAGTCCAAATTTTTGAAACAACAAGGCCACAAAAACTTAGCGAACTTAGCGCCTTAGCGGTGAAAGGCCCTATTCTATTTGCAAGGAGTATCCTATTGAAGCCGAACAATCATCCCCTGATCGGCTTCGAGGACAATGACGCCGGAGACGGTGTTTCCCTCGAACGCTGGAGTAGTGCACACTTCAATGGTGCCCCGAAATCCCTCCATATCGCTTCTGAAGTAGCAGGGGCGATGGGAAAGGTTGAGAATGATCAGGAAACGCGGGTAGCCTTCGGCCTCGCGCAGGTACGAGATCAGCTGGGTATCGGCGTAAACCGGCACAAAGCCGCCGATCGTAAAAGCGGGCTGTTCCTGGCGGAGTCGGATGAGTCGCCGGTGAAGCGCAAGAAGCGACAAAGGATCCGAGATCTGTTGTTCGACATTGACTTCCGTGTGGACACGGTCTACCGGCAGCCACGGAGTTGTGTTCGAAAATCCTGCGTTCGGCGAGGCGTCCCATTGCATCGGTGTCCGATGCGGATCCCTTCCGAGGTTCTTATCGGGCATATTGATCCCACGAGGGTCAACCATGGCTTCCACAGGAATGGCCGCGTCTCGCATGCCGATTTCATCTCCGTAATAGAGCGTAATGGTGCCGCGAAGTGTGAGCAACAACATCGCGGCTACAAACGCCTGCTCATACCCGACGCGGCTTGCAATCCGCACCTTGTCGTGATTACCCAGCACCCAGTTCGGCCACCCTTGCGGGGGCAATGCTGCCTCGTATGCTGCCACCGCCGACAAGATCTCGTTCGGAATCCACGGTAGTGAAATCAACTGAAAGTTGAACGGAAGATGTGCTCCCTTCATGTCCACCCCGTAGTAGGCCATCAGCTTTGTCACGGGCAAATATATCTCGCCAATCATCATCCGATCGTCGTACTCGTCTAACACCTGGCGCATCATCCTGACGATGTTGTGAACCTCCGGCTGATCGGTAGAGTGTACCGGCAATACCTGGTAAAACGTCGACTGCTCAGGTCTGTAGTCAGGATTCGGTGGATTGTTTCGGAACTGATCATCCTTGATCATATGCCACATCACGTCTACCCTGAAACCATCTACACCACGGTCAAGCCAGAAGCGCATCACGTCAAACATGGCACGTTGCACTTCTGGATTACGCCAATTGAGGTCGGGCTGCGACTTGTCAAAAGCGTGATAGTAGTATTGCTGTGTTAACTTATCCCACTCCCACGCCGGACCACCAAAGGAGCTCATCCAGTTGTTGGGGTAGCCCCCGTCTTCGCCAGGATCATTCCACAAATACCAATTGCGTTTTGGATTGTCGCGTGATGACCGCGATTCAACAAACCATGGATGTTGGTCCGACGTGTGGTTTGGCACGAAGTCCATAATCAGCTTCATGTCGCGATCGTGTACCGCACGTACCAATGCATCGAAGTCAGCAAGTGTACCAAATATAGGATCAATGTCACAGTAATCGGAAATGTCATATCCGAAGTCGTTCATCGGAGAGGGGTATACCGGCGAAAGCCAGATGTTTTTCACCCCAAGCCACTGAAGGTAGTCAAGTCGGTCGAGCACACCCGCCAGGTCGCCCACCCCGTCGTCATTGCTGTCCTGAAACGATCTCGGATAGATCTGATATACAATATCCCGTTGCCACCAGGAAAGCTTGTTCCTTTCTTCATTCATGTGTCCGTCCTCCATTCGCCAAAGGTAAAAGAACATGCCTCATTCTTTTTGTTTCTGTTGTGGATGTTGTCAGAACGCGTGTTCACAGCTGGCTCAGATTTTTTATTGCTCATCGAAAACCGAGTTCCGATGGCAAAGTACTGGTACAAGAATGCAGTCATTTACGCTGTGCATGTGGAAGCATTTATGGATGCCAACGGCGATGGGGTTGGCGATTTTCAGGGGCTTACGCGCTCGCTCGACTATCTGGCCGGCCTCGGCGTCAATTGTATATGGTTGTTGCCGTTCTTCCCCTCTCCCAATCGCGACCACGGGTACGACATCAGCAATTATCTGAATGTGGACCCGCGCTATGGGACACTTGGGCATTTTGTGGAATTCCTCGACGCGGCCGAAGAGCGCGGTATTCGCGTCGTCATCGATCTGGTACTGAACCATACCTCCATTGATCATCCCTGGTTTCAGGAAGCGCGAAAAGACCGGAACTCCAAATACAGAAAATACTACATCTGGCTTGACGAAAAACCTGAGAACCCGGAAGAGGATGTCATCTTCGGACATCATCAAAACGGTAACTGGGAATATGATGAAGTCGCCGGGCAGTACTTCTACCACACGTTTTATCAACATCAACCTGACCTCAACATTACAAATCCCGAGGTGCGACGGGAAATTCAGTATATCCTTCACTTTTGGCTGAAACTTGGCATTGCCGGATTTCGCATGGATGCCGTGCCGCACATGATCAAAGCAAAAGGAAACGAATCATTTGATGGCGATCCGTTTCAGTTTTTAAGAGACATCCGGTTTTTCGTAGAGGAGCAACGGAAGGACAGCCTGCTACTCGCCGAGGTCGACACCGAGCCGGAGGAGTATCAGCGGTACTTTGGCAACAGTGATCAGGTGCAAATGCTGTTGAACTTTTACCTCAATAACCATTTGTTCCTGGCGCTCGCGCGAAAGGAGGCAGCGCCGCTGAAGCATGCACTCGAGAAGCTGCCGCAGACGACGGTCAAGGAACAGATGGGCGTGTTCATACGCAATCATGACGAGCTTGACCTCGAACGCCTGTCAGACAAGGAGCGGGCGGATGTGTTTGCGGCTTTCGCCCCCGATGAAAACATGCGAATCTACGGCAGGGGTATACGCAGGCGACTTGCGCCGATGCTGAACCACAACCGCCAATGGATGGAGTTGGTTTACAGCTTGATGTTTACATTGCCCGGCACGCCCGTACTGCGCTATGGTGACGAGATCGGAATGGGAGATGACCTGGCGTTGCCCGAACGGAACAGCGTACGCACCGCGATGCAATGGTCGGCCGAACGACATGCAGGTTTCTCCGCGTCCACGTCTGACGAGATACCCACGCCTGTACTTTCCACCGGCGATTACGGCTATGCTGTGGTCAATGTCCACAGGCAAATGCGCGATCCCCTTTCGTTTCTCAATTGGATAGAGCGCGTCATTACCGCCCGTAAATCATGTCTTGAATTCGGCTATGGTGAATACGAAGTGATTGAGACCGGTCATGCCGGCGTCTTTGCCCATGTGAGCCGATATAAGAATGGAATGGCAATGGCAGTGCACAACTTGACGGACAGGCCTGCGACGGCCACCCTAAAGCCAGAATACAAGAACCTGATGGAATACTTCAGCGACCGGGAATACGAACCGATTGCCGAACACACCGGGCAATTGACACTTGGCCCTTTTGGGTATCGGTGGTTCAGGAAGAGTGCTGTGCTACTCTGAATGCAGCTGCGAAGAAGAGATGGCCTCTTTACCGCATAGGAAAAGAGGGAAGCGAAAAGGCTTTACTCTTTAACCGGGGGCGTATACGTCACCACGTGGTTGGAAATCGGCTTGAGCGTATGCAGGTATTCGTAAATCGCGCCGAGATCTTCTTCGGTCATGCGGGCATACATGGTCCAGGGCATAATTGTATTGAAGTCGCCGGGGCCGACCGGACGCGAGGCAGCGGAGGAGTCAGCGTACATTTTAAAGCGCGCAACAAACTGGGCCTTGGTCCAGCGACCAATGCCGGTGCTGTCATCGGGTGTCAGGTTGGCTGACCGGACGAGCGATCCATCGGGAAACAAAAACTCCCGCCCTCCTCCAAAGGAAAGTTCGGAAACGATCTGGCCATTCACTGCCTGGGTGTGGCACTCCTGACAAGCGGCGACGTTGGTCAGGTATCCGCCATAGGCCAGGGTATCGCCCGGACTCGGACAATTGGTCGGCGTGCCGCGGTGCGGAATTGTGTTAAGGATAATATTCATGGGGAAGTCCGACTCCGAATCGCGAACCTCATTTTCGATCGGTGCCAGCGTTCGAAGGTAGGCGATGATGGCATACACGTCCGAGTCGTCCATCGCGCCATAGTACGGATAAGGCATAACGGGAAATATTGCCCTCCCTTCTTTGGTCACCCCGGTGGTGATCAGTCTGTACAATTCGCCATCCGTATAACGTGAGATACCTGCGGGCGTGATGTTCCGCGAATAATAGACACCTGGGAACCCCATAGTTTGGTCGAACCGCTCACCGCCCTTTCCTTCGGTCCCCGGTGTAATGGGGCCCGAAAACTTGCTCCAGTCACGCGTCGAATGGCAGTCCATGCATACGGCAACGGCATTCGCCAGGTAGCGTCCACGCTCAACCTGCGCGGCAGTCCCCTCGACATCAATGTCTGGCGCTGGGCCGACATCGGGAAGTTCTAACTTGATATAAGCGATGCTTCCTGCAATAGTAACGACCACCAGCAAGGCGACTGCGGTCAGGATGCGGAGAAATTTCTTCATAGGGGTTTGAGGATGGGAGTATGAAGATAGGGGATCTCCTGAAAAAAACAAACACATCTGAGGCCAGGCCTCTTAACGGCAGAGGCGGAAAGACGCTAAGTCCGCCAGGGTTTTGTAGCCGCTTCCACCAGGCCAACTTGCCTTTCAACACAAGTGACCACCTGCAATAAGCAAACAAAATCCGCTGCGAACTTCGCGTCTCCGCCTCCGGGATGAAATGTTCTCCTATTTCGGGTTAACGTCCCCTAGCTCTCATCCACCACGAGCAGCATATTGTCATGGTGTACGGCGCCGTCGTTATCTTCGACGATCAGTCTGAGGTAATAGCTGCCCTCGCGCAAGTCGGAGACAGTCACCGTCGGCGTCATGCGACTTTGCAACGTCAACGGCCTTCCTCCGTATTGCATCCATTCGTACGATACAACTTCTCCGTCTGCATCGGTGGCCGACCCGAAAATGCGTACGCTGGTATAGTCAGTAGTTATGCGTCTGTTGGGTCCTGCGTTGGCCACAGGAGGTAGATTGGTCTTAGTACCGCCGTCAGCAGTTGATGTAGATTTCTCGACCTTGATTAGCATATTGTCAGAATCAGTTGCGCCGCGGTCGTCCGTTACAGTAAGCTTGAAGTAATAGCTCCCTTCACGCAATCCGCTGACAGTCACGTTAGGCGAGTTGGCATTCGTCAGCGTTGTAGGAGCCCCGCCATATTGAGTCCACTTGTAAGAAACAATTTTTCCGTCCTTGTCCGAGCCTGACCCGTTCAGGGTAATGGAGCTGGACGATGTTATGCGGTTCGGACCTGCGTTCGCTACCGGACGCACATTTGTGGTGCTTTGAGAATCGTCGCCCGTATCACCTGTGCTTCCAACAACCGTCACCATCATATTATCATAATCCGTCGCTCCCCGGTCATCAGTCACGGTAAGTCGAAAGAAATACTTCCCATCCTTCATGCCACTCACGGTAAGGTTCGGCGTATTTGCGTTGGTCAGCGTTACGGCGCTGCCCTGGTACTTTGTCCACTGATAGGATACGATCTTCCCGTCCTTATCCGATCCTGATCCACTGATCGTGATCTTGCTTGAACTCGTCACCTTATCCGGGCCCGCGTTGGCAATAGGTGCCGTATTGGAACCTGTGGATCCGCCACTCCCGCTCACGGTGATCCTCATATTGTCATAGTCTGTGGCACCTTTGTCGTCGGTGACGGTGAGGCGCAGATAGTACTGACCGTCTTTCATACCACTTACCGTAACGGCAGGGGAACTCGCATTGGTCAGCGTCACATCGCCACCCTGATACTTTGTCCAGCGATACGAAACAATCTTGCCATCCTTATCGGATCCAGATCCATAAAGCGTGATAGAAGTATTGCTGGTTGTCTTGTCGGGCCCCGCGTTGGCGATCGGGGCAATGTTAGTGCTTTTCGGAGGTGTTGACGATTCATCACCCGATGTCGATCCCTTTGTAAAGCTCAGCATCCAGTTAAGGGCGTTCGTTTCTTTGTAGGTCTTATCCCATACGTTGTGACCCATACCTGAGAATAACGTCGTCTTCGCCAGCGGATTCGGCTTTGGCGTGCAGGCGTTCACCGCGTTGATCATTTTTGTAGTGACATTGTAGGACACCACATTGTCGCTGGTACCGTGGAAGGCCCACAACGGAATATTCTCCGCGGCAATGTCGCACGCTTTGCTCAGCGCACTTCCGCCGGAACAGATCGGAACAGCGGCGGCAAATACTTTTGGATAGTCACCGAGTGTTGTCCACGTGCCGTAGCCGCCAAGGCTTAAGCCTGTGATATAAATACGTTTTTCATTAACGCGGAGGTATTTCCTTACATGGTTCAGGACTTCCATCACATAGCCGGAGGTCCATCTTCCATACGAACTCTTCAACTGAGGAGAAATCAGGATAAAAGGATATTGCGCACCCTGTTTCACGTATTTGGCTAGTCCGACATTTGCTACTTTCTGTACGGAACTCTTTAGGGTGGCGGGGTCATTGGAGGTTGTACCCCTTTCACCTATGCCGTGAAGAAAAATAACAATGGGATAATCGTTGTTGTTTTTGTTGTAATCCTGCGGGAGGTATTCCAGGTACGCAGTATTCGCAGATGTGATCTTGGCAGTCTGCTGAGCGTGCAAATGTGTAAATGAAAAGCCACACACCACGGCCAGGGTAAAAATGAATTTCAATCTCATTCTTCTCGTGTATTTACAGCGCAGATCCTTCTCTTGAATGAAATCAGCGGTGAGGTTTATTAAATTATACTAAGGTAAACTATAGACGGATGGGCAGAATACAATCAGGACATCACGCATCAGGTTAGGTTAAAAAATGTTTTTCAGGATTGACGTCTGAAGACACTTACAACAGCGGCTTCTGTATCAAATCCGCTCGCAAGAAAAGGTGAATCGCAACAACAATTTTTATTTCGCAGACGAAGCGCTGCCTTTGTCGGGGACTTACAAATACTGCCGATATCTTTTTTAAAAAACGGTAAGCGGCAATTTATTTTGTGGAAAGTCGGCAAACATTTCTACACAGAAACGACACATAGGCTACGTCCAGGCTGTCCAACCTCAAAAATGACATTCCATCGAAAAAGGTACGCGCATGGCATATAAGAATCCGGAGCGCGTGTAGTCTTCTTTCAACCGGCCTAACGCTTCTATAGCCGGTTCAAATACTGCTGGTCGTACAAAACTTCAGTCGTTACTTTACCACCGGGAAGGCGACGATACGCACTTTGGTAAAGCCGTATGGTACCAGTGTCAGGGTTTCAATTTTGTCCGCCACCTCTCCCTTGTAAATGCCGGTTCGATCCGTTACCGGTTGATGTGCTACACCGGCAACGGCTTTCCAGTCGGGGATTCGTTTTCCTTTGGCAACAATTTCGATGGGTGCGCTCGCGAGATTCCATTCGAAGGGTCTTGGAAAATCCTTCTCATTGACTTCGAGGTTGTCCTTTGGATTTTCTACTATGGCACGCAACAGTCCATAGTTCCATGGGTCGACAGGGTAAACACTGAAATATTCGCCTTCCCTTTCGTCCTCTCCTTTCTCCCAGCGCTCTTCGAGCTTTAAGGCATAGACCAATGGGCCCCGCTCAATCGTCCTCGAGTTCTTTCCCCAATTAGTAGTCGTCACTTCCATAGGAAGCTGCAGAGTTAGTTTGTCAGAATTCTTCCATACCCGTTCAATCGTGATCATGTTACCTCCCGGCGCAGTGCGCACTACTTCTCCGTTCAACTTCACGATACCTTCGGTGCACCAGGAAGGTATGCGAAGTTTAATGGGGAATGTGACGTCTCTCTTCAGGCTGATCTCAAAGTTAATCTCATCGTCGAAGGGATAGTTCGTCACTGTATTGATGACAACCGGCTCGTGCGTCGTACCAACATTTGTAGTGAGTCGTGAAGGACCATAGCCGACGGCGGCCACACCGTCATCCGATGTTGCATACCAAAGATGACTGATAAACTTGGGCCATCCTTGGTGCATGTTGGAAGTGCAGCAGGTGTAACCACTGCGCAGGCCGAGCACGTTGTTCATCTCACGGTTGAAAGGGAGCGAAAAATCAAACACGCCCTTGGAGATCTGCACCTGATTGGCTACCTGGAAGTACTGCTTCTCCATGTACGTGTCGGTGGTCTGCGTCGGTAATGCGTTAAATGCCATGCGCTCCAGTGCATCCATGTATTGCACATCACCCGTGACAGCAATAATGTTTTCGAGTGAAAACATCGCCTCGACGATGGCACACAATTCAACTCCCTGTGTGGGCGCGTTACCGTGAAGATCTTCGTCGCCGGAAAAAATTCCCATCGGCAAGCCATGGAGCCGCATCAGGTCATTCCATCCTGTCTTTATTGCCTTAATGTATTGGGGATCATGTGTTCGCTGGTAATTGATCACAGGTGCTTTCAAACCCATACCGACGTTGACGGCGTGACGTCGCATCCAATGTTCATCGGTCTGATTCGACGCCGCCCATATCACCCAGTCGCGGTTGCCCAACCATTCGCTCCATTGAAAAGATTGCCTTTCGATTTCGGCGGCAAGGGCCAGTAATGACGCGTCGTGTGTTTTCGTGTACAACCATTGGGCCATCATGGCATTATCAGCGCCTCTTGAAGCGGCCCACTCCGTCCATCGGTTGAGCTTACAGTTAGCAAGTGCTGCCTTCTCGTAGGCAAAGTATCGCTTCATGAACGGGATCACGCGCGGATCATTCGTCGCCTCGTAGTGTTGCCTGAGAACTTTCAGCATGATCATTTTCGGCCACCAGTCCTGACCCGCTTCGCAGTTACTGGGTGTGATCTCGATTCCCTGCTCGCGTTCCTCTTTTGTCAGTGGCCCAAAGTAGCCCGAAGGTCGTTGGTTGTCGAGCGTCCAATCGATGTAACGCATGACTTTGGCTTTGAGTGCCTCATCATCGAGCAGGTAAGCAAGGGGTACCGCGCCATCGAGCCAGTACGGCGTCTCTTCCCAGCTATCGCCATCGAATCCCAGCCAGCCGTTCCTGTCACCAATCTTCTTGTGCAACTCGTCAAGGTGGCCGGTAGATCCATCGCGCATTACCTCCAGCTGATCGCGTAGCCATCCCGTTGGTTTGACCGAGCCCAGCGGAAGCGGCGTGTACGTAGTGGCAATCTTGCGCGGTGTCGGATCACTTTGTGCGATGAGGGCTACCGCAGGCGCTATCGCGAGTAAAAAAAAGAAAAATGTCTTTTTCATGGCCGCGCTGGTTTAGGATTGCTGAACACTACTTCATTAGTGATGGCGCATAAAGCTTCTGGTGAAGACGTCTCAGTCGTGTCTCATCCATTTTAATCACTTTTCGATCATAGGTGATCAGGCCATTCGTCTCAATTTCCACGTCAGTGGTTTGCGTGTAAACAGCGGCCGACAAGCCCTTCTCAATGAAAGCGGGCAGGCGGTTTATGAAATCCTGATATTTTTCAAACAACTCATCAGTATTGGAAAAACTTTGGTATCCCCAGTTGTCCTTGCTTTGCCATGTGTGTCCTTCGATCGGCAGACCAAGTCCGCCATACTCACCCAGTGCGAGAATCTGATCCTTACCAAACAGATCAGGTCGCGGCATTGCAGGAACGGGATAGTTATGGATATCGAGAATGTGGCCAACGTCATGGAAGTTTCCGCCACTGGCGGCGTTCACCAGGCGTGTCGGATCGTATTTCATTGTCCACTCGACGATCTCCGCCGTCTTGAACTGTCCCCACGCTTCATTAAACGGCACCCATACCACAATAGACGGCGCATTCATCGTGGCATCCATGATGGCTTTCCACTCCTTTCTAAATATCCGCTCCGATTCAGCCGTGCGGTCCCGATCCGTTGCCACGCCGATCACCCCGGGACGTATATCCCATTTATTACCAAGGTCACCGCTCGGCATATCTTGCCACACTAGCATTCCCAGCCTGTCGCAGTGATAGTACCAGCGCGCGGGTTCTACTTTCACGTGCTTCCGAATCATGTTGAATCCAAGGTCGCGGGTCTTCTCGATGTCGAACTTCAACGCTTCGTCAGTTGGTGCAGTGTACAATCCGTCAGGCCACCATCCCTGATCAAGCGGTCCGAATTGAAACAAAGGCTCATTGTTCAGGTACATGCGCTGGATACCATTCTCATCCGGCTCCATTGAGATTTTGCGCATTCCAAAATAACTGCGAACCTCATCGATCGTTCTTCCTTTGCGGACGAGCGTAACGCGCAGATCGTACAGAAACGGATTAGTCGGTGACCAGTGTTTCGCGTCTGGAATTTGCAATACGAGGTTAAGGTCCTCGGACTCCTCTTCCGCTACTTTGCGGGTGCCATCCCACGCGGAAATTTTGAAACGATCTCCGGGTTCAAGCGCATCCGCGGTTGCTTGTACCGTAAGGGTCGCGTTGTCAAGATCCGGCGTAAGTCGCAAGGATTGCAGATATGTATCGGGCACTGCCTCCAGCCATACCGTTTGCCAGATTCCGGTTACCGAAGTGTACCAAATACTGCGTGGTTCTTTCACTTGTTTACCACGTGGTTGAGGCCCCTCGTTTGTCGGATCCCAGACAACCACCTTTATCTCCTGCTGGCCGGATCGCTTTAGTGCTGACGTAATATCAAACGAAAAGGGATCGTATCCGCCCTCGTGTGATCCGACTTCCACACCGTTCACCCACACCGT
The DNA here is from genome assembly GCA_964393795.1 of uncultured Roseivirgaceae bacterium. Classification (GTDB taxonomy): domain Bacteria; phylum Bacteroidota; class Bacteroidia; order Cytophagales; family Cyclobacteriaceae; genus Chryseosolibacter. The sequence continues at coordinate 10,827 of CAYMWA010000024.1, forward strand.
GGCACGCCAGTCGACCGCTCCGAAATGCAACAGCACCTTCTTTCTTCGAAACGAAGAGGGGAGACTAACGGTGCGCCTATACACCAGGTTGTTGGCTTCGCCGACCGTTTTGCCTACGCCGGACAAAGCCGACTCAATGGCAAACGGCACGAGGATCTCTCCCTGATAAGTGGAAACGTCAGTGGTCCCTTCGGGCACGATGGCATATTCCCAGAGCCCGTTGAGGTTTAGCCATGTATCGCGCACCATCTGAGGTCGCGGATACTCGGGCAGGGGTTGAGCAGGGTTGACCTGCGAAGCCCATGGAGAACTGATTTTTCCTTCGACCATCTTCCAATTGGAGGTCTGTGCGTTTGTGATGAAAACGCAACAACAAGCAAAGTACAACAGTAGGAGTCTGCGCATAAGTGTAGGTAAGTTTAGATATGACCAGATCAAAGATATAAACTTTGAAGCGTTTCAGCTACTGCTTACTCACCTGAGGGTACCGGAAGTTCAACACCGAGCGCTACCGGGTCTCCAATAACGGGGAGGCCATCCGCAGTCCATGAAAACGGCTGCATGCGTACTGATCGGTAGCCGCCGCATCCTTGTCCGGCTTGCGGGTTCGCGTGATAAAGGATCCAGTCTTCTGATCCATCAGGTGATTTGAAGAAGCTGTTGTGGCCGGGGCCGAAGGCATTCGCGGAGGGCTTCGTCACCATGACCGGCCCGGAATGTTTCGTCCATGACGAAGGATCCAACAGATCGGCCTCTTCGTCTGCCATCAGCACACCGATGGCGTAGTGGTCCGTCCAACATCCGCTCGCAGAAAAGAAAATAAAATGTCTGCCTCCGTGAGCCAGGTATTGCGGACCTTCATTCACTTTGGGTTCTCCGTGACGTTCCCACTGTTGTTCGGGCACTGACAGCAGCACGCGTTTCCCCTCCACCGTTGTTGGATCCGTCATCTTTGCGATGTAGATGTTCTGTTGTATGTTGACATCCCCTTCCCATCCCGACCAGAGAAAGTAAAGTTGTCCATTGTGTTCAAATGCCGTTCCGTCAATAGCCCACTTGTCATCTGGTAATGCAAGCTTGCCCTTGTCAACCCACGTGCCCGTGAACGGATCGGCCGATGCGTTTTCAAGAACCCACATTCGATGGTTTGTATTATCGCCATCGTCGGCCGCGTAATAGAAGTACCATCTGCCGTCGAAGAAATGTATTTCAGGCGCCCAAATCTGCCTGGCGTTCATGCCTGTAGCCGGCGGCGTCCAGACCGTCTTCATTTCTGCCTCTCGCAGTCTGCTCATGGCGCGTGTACGATACAAGCGCAAATCCCTTCCGGTTGTATGTGTCACATAATACCACCCATCCTTTTGTAGCACCCAGGGATCGGGCCCCAGCGTGACAAGCGGATTGACAAAAGTCTTATCCGACTGATCCGGGATGACCGGCGCATCCTGTTGGCCGGTAGCGAAAAGCATTCCGGACAGGATCAACAGTTGCAGCGTGAAAAATTGACTCATGACAATTCATCTTCGCATCCGGTCACGGTGAACTTTCGCCTGACCAAATGCAGCCGTGTGTCGTGGCATCCGCCACAAGCTTATTGCACTGAAAATGTATAGGATGTTTGCGTGTGATACGTTTCACCAGGATTCAGGACCACGGATGGGAAATCAGGCTGATTTGGCGAATCCGGGAAATGTTGCGTTTCAAGGCAGAAGCCCATGCGCTTGTTGTAGACGACATTGTTCTTGCCCGTAAGGGTGCCGTCGAGGAAATTTCCCGTATAGAACTGCACACCCGGCTCGGTGGTATACACCGTCATTTCGATGCCGCGCGTTGGCTCATAGACCTTCGCCGTCAGCTTCATGCCTTCACCATTGATCACCCAGCAGTGGTCATAGCCCTTTCCAAACCTAATCTGTTCATATTCCGCGTCGATGCGTGCACCGATCCGCGTCGGCGTCGTAAAATCAAGAGGAGTGTCGGTTACCGACCTCAACTCTCCGGTGGGAATGAGTTGTTCATCCACCACTACAAATCTGTCGGCGTTGAGGTAGAGCACATGCGACAGGATGTCTGAAGCGCCACCATTCAGGTTGAAGTATGTATGCTGCGTCAGGTTGACAACTGTCTTCTTATCTGTCGTAGCCGTATAGTCAAATTTTACCGTGTTGTCTGTCGTAAGTGTGTAGACCACCTCGACATTCAGGTTACCAGGGTAGCCCTCCTCCATGTCCTTGCTCAGGTAAGAAAGTTTGAGTCCGACGCCTTCATCGGATGAAACCTGCTCCACTTTCCACATCACCTTATCAAAGCCCTTTGTTCCGCCGTGGAGGTGATTGCCATTATTATTTTTTACCAGGTCATACTCCTTGCCGTCAAGGGTAAATTTTCCTTTGGCGATGCGGTTGCCATATCGCCCGACCAGCGCACCGAAGAAGGGGTTCTTCTTTTCGTATTGTTCAAGGGAGTCGTATCCAAGGATCACGTCTACTGACTCGTTGTTTTTGTCGGGAACATTGAGGGAGACAATGATCCCGCCGTAGTCCATCACCTTCATGATAGCACCGTTTCCATTGTTGAGGGTGTACAGCGATACGGGGGTACCGTCTGAGAGATTTCCAAAAGGCGCAACGCTTATTCCTTTCGCGGAGGCGTCCGAGCTTTCACTTTCCTGTGAATTTTTTCCGGACTGGGAGCAACTGATCATAAAGCAACAAAGAAGAGATATCAATAAAATGTTTTGCATAGGATGTATTTTTCGCCCTCTCGTCACGACGGACGAGCGGGGATCATTTAAAAAGTCAATATAGAGAATATTTTGTGTGTTCTGCAAAATGCCGGGCCGATTTTGGACCGCATCAAGCCCTGCTGACTCCATCCACAACTTCAACCTGGTAGATCGCCAGGTCAATGTTAAACGCGGCCTTATAGCGGGCGGTCATATCAGAGGCAAAGGACTGCCCCACGGACCGCTTGACAAGATTGATTGTGCATCCGCCAAAACCACCGCCCATCATGCGCGCACCCGCAACGCCTTCATAGTGCTCTGCTTCGGCCACTAGAAAATCCAATTCATCGCAGCTCACTTCATACAAGTCTTTCAGGCCGTAATGTGTTTGAAACATCCTGGCGCCAAAGGCTTTGAGATCGCCTTTTTGCAAGTCAGCCGCCGCCTGTTGCACCCGCTCAATCTCCTGCAGTACATATAGGCAGCGTTGGTAAACCTTTCCCTCAAATTTCTCGCGGTGCTGGTCGAGCATCTCGATAGTGACTTCGCGAAGGCTTTCAAGGTGAATAAACTGCTTACGAAGTACGGCAAGCCCCGACTCACATTCCTTGCGCCGTGTATTGTATTCGGAGCTTACTAGTGAGTGCTTGACGTTCGTATCGCATAACACGATGTTATAGTCCTTCAAAGCCAACGGAATATACCGCGCAGCATTCGAGCGGCAGTCCAGCAGGATGACATTGCTCTTTTTGCCCATCATGCTCGCGTACTGATCCATGATGCCGCATTTCACACCGACAAAGTGATGTTCCGACCATTGCGCCATTCCGACCATTCTCAGCTTGTCGAGGTCAAGTCCGTTGAGTTCATTGATGGCGTAGATGAATCCACATTCCATCGCGGCCGAAGAAGACATGCCCGCACCTAGCGGAATGTTCCCCCCGAATACGCAACGAAACGGTTTGAGCCGGTGCCCAAGTTCCGTCAGCTGATACAACACCCCCAGCAGGTAGTTGACCCATTTCGGCTCATCCACAGGCCTCGGCCTGGCAAGGTCAACTTCAAACTCCTCGTCGTACCGCATCGAATAAATGACGGATCGTTTGTCATCCGACGGGCCGATTGCAAAAAATATCTCCTTGTTCACCGCGGCCGGCATCACAAAGCCTCTGTTGTAATCCGTATGCTCCCCGATCAGGTTAATCCGACCGGGCGCCCTGACAACGATTGGATCGCCGTCAAACAGCTCCCTGAATTTATTCCGAACGTCGCGTACTGAAAGGTCCATTAAGATTGAATCTGCAAATCGATAGTGCCGGACATTGCCGTCCAATGATGGTCATGGAATCCGGGACACCTTTAAACTTAGAACTTAAAACTTACCACTTTACTTCCGCAGCTTCCGTGCCTTCCACAACGCCTCAGCTCGTATCGAATCATGAATGCTCGCATTGATCTCATAGCCGACGAGCAGTACGACGGTAATCAACTGCACCCACACCATCAGGGCGATAAGCACACCGATCGAACCATAGACCTTGTTATATGTTCCAAAGTTGGTGATGTAGTACGAAAACCCGTACGATACCGCCAGGCAAAGCAAGGTAGCAATAAAAGATCCGATAGAAAAAAAACGCCAGTTATAATGGATAGCCGGACCAAAGTAGTAGATCGTCGAGATCGCCAGGAAAAAGGTAATGAAGATAATCACAAACCGAAGGATGAACAGCAGTGTCACCTGAAAGTTGCTCAAGTTAAAAAAGGTAAATCCCTCGAAGTTAGCCAGAAGGTAATCGATCAGTAGCTGTCCGACGATCAGAAGCAGGACCGTCAGGAAAAGCACGATTGTCATGTTGATCGTCAGTCCCGTCGCGATCAGTCTTGTTTTCACACCGCTGCGATTTTCAATCGTCTTATAGCAGGCGTTGAACGCGCGCATCAATGCCATCATACCATTGGTGGAGAGGATGAGTGCGAAGAGGAAGCCAAAGGTGAGCAGACCCCCGCGCTGGTTGCTGACGATATCAAGAATGGTGGTGGAAGCTGTTTCGTACATGCTGTGCGGCATGAGTCCGCTTTCCGCAAGATCTTGCAGGAATCCCATGATGCTGTCGCGATTGATCTCGGGGAAATAGACAGTTACATACGGTATCAGTGTAAACAAAAAGATGATGGCCGGAAATATCGCCAGGATGAAGTTGAAGGCCACACCGTTTGCACGATCCATGATTTCGTCATCCTGCAGGTTGTGCAAGAATCGCTTGACGATCCGGTAAAGCGAAACATCTTCATGATTCGCGAACCGGATCCGCTTCATCCAGGCCAGCATTATTCTGGCAGGATGCCACTGAAGAAATAATCGCTTGTACCTATACTTCATCTTGAAAAAACCGTTCTAGCACCTTTTCCATCGCCGCAGGTTGCCTGCATGGACGGCCGGTTGCTTTGTTGATGAATACCAAAACCGTTTCACCTTTGTGAATCAGTGTGTCCTCACCATTGTAAATGTCGTACTCGAACCGGATTCTCACGCCGGGTTTTTCACGCAACGTGGTGACAATGCGCAAAAGGTCGTCATAGCGGGCGGGCTGGAAATATTTCGACCGGTTCTCCAACACAGGCATCATGACGCCGGCATCTTCGATTTCCCGGTAGGTCAGGCCGAGTTGACGAAGGCTCTCCACCCGCGCAACTTCATAATACATCGCGTAATGTCCATAATAGACATAACCCATCTGATCAGTTTCGGCGTAGCGGACACGGATAGATGTCTCGGAAATATACATTACTCTTTTCGCTTTTGCGCGCCGATCCTCATTTCGCGCGTCAGCGCACGCTGGTAACGGGAGGCGTTGTTCAGGTGCTCCCTGTAACTGGATGTAAAGTTGTGCCTTCCTGAAAAATCTTCCTTCGCGCACATGTACAGGTAATCGCTCTTCGTGTAGTTGAGCACGGCATCCAACGCAAAGACTTCCGGCATGTTAACCGGTCCCGGCGGAAGGCCCCGGTTCCGATAGGTATTGTAAGGGGAATCAATCTCCTTGTGTTCATTCAGCACCCGCTTCAGCGTGAAGTCGCCTACGGCAAAGACGAGCGTCGGGTCGGCTTGCAGCGGAATATCTTTTTTCAGCCGGTTGATATACAATCCTGCGATGATGGGAGCCTCATCATGTTTGACTGACTCTGCCTGCACGATGGACGCAAGGATTGATACCTCAATAGGTGTGAGGCCGATCGCTTCCGCCCTGGCCAGCCGTTCCTCATTCCAGAACCGCTTGTATTCAGTATACATCCGCTCAATTAACTCTTCCGGTGTGACGTTGAAGTATACTTCGTAGGTATTGGGAATAAACATGCAAAGCACGTTATCCTTGTTGAATCCATAAGGATTATTCATGGCGAACTTGACCAGTGCCGCCTGAAATTCTTCCGGATCCATATTGAGGTTGCGCGTTATCTTGTCGTCGAGATCGCGCACCAGCCGCACATTGTTGAAGGTGACATTGACAGGTTCCTGAATGCCCGCACGCAGCATGCGAATGGCCGCCATGTTGCCGATGTTCGCCGGAAGCAGGTAGCGGCCGGGCTTCACATGTTTGTCGTAATCCATCAATTTCGACAAAAAGCTGAACGACAGCATATCATTCACAATCGATTGTTCATCCACTATCCGCTGTACATCCGCAAAGGTTGCTCCGCGGGGAATGATCACCTCCTGCGGTTGCTTCCCTACCAGGATGTTGGGCGTGTAAACGATCTGGTAGCCGTAGTAGCCAAAGGACACCAGCATGATCGAAAACACCAGAAAAAGATATAGTTTAAATTGTTGTCGCATGAAAAACTAACTTGGGCGCTAAAATACGAATTTACTCCAGTGGCGGTCTATTCCGTTTTCCGGAAAATGCCATGCGGGTAAGTCTTTTTAACCTTGAAATTCAAACTTTAGTGCAAAATGACTGCAGCGCTTCTCAGTATCCATCCGGTTAACCCGGAACAACGGAAAATCCACCACGTCGTCGACGTTCTCGAAAAGGGCGGCATTGTCGTCTATCCTACCGACACGATATACGGGATCGGTTGCAACCTGATGAACCGGAAAGCGATTGAGCGGCTTTGCCGGATACTTGATATCAAGCCGCAGAAGCTCAATCTCTCGTTTATTTGTTCCGACCTCGGCGACATCAGCGCATGGGCGCGTCGCATCGACACCCCCGTGTTCAAAGTGCTCAAAAAAGCACTGCCCGGCCCCTTTACCTTCATTCTCGAGTCGAGCAGCAGGGTACCCAAAATCCTGGATGTCAACAAAAAGACCGTCGGTATCCGTATCCCCGATCATCCCGTGCCCCGTGCAATCGTGGAAATGCTCGGAAACCCGCTGATCACCGCCTCGATCAAGAACGAAGATGCCATCCGGACGTACACGACCGATCCCGTTGAAATGTATGAAGACCTGAAGCACGAAGTGGATTTGGTGATTGACAGCGGCGCCGGCGGAAACGTGCCGTCTACTGTCGTAGATTGCACCGTTCCCGGTTTTGAAGTAATCCGCCAGGGCCTCGGCGACTTTGACGCCATTCATTAGGCCGGTAAACTTTCGGGAAGTTTAAAACTCGCACAAGTTTGCCGAAGTTGCCTCCCAAAGCGTTCCCACATGAAGAGGATCCTCATAGAATCGCATTATTTGCCCTGCATTGCCTATTTTTCGGCCATTTTTGATGCCGATGAACTGGTTGTGGAAAAATATGAACATTACCAGAAACAGTCGTACCGGAACCGTTGTTATATCAAAGGACCTCATCAGACGGAAATCCTGATTGTTCCGGTTACGGGAAAGACGGGCAGGACGCCCATTTGTGACGTGCGGATCGATTACGGACAAAAATGGCTGAACAATCATTGGCGGACGATCAGGACAGCCTACGGAAACGCCCCCTATTTCGAATATTATGCGCCTGACCTGCACGATGTGCTCTTCAGAAAGCCGCACTTTCTGTACGACCTGAACCGTGCACTCCTTGAATTGTGCCTGAAATGGCTGAAAGTGGAGCCTGTGATTCAGGAATCAACGGTATATGCGCCGGCGGCCCCGGCCGTCACCGATCTGCGTGGAACAATCGATCCAAAAAGGCCTGAGGGCTGTAATAAGTTTTACAAAACTAAAGAATATCAACAGGTGTTTGGCAGTAAGTTTGTTCCAAACCTTAGTCTCGTGGATGTGGTCTTTAACCAGGGTCCCGGGGCGCGGGGTATCGTCAACGCTTCCCGCCGGAATGAACAATAAAATGCGGGGCTGCGTTTGTATAGGAATTGAAATAATCCGCTCCGGACGGCGGTAAAACTTAGTTCTTCTGTTAGTTATAGTACGATAGAAAAACTTTACATTTACATTAATCAAATCAGAGGATTTTTACATGGAAGCCAAATTTTCCAACCGCGTTAAAGAAGTTATCTCACTCAGCAGAGAAGAGGCACTGCGACTGGGTCACGATTATATCGGCACGGAGCATCTTTTACTAGGCATGATTCGTGAAGGAGAAGGAGTGGCCGTAGGCGTTCTGAAAAAACTCGGCGTGCCGCTTGAAGAACTGCGGGTCGAGATAGAAAAAATCTCCAAGGGCACCGCCACCCACGAAATCAAAAACCTCGCGAACATTCCGCTGACAAAAGCGTCAGAGAAGGTGCTTAAAATTACTTACCTGGAGGCGAAGATTTTCAAGGCACAGTTAATCGGAACCGAGCATTTGTTGCTCTCCATACTCCGCGATGCCGACAACCTCGCTACCCAGATTTTAAATAAGTTTGATGTAAACTACGAGACTGTCAAAGAGATGTTGGAATATCAAAATGAAACACCTATGGCATCATCGGATACGGACGATCCGGATGATGATTCTTCAAAAATCTTCGGCAGTGGCAGTGCAGCCGCGGGCAAAGAGAAGAAAGGAACTGAGAAATCACGTACGCCAGTGCTCGACAATTTTGGTCGTGACCTGACCCGCCTGGCGGAGGACAACAAGCTGGACCCTATTGTAGGGCGCGAGAAAGAAATTGAGCGCGTTGCCCAGATCTTGTCCAGAAGAAAGAAAAACAACCCCATCCTGATCGGTGAACCGGGTGTTGGTAAAACGGCTATTGCCGAAGGCCTCGCTCTGCGCATCATTCAGAAGAAGGTGTCACGCGTCTTGTTTGGTAAACGGGTGGTGACACTCGACCTTGCCTCTCTGGTAGCCGGTACCAAATACCGCGGCCAGTTTGAAGAGCGCATGAAGGCGGTGATGAATGAACTTGAAAAATCTCCGGATGTCATCCTGTTCATCGATGAGTTGCACACCATCGTGGGGGCCGGCGGTGCCTCGGGCTCACTGGATGCGTCGAACATGTTCAAGCCCGCCCTTGCCCGTGGAGAGATCCAATGCATTGGCGCGACCACACTGGATGAGTACCGACAGTATATCGAAAAAGATGGTGCACTGGCCAGACGATTCCAAATGGTCATGGTCGATTCAACTTCGGTAGAGGAAACCATTCAGATCCTTGAGAATATCAAGGAAAAATACGAAGACCATCACCATGTGATTTACACGCCGGAAGCGATCGATGCCTGCGTCAAATTGTCAGACCGCTACATCAGCGACCGTTATCTACCCGATAAGGCCATCGACGTGCTGGATGAGGCGGGTGCGCGCGTCCATATCAACAATATCCACGTACCAGAAGAGATCGTCAAGTTTGAAGAAGCGATCGAAGAGGTGAAGAAGGAAAAGAACCGCGTGGTGAAAAGCCAGAAATATGAGGAAGCTGCCCAACTTCGCGATCGTGAGAAGAAGCTCATCGAGCAACTTGAACTCGCGAAAGCCAAGTGGGAAGAAAAAACACGCACGGAAAAATACACGGTTGACGAAGACAACGTCGCTGACGTGATCGCGATGATGACCGGTATTCCGACCAAGCGTATCGCTCAGAAGGAAAGCAACAAGCTGCTCAACATGACAGAAGAGCTTTCCGGAAAAGTAATCGGACAGGAGGAAGCCATCAAGAAACTGACCAAGGCCATCCAGCGCACAAGGGTCGGCCTGAAGGATCCGAAAAAGCCGATCGGTTCGTTCATCTTCCTCGGACCCACCGGGGTCGGTAAGACGGAACTTGCCAAAATTCTGGCGACCTATCTCTTTGACAAGGAGGATGCGCTGATCCGCATCGACATGAGTGAATATATGGAGAAGTTCTCCGTGTCACGCCTGGTAGGAGCACCTCCCGGATACGTCGGATACGAAGAAGGCGGCCAGCTTACTGAGAAAGTGAGACGCAAGCCCTACTCCGTAGTGTTGCTTGACGAAATCGAAAAAGCACACCCGGACGTATTCAATATTTTGTTGCAGGTACTCGATGACGGGATTCTGACCGATGGACTCGGAAGAAGGGTCGACTTCAGAAATACGATCATCATCATGACCTCCAACATTGGTGTGCGCGATCTCAAAGACTTCGGATCGGGTATTGGATTCGCCAGCGCAGCGCGACGTGAAAATGAGGAAGAAGCGATGAAGTCGACAATCCAAAGTGCGTTGAAGCGGGCGTTCAGCCCTGAGTTCCTCAACCGCCTGGACGATGTGATCGTATTCAATTCGCTGAAGCGCGAAGATATTCACAAGATCATCGACCTCAGCCTCAACAAGCTGTTCGCACGTATCACGCAAATCGGTTACCACGTCGAACTGACCGAGAAAGCAAAAGACTTTCTGGCAGAGAAAGGGTATGATCAGCAGTTCGGGGCACGGCCACTCAACCGCGCGATCCAGAAATACCTGGAAGACCCTGTGGCTGAAGAGATCCTTAAAGGCGAGATTGAAGAGGGCGCCACAATCCTGGCCGACTACGAAGGCAAGGGCGATGTGATGACCATCAAAGTCAAGAAAGCCAAGGTGCCCAAAGAGCCCAAGGAGCCTAAAGAAAAGAAAAGTGAATAAGTAACCAACAAAAAAAGCCGGCCCAAAAGCCGGCTTTTTTGTTAGTTGTTGGTTGGCCGTTCGGAGAGACCGGCCACTCCCAATCTCCAATTTCTATAGGGACATCATTTCTTTGAACTTCGCAGCCTGGCGGCGGCTCACCTCTACCTTGTCGCCTCCGCGAAGGCGCACCATCAGGCCACCATTAAACCATGACTCAATGCCCTCCACCCAGCTGAGGTTGACGATATGCTTTCGACTTGCCCTGAAGAACGCGCGCTCGTCAAGTTTCTCGTCTAGTGCATTCAGCGATTTGTGGATCATCGGGCGGTTGTTGTCAAAATACACCTTAATGTAATTCCCGTCAGACTCAAATAAACGGACATTGTTGAGACTAACGAACCAGCAACGTTCGCCGTCTTTAACAAAGACCTGATCGTTAAGACCGAGCTTCTTCCCCGGGTTGCGTTCAGCGACACCTCTGGCACGTTCCTTCTCCGAAAGTTTCGCGATCGTCTCAGACAAGCGCTCTTGCTGTATGGGTTTCAGCAGGTAGTCAAGTGCGTTCACTTCAAAAGCCTTCAGAGCGAACTCGTCATAGGCAGTCGTGAAGACAACAAGCGGAACGGCGTCGAGCATCTCCAATAGTTGAAAACCGGTCTTGCCCGGCATCTGGATGTCGAGGAATAAGAGATCTGGATTAAGTTCGTTGATCATCGTGTAGGCTTCCTCGGCGTTCATCGCCTCACCCACCACCTCAATCATCGGATGCGCTTCCAAAAGCTTCATCAGCTCTTTGCGCGCCAGGCGCTCGTCATCCACGATTAGTGCTCTCATAGTTGTGTATTTGTGGTATTATTACTTCCGTAAGGACAAAATTATCGTTTTCGTTCACAATACGAAATGAAGCTTCATCCCCGTAAATTAATTTCAGGCGTTGAACAGTGTTTTTTATCCCCAGTCCGAGCAGTTTCTTTTCGGCTCCATTGGCCAAACGGCCGCTGTTGCGGATTCGTATCCTGAGGCGGTCTTTTTCGACAACGGTCTCCACGGCAACAAGGCCCCCGGCGGTAAGCCGGGAAATGCCGTGCTTAATACCGTTCTCGACCAGGGTCTGAATCATCAGCGGGGGCACATAAAATTTATGGGATGCAGGATGTATGTTGAACTCCGTTTGGAGCCGCTCCTCGAAGCGAATATGTTCAAGCCCCAGGTAGTCTCGCACAATCTTAAGCTCGTCTTCAAATTTTGTCAGTCCTTTCTTATCGGAGGCTAGTGAATTTCGGAGGATGTTTGAGAGCTGGTTGATCGCTTGCTTCGACTTGCCGGGGTTCTCATCGACGAGCGCGCGTATGCTGTTCAACGCATTGAAGATAAAGTGCGGATTCAACTGTGACTTGAGGTTGTTCAACTCTATCTGCACCATCGAAGCCTCGTATTTAAGACTCTTGTTGTACTGGTCAAAATAGTGGTAGCTGAAGTACATCACATACCAGAGGAAAAATATCACAGCATATACCGACGACAATCCCCAGATTCGGGCGGTGTTGAAGACCACGGCTTCATCGTAGAGTCCCAGCAGGTAGCTGATGGGCATACGCAGAAAATACAAGATGAGTCCCAGTATCAGCACCGTTGACAGCACCCGTACTACCAGTCTTGGCAGGCCACTGTTAATCCATGATCGTGGCCTGAGCACGAGGCGCGCAAAATGCGTAACGAGCAGGCAGAGCAACGACTCAAAAAAGAGAAAGATGATCCGGTCGGAGCTTGTTCCACCAGTGGCAATAATACTGGACACGATTTGAATAACAGCATACAGTAGCCATCCGCCAATCTGCAATGTCCAGTATAGTTTTAGCTTGTTCACCGCTCCGGTAGCTCGTTTTAAAGGTCACGTATACGTCCTGCCGCTATTAGCAGGTTTAGAAATATTTAAACTGCAGGAGGTATAAAAATAAGAGCCCTGTGGCAATAATAAGCATCCAGGAGGCGATCGCCAATGGTTTCTTATGTGTACGGAGTCGTGGATCAAGGGAGAGCGCATTGACGACAAACGTGGTTCCCGCGAGGGTATAGAGGGCGAATTCGAGGTAGTCTTCTGCTACAAGCTGGTAGATGCCGACAGCCATAAAAATCAAGGCAAACACATATTGGCCGCTTCGTGATCCCATTATCCCTTTTGGTTGAGTTCGTGTTTCAGAAACCGTCCGGTGTAGCTGGCCGGATTCTTCGCCACCTGCTCCGGTGTACCTGCGGCAATGATCCGTCCTCCCTTGGCACCACCCTCTGGCCCGAGATCCACAATAAAATCGGCGGTCTTGATTACGTCGAGGTTGTGTTCAATCACCAGCACGGTATTGCCTTTGTCCACCAGCTTCTGGAGCACGGTAAGCAGATGGCGGATGTCTTGAAAGTGAAGGCCCGTTGTCGGCTCATCGAGAATATAGAAGGTTTTTCCGGTATCGCGTTTTGACAATTCAGTGGCGAGCTTGACGCGTTGCGCCTCTCCACCCGATAAGGTGGTGGCATGCTGACCGAGCGATATATATCCCAGTCCTACTTCCGAAAGCGTTTTAATCTTGCGAAGAATGCGCGGTTGATTTTCAAAGAATGCCACTGCCTCTTCCACGGTCATATCAAGCACGTCTGAAATAGATTTGCCCTTAAACCGAACCTCCAGTGTCTCCCGGTTGTAGCGCCTCCCCTTGCAGGTCTCACAGGGCACATAGACGTCGGGAAGAAATTCCATTTCTATCAGCCGTAACCCCGCACCTTCGCAGGTTTCGCAACGGCCGCCCTTTACGTTAAAAGAGAATCGCCCCGTTTTGTAGCCGCGAATTTTCGCTTCAGGCAATTGAGAAAACAGATCGCGTATCTCTGTAAAAACGCCCGTATAGGTAGCGGGATTCGATCGCGGTGTTCTGCCAATAGGCGACTGGTCTACCTCGATCACTTTGTCGAGGTGTTCCAGGCCTTCTACTTTCTTATAAGGAAGAGGTGCGGTCCTCGAACGATAGAACCGCTGATTGAGCAACGGAAACAACGTGTCGTGTATGAGGGTCGATTTCCCGCTTCCGGAGACACCCGTAATGCACGTAAGCGTGCCCAGCGGGATATGCAGGTCAACATTCTTCAAGTTGTTCCCGGTCGCGCCGATAACTGACAGCGTCTTGCCACTCCCCTTTCTTCTTTCTTTGGAATACTCAATGCGGATCTTGCCATTGAGATAGGCCGCCGTCGTACTCTTTGACCGAAGAAATTCATCCGGCGACCCCCCGGCAATCACCTGGCCTCCGTGTCTTCCGGCACCCGGCCCGATATCAAGAATGTAGTCCGATTCGAGCATCATGTCTTTGTCGTGCTCTACGACAATAACAGAGTTGCCGAGGTCGCGCAAGTCCTTCAGTGCCTTGATCAGCTTCACGTTGTCGCGGGCGTGCAGGCCAATACTCGGTTCATCCAGAATATACAGTACGCCGACCAACTGAGTGCCTATTTGCGTCGCCAACCGGATGCGCTGCGATTCTCCACCACTCAACGTCCGGATGGGGCGGTGAAGGTGAAGGTAATCCAGCCCGACATCGAGCAGGAATCCAATGCGCTTCCTGATCTCTTTCAGTACCTCCGTGGCAATCAGTCGCTGTTTGGGATCGAGTCGCTCCTCCAGTCCCGTAAACCACTTCTGTAGTTCGTCGATGCCCATCAGCGACAGCTCCGCTATGTTTTTTCCGTCAAGCTTAAAATGAAGTGATTCCTTTTTTAGCCGGGCGCCATTGCATTCTGGGCATGTACTGACTATCGTGAAGTCGTCTACCCATTTCTTCATTCCTTCCGAGCCCTCCTCTCGTTGTTTTTCGAGAAAGTTGATGATGCCTTCGAAACTGGTGTTCCACTCCGTACCCGGATATTTGACAGACGGCACACCAACGGGCTCATCGGCACCGTAGAGCAATATCTTTAAGACTTCCTTGGGAATGTTCTTCAGTGGGGTACTCAGCGTAAGCTTGTAACGCTTTAATATAGCCTCCACCTTCTTGAAGATCCAGATGTCGCGATACTCGCCAAGCGGAGCAATGCCACCGCGGCTGATACTCAAAGTCTTGTCGGGAATAACGGATTCCTCCGTGATCTCCTCAATCTGGCCAAGGCCGTTGCACGTTGGACACGCGCCATAGGGAGAGTTAAACGAAAACGAATTGGGGGCCGGTTCATCATAGGACAAACCCGTTTTGGGATCCATCAGGTACTTCGAAAAGTGGTGCACCTTACCGCTTTCTTCGATCACCATGATCACGCCCTTGCCTTCTTTCAGGGATTTGTTGATCGACTGTCCGATCCGGGCCCGGTCTTTCTTATCCGCGACGATCCGGTCGATCACCACCTCGATATCGTGGATCTTGTAACGGTCCACCTGCATCTTCGCGGTGATGTCCAGGATTTCACCATCCACTCTCACCTTCGTGTAGCCGGACTTCCGAATCTGCTGGAACAGTTCGCGATAGTGACCTTTACGTCCCTTCACAAGCGGCGCCAACAAGATCAGGCGCTTTCCCTTAAAGTTTGTGAGGATGGTATCGAGAATCTGGTCTTCCGATTGGCGGACCATCTTTTCGCCGCTGAGGTATGAATACGCTTCGCCCGCCCGCGCATACAGCAGTCGCATAAAGTCATAAATTTCCGTGACGGTACCGACCGTTGAACGTGGGTTGCGGGAAGTGGTCTTCTGTTCAATAGAGATCACCGGACTGAGTCCGTTAATCTTGTCAACGTCGGGGCGTTCAAGGTTTCCGAGAAAGCTTCGCGCGTAGGCGGAAAAGCTTTCCATGTACCGCCGCTGCCCCTCCGCATAGATGGTATCAAAGGCAAGCGACGACTTGCCACTGCCGCTGATGCCTGTGATCACCACGAGTTTATTTCGTGGAACGGAAACCTGAATGTTTTTCAGATTGTGTTCCCGGGCGCCGATCACTTCAATCTGATCATGCCCGGAGGGATCGATAATCTTACGTGCTCCTCCTGTCTTGGCCATTGCCGGTAAATATGAATAATACAAAGATTATATCCATATCGTTCGGCTTAAATCGTCTTAGTTTTTAACGTGTCTTTCGACGGCCTGGTTGGCTTTCAAAAGGCAATCGAAACACCCAACAACCCTGATCGTACAAGGCCCACATCTTCTGCGGTCAAAAGGTAGCGTCCGTGGCGGCGTTTCAATTGCGGGCTTCACGAGTGAAAGTTACACAAATCCGGGCACATCTGTCAGGCACCTGTTAAAAAGCCCAGCCTCGCCGCCGGTTTAAAGTTGCGAATAGGAAACCGGCTCCAGGAAGACCCGATGGATCCTGGACACACTGTTGGCGTATTCCGGCAATGCCGACATTTTCACCCATTCGGGATGAACGCGGAATGCATCCCAAATCCGGTCTCTTTCCGCCATATCTTCATAGGCTGCCATGTAGGTGAGGCAGGGCAAATCCTTGCCGGTAATATTTTCGCTATAGAAGACCGCCGGAAGTTTCACGTCCTTAAAGATCGCCATCTCCCCTTCGTTAAACATCTTCACTTTTCTTCGTACCGCATCTTCATTGTAGCCTTCGTATGTCCGAAGTTCCCGAAGCTTATGCTTCTTCGAAGGCACTTCCAGTTTTGGATGGCCGTCGAATGCCAGTAACAAAGATGAATCGTATCTGTCAAAGACAGCGTTTTCAGGCTTAATCCTGGCGTAGTCGGCCGATGCAGCCAACAACTGCTTGTCGGTCTTCTGCGTGAGTGTTATGCGGCCAAATTCTTCAAACGACGCGTAGGGGATGAGCATATAGATTCGGGTCGGCTCGGAAAGGCTTGTCTCCTTGTATACCCCCACGTGTTTCACGCCGAGACGGTTGAGCGCGGGAATAAGCACTTTTTCAAAATAGGTTTCAATAGCACTGTAGCTTCTGCGCGTGTGGTATACACGGAGTTCATAAACTTCCTTTTGGCCGGCTTCTGTCTGCGCCTGCACGGAGCCTAGTCCGGCGACACCTACGGCAGCGGTGGTAAGCATTGATTTTTGGATAAAGTCTCTTCTTTCCATGGTTTTTGCAAGGTGGTTAGGTCTATTTGCGTCGTTTTACTATTGCTGTTCAAAGATAAAGACACCCTTCTTGTTACCAATGACGATGTCAATCAATCCGTCGCCGGTAATATCCCGGGTGACAATGTTCAGTCCTACGCCGGAGTCATCGTCAACTTCGTGTGGTGTGAAGTACGGTGATACGCCGGGCGTAAACTCGAACCAGTACAATACAGCGGGATCGTGACCTCCGGGATCATTGTCTGTATCGTTGTGTGCAAAAAATCGCTTACCAATAACAAGGTCGGGATCACCATCGCCATCGATGTCGGCCAGTGATGATGCATGTGACTGCGAAAAGGCCCGGCTTATCTCATGTTGCGTCCAGCTGGTTTCCTCGCCTGTCTTCGCTTGCTGATACCACCAGATGCCATAGCGGTGCGCCGATGCAGTAAGTACATCGTTCAGACCATCACCGTCGATATCCAGTACATGCATGTGGGAGCAGTCCTCTCCGAGGGAAGCCGGATGGAACGTCCATCCCGACTGTGTCCTGTCTTCGGGTGCTTCCCACCATCCTTCCTTGACCAAAATATCATTGCGTCCATCCTTATTGATATCGCCCAAGCCAAGACCGTGCGAGAAGCGTTCCGTACCCGGCGCATTCTTTTCACTCACTTCAAATTTCTGCCACGACGTGCCACCGTCGACAGGTGCCTTTAACCACACGATTTGCCTCTCCTTCGTGTCCGCAGATAAAAGGTCGAGGCGTCCGTCACCGTCTACATCGACCAATGCCGGCGACTCATTGCCAAAATGCACCGATTCATGAATGAGGTGCTTCGGCCAGTGACCTTCTTTATTTTGAGGATTCTCGTACCAGTAAGCAGGCGTTCCTGGAAAGTCGATTACGATTAAGTCGATCCATCCATCCTGGTTAACATCCATGCTGAAGTTGAGAAAGGAATTACTATAGCCCTTGGCACCATCGAACGTTTGTCCCGGAAATATTTCACTGCGTTTCCAGTCCGGCGCGGCGAACCAGTAGGCGCCTGCCATCACGTCGATTTTGCCGTCTTTGTTTACGTCTCCCACGGCAACACCCTCTGAAATAAAATCACGGGTCAGGACGTGTTTGGTGAACGTCACATTTTTCTTTTCCGCTGTTGAGGTCTGCGATTCCGATGCGCGGTTGCTGGTTCCGCTGCACGCGCACAAAAGGGCAAGGCCAAGAAGAGCCGGAAGCGTTCGGTTCATTGGTGTCATGTTATGGTTATTGGTTTAGTACATTCAGAGACTCAGCAGATACTTCAGCAGTTTATTAAACTCATCCTGCGAAAGCACGCTGCCGAAATGGTCGGGCATCAGCGTGTACTTTGAAGGTGTCTGTTCCGCGATGTCATCTTTTGCTACAGAGAACTCTTTGCCGGCAATATCGGCAAATACAATCACTTCACCAGCTTCGCGACGTAATAATCCCGTGAGTACTTTACCGTCATTGAGGGTAATCGTATAGGTTCGGAAGGCTTCTGACACGTTCCGGTTGGGATCAAGTATCTTTTCACCGAGCGCCCTGGCGCCCCAATTACTGACGCCGTCCAACTGGGGGCCTATGCTACCGCCCTCATTTCCAATGGAGTGACAGGCGGCGCAGTTTTGTTTGAAGACCATCTTTCCCGCATCCGGGTCAACGGACTCCGCTGCTGTATTGTAGGCGAGCACGCGCGTGGTGATCAGCGCCTGTCGCTCCTTGTCGATCGGTTCCAGTTGGGCGGTTATCGCGTCAAACGCATCCTTTTGGGTCGGTGAAATGTTTCGCATGATGCGCTCCTCTACTTGTGGCTGAACGAGCGTTCGCGGAAGCAACTCGCCGTTTTTCACTTTTCTGAAGATAATGTTTTTGCCTTCCGGCGAGGCAGCAAGCGCCATCACGATGGACGATTGAAGATCGGGCGGCGCGTCCTTCACCTGCGCCAGTTCACCGTTGACGGCGGGGCACGAAAAGTCGGCCAGCATCGTCGCCACGCGGCTCTTGAACTGTGAGGACCCGGTGCCGCGCAGCATTCTTCCGGCCAGTGCCGCATGCGCATTTGTATTGAGCGTGAGAAGTGACCTGAGCGCTGAAAGCTTCGCGTCATCATTCGCGACCGATTCTGCGTCGAGAAAGGATATAAGAACCGGCGCGACCGATTGTATCTTGTATTTCCCCGCGAGGTCTGCCGCAAACTGCTGCATCGCCGCCGCTTCTGAGCCCTCGTGTTTTACCGTTGGCGGATATTTTTTCAGGATGCGTATAGCCAGCGCGGTACCCCAGGACCGCACCTCCGCCGTCTCCTTTGCACCCCGGCGCGCGAGCCCCTGCCCCGTGCCTTTGAATACCAGGTACTGGAAGTCGACATTGTCTTCATCCTTGTGATGCAGCTTCTCAATTAACGCGTCGACAGCATCGGCAGGTGAAAAGCGAACAAGGTGTTCGTAGAGGCGTGACAAGCGGTCGCCCTTCCAGTCCGAAAGGTCTATGTAATGGGAGAGAAAAATGGCGGCATCTTCCGAAGGTACGCCGACCATGACATCAACAAGGTACTTTGCAAACGAATCGTCCCACGCGCGTGATGCCACCTCCTTCATCAAGCCTCCGTTCCGCAAAAGATTTCTCAACACAAGTCGGGTGGTATACAATTGATGCGTATCGTTTTCCGGAACGGAATTGCGCTGTTGCAATGCCTTCTCCAGCCCCTCCATGGTAGGATACTTTGCCAGTAGTTCCGTCGCGGCACGTTTTACATGCGGATCGCCATCATCCAGTGCATTGGAGACGAGGTTGAAAAATGCATTCCCCTCGGGCGTTCTTTCCAGGAGAATACGCATGGTATGCAAGCGAACAAGCGGATCGCTGTCTTTTGCTGACGTCTCAATGAGCGCGGGCGTCAGGGCGTCAAGCCGATGAAGCACCCACAACGCATGAATGCGTGCACGTGCGCTGGTGCCTGCGTCGCTTACCTCCGCAAGCACGGCAGGGACGGCTGATTTTCCCAATCGATCGACCAGTTCATTGGCCGCGTTAAATCGCAACGCCAGGTTATTGTGATCCAGGGTAGCAATCAGTTCTTCGGCGGAAGCCTTTGTCAGATCCGGTACTTTGTTGGTCTTTCCTTTGTAAGTAATGCGCCAGATCCGCCCCCGGATCTTGTCGCGTTTTGGATGATCGAGCGGCACTTCATAGTGACCAATGATGCTGTTGTAGAAGTCGGCAATGTACAACGCGCCATCCGGTCCCATCTTGATGCTCACCGGCCTGAACCATGGGTCGTCGCTAAGTACGAACTCCTCCTCGAGCTTCCCGACAGGCGTAGCGCTATGGAAGACAAAAGAGTTTCGGTAGACGCGTGAAGCTACGGCATCGCCGATGTAAAAGTTGCTTTGGTATTTTTTGGGAAAATGAACATCGGCATAATATGCGATGCCTGCCAGCGCCGTCGCTTCCTTCTCGAGCGGCTTCATATCCGGCGCAAAGCCCATGCCTTCTTCTTTTCCCCATTGCGTATAGTCTCCCCCGCGGATAAGTTGATACAACGGCGAGGTGTGGCAATCGGTAGAGTACAGGTAGCCAAGCTCATCATAAGCAAGGCCGAAGGGATTGATCCGCCCGTACGTCATGTGCTCAACCCGGCTTCCGTCAATACGGAACCGGAAGGTGTTACCCGAGATCATGGTGATCGAGTCTCCATCCGCGCCGGCCACCGTCGAGCGGTTGGTGAAGCCGTGGCAGGCGTGTATCCAACCATCGTATCCCCGAATGAAATTGTTAACCATGCCGTGGGTATCGACATGCTGAAAAGGACCGAGCAAGATTTTCGTCGCATCAGCAACCCAATCACCATCAGTGTCGGTAAACCGATACACGTTGGGTATGCTGTAGCCGACCGCACCATCGCTTACGGGAAAGACACCTATCGGGATGTTAAGCGTATCGATAAAGTGGGTGAAGGTGTCGGCCTTGCCATCGCCATCTTTGTCTTCGAGAATCGTGATTCGGTCCGATCCGCTCCCCGGCGTAGCAGGAAACGGATATTCGAACGACTGAGTCAACCACATTCTTCCTTTTGCATCGAAGTTGATGTTCATGGGTTTGCCGATGTCCGGCTCGGAGGCATAGAGTTCGATTTCAAAACCTTCGGGAAGCACAAATCCAGCCTGTTCCTCCTCGGGCGTTCGCGCCTCTGTCGAGCGAATGTGTTCATTGTACTTGCTGCCACTGAACCTGGCAGCATCTGTGGAGTCGCTATTCTTATTGCCGTCCTTGCACCCAATAGATAATAGCATGGCTGCGCCGAAACACACAGCCGCTGAAACATTCGGAATTTTCACATTGAAATTTAGAAAACAATGTGCTCACAAAAAAGGGGTTTTTTTTTGTGGGGTAGGCCGTTGAACCGCGGAGACGCCAAGACGCGAAGGGCGCAAAGGTTATTTAATAAGTCGTATTTCTTTGCTCCAGTTGCAAGGAATA
>CAYMWA010000025.1:0-15295 GCA_964393795.1 uncultured Roseivirgaceae bacterium
ACCTCTGCACTCATGTCGGTTGTTACGTCAGTCGTTTTCATTTTGGTAGTTGTTAATTGCGCCTTTGGTTATCTCTAACGAAAAAGTTATTCATCTTATTCCGGACGCATGTCATGCGTCATCGTTTTCGCGATATGCTGCGACGCTGATCGACCTCATCACCGGCGTTTTACCTTCATCACGATGTAGGCGATAATGCCGACTACCAGCACCACAAGGATCAGTGCCGTATAAAAACCGGCACTAAAAATATCGCCAATCACTTCACAGCTGGTAAACACGATCAGCAGCAAAAGTATAGACAGTCTGGACAAATCTTTCATCATGCCGAAGTATCTAAATTTTTCATGCCTTCAATTTCAATTCTGCTTGGAGGATGCCGCTTCCCGCTCTTCCCGCGCCTCTTTGGCTCTTCTCTTCTCCTGTCTTCTGAAGTATCCCCTGAAAAGGAAATTGTGTTGCAACGCTTCCATATTCTGGTCGAGTTTATGTGAAGCGTCTGCTGCGTTTTCAATTGTCGCCTTCAGTTGACCGGCGACCACCGAATCAGCAAGCAAGACGCCCAGTGCGTTGTCGCGCGAATTGATTTTGGCGGTGAGGTCTTCGAGGCTCTCAGAGACTGCGCCGGCACTGGTCGACACTTTCTCAATATTGGCGAGCGCTCTTTCAAAGGTATCCGCGTACGCTGTGTCGGAGATCAGCATCGGCAACAGGCCCGGTCCGTGCTGCAAGGCAGCAATGAGCGATCGAAGTTCCGCCGAGGCTGCAGCGGCATTGTTTCCCGTCGTGTGCAAACGCTGCACAGTGGCCCTGATCTCCTGCGAAAGGTCTCCTTCGGTCAGCAACTCGCCCATCACGCCCTGGCCTTCATTCAGTCGCGATGCAATGACCCGCAAATCGGCCGTGATGCTCCGAGTGTTTTCGCCGACATCCCTGGCGAGATTAATAATGTCCTGCGTATCAGCCGGCGAGACCGTATTCAATGTGTCTCCATCGACGACGGCCTGACCGGAAGCGCCCGGCGTGATGACTACGATCTTGCTTCCCACCAGACCGTCCGACCCTATCGACGCTACTGCATCCGTCTCGATGAACTGGTTCTGATCATTCTTCACTGAGAGGTCTACCACGACGCGTCCGTCGGGAACGATCCGGACTTCCGAAACCGTCCCGATCTTTACACCAGACAACCACACGTTGTCCCCCGGCTTAAGTCCATCCACATTACCGAATACAGCCGACACTGTAAACGTCCGGCTGAACACGTTGTTTTCGCTCCCGATAAAGAATACAGAAATGAGAAATAGTGCGACACCGGCCAGTACGAAGGCGCCCACTTTCACCTGACGTGCGGTCTCTTTTTTGTCCATCGTCCTGTCGTTTAGCGTTAGTAATTAAAAAATGGTTCCAAATCCGGATCGTGGGCCTGCCTCAGTTCGTCGAAAGTGCCTTCAAGCCTGCTTTCGCCGTTGATGAGCGCCACAATGCGATCGGAGGTGTGCCTGGCACTGCTGATGTCATGGGTGATGATAATCGATGACATTTGGTACTTCCCGCGCATCTCAAGAATAAGTTCATTGATTTCCATTGCCGTGATGGGATCCAGGCCGGCGGTGGGTTCGTCATACAACATGATTTTTGGTTTCAAAATCAGCGTTCGCGCGATCCCCACCCGTTTCCGCATTCCGCCTGACAGTTCCGAGGGCATCTGGTTCACGGTATGCGCAAGGCCGACATCCTCCAGCGCCTGATGTACAAGGTCGTCCAATTCATTGCGATTGACGATGCCGAGGTTCCTGGTCAAGGGAAACTCAAGGTTTTCGCGGACCGTCATGGAATCGTAGAGTGCACTCCCCTGAAACGAAAAACCGATCTGGAGACGGAGGTCGTTCAATTGCCTGAGCGAAAGGGAAAACACATCCCGGCCGAGTACATCAATCGAACCTGAATCTGGCTTCATCAATCCGACCATGCATTTGATCAGAACGGATTTTCCCGTGCCCGATCGGCCGAGTATCACCAGGTTTTCCATCTTGTAGAGATCGAGGTTTACCCCTTTCAGCACGTCAAGGTCGCCAAAAGACTTCCTAAGATCACGAATAGACGCCATCACTTCGCGTGTAGCCATATCCGAAGCACCATTTGTCCGGCCTGCATCTTCTTTCATGTGCGGAAGAGGTTGATGAATTGAAGCGATATCAGGTCGATGACAAAAATGAGAATCATCGAAATGACAACGGCGGTGTTGGCCGCTTTGCCGACACCGGTGGTTCCCTTACCCGAATGGTAGCCCGCATAGCAGCCGACTACGCCAATGGCGAACCCGAAAAAGGCGGACTTGATCAGCGACGAAAACACGTCGAGGTAGGTCACGTTTACAGAGACTTCATAGAAGTACAACTGAAAACTGGTCTTGTTGATGAAGTTGGTGGTGATAAACGAACCTACCAACGCCACAATATCGGCGAAGATCACCAACAGCGGCAACATCAATGTCGTAGCGGTAACACGACTGACAACGAGATACGAAAACGGACGCGTACCTGACACCTCCATAGCATCAATCTGTTCACTTACCCGCATGCTTCCCAGCTCTGCACCGATATTGGAGCCGAGCTTACCGGCGCAAATCAGACCGGTGATCAACGGGCCCAGCGATCGGACTACCGCCTGCGACACCAGCGAGGGCAACCACGATTCCGCTCCAAACGATGCAAGTGATGGCCGTGACTGCCTGGTGAATACCACACCGGCAATGAAGGCGGTAAACGCAATAAGAAAAAGTGACTTGTTTCCTGTTTGATAGCATTGACGCAGTATTTCCCTCCACTCGTATGGTGGCAGGAAAAACTCTTTTACTACCCTGGCCACAAAATGGTAGATCTCTGCGACACGGATCACGAAACGCTCGAATTTCATCGACGACAGTAAGACTCAACAATTTCTATTAGCATGCCTGCCAAAAATATCGTGTACGGCGGCTTGCCTTTCAGCCCACACAATTTTCACTGTGAATCGCTCCCCTTACTGTAGAGAAAAATTCACATTGCACAACCGCGGTACATAGCAGCCGCGCATAGTCATAAACCACAGAGGCATAACATTTTCCTTTTGCACAGGACTAAGTGCTTCTTCATGGTAAAGAAAATACTGAAGGTCATCGCCTGGATGGTCGTCTCCATCGTCGCATTGCTCGTAGTTGCCGTGCTGCTCATACAAATCCCGGCGGTGCAGTCGCGGCTTACGCAAAAAGCCGTTGCGTTTCTTGAGGGGAAAATAGGTACGGACGTTTCCCTCGGCGCCATCCGTATCGGCTTTCCCAAGCGGGTGGTGCTCGAGGGTATCTACGTTGAAGATCAATCAGGTGACACCCTTCTGTATGCCGGCCGCCTCTCACTTAACACCGACTTGTGGGCACTGACGAAGAACAAAATCCTTTTAAACGAGATTGCGCTGGAAGACGTAGTAGCCTCCGTCAGCCGTCCGGCTAACGACAGTGCGTTTAACTACAGCTACATTCTTGACGCCTTTGCAGGAGATTCGACGGCGGTGCCGGATACACTTGAGCAGAAAGGTTGGGACTTTTCCATTGGCGCCCTCAAGTTGAAAAACATTCGGGTGCAGTATCACGACCTGCTCGCGGGAAATATCGCAAATGCGACACTGGGAAATTTCGAACTCGGAATGGATGCATTCGATCTGGAAACGGGCCGGGTAGCGATAGGCGAAATACGCCTGACGGACACGCGTGCCTATTTCGAACAAACCCAAACGGCGGCGCCTGCGGAGGAAGAAAACACGGCGGTCAACGATTCAACGGAGGCGTTGATATTTTCATTGGATCGCCTGACGCTCGAACGCGTCAATCTCGACTATAGACAGGCATCGGCCGGACTTGCTGTGCAAGCAAAGATAGGAGAACTGGACTTGAAGCCTGATCAAATCGACCTCGATAATAAACACATTACCTTGCAATCCTTCACACTCGATGGTAGTTCGCTGGCCTACATACAAGATTCGACACAAGCCCCTTCCGCCCATACGACACAGCATCCCGAGAAGCCACCGACGCAAGACACAGACGCATCTCCATCGTGGCACATCGCTCTGAACGATCTGCGCCTGACAGACAACGAGCTACGCTACGATGACTACGCCGCCCAACCCGAACCAGCAAACGGCGCTGTTGATTTTTCACACCTCCACCTGGACACGCTGAACGTACATGCGCAGAATCTAACGTTTGCCGGCGAACACATGGGCATCACGTTGCAGCACCTTTCTTTCAAGGAGCAAAGCGGCTTGGCGGTTAGCAACATGCAGGCTGTGATAGCAGTGAATGAGACGTCCACCCACGTACGCGATTTCCTACTGACGACTGATAACAGCAGGTTTGAAGCGGAACTCGAAGCCACATACTCTTCACTATCAAGCCTCGGCGATACCTGGCCCGATGCGGCAATACACGCTAATATCAACCACACGCGCATCGGCATACGTGACCTTTTGTACTTACAGCCATCGGTCACAGATAGTTTACCCGTGGCGCTTCCACGAAACGCCGTCATCCAGGTTGACGCCTCCATGAACGGGACAGGAAACAACCTGCGCATTCCACACCTCACGTTGTCCACGCTCTCGCATACAGCGCTTGCGACTTCGGCTACGCTAGTCGGATTGGCAGATCCGCAAACCATGCGTATTGATGTTTCCGTCGGTCACCTGACCACCTCAAAGCACGATATGGAGCGCTTGCTACCCGATGGCATTTTGCCCGACTCGATAGAACTGCCGCAATGGCTAAAGCTCACTGGACATTATGCGGGCACGTTGAAATCGGCAAAGTTTACTTCCCTCCTCACCTCGGATGTCGGAAGCATACATCTTAACGGAAACATGGATCTTGACTCAACGTCAAGACAACGTGGCTTCAACGCTGTACTTGAAATAGCCGCGCTTGATGTCGGCCACATCCTCGGCAAGCCCGATAGCGTGATCGGTTCATTGACGATGCACCTGGAGGCGCACAGCCGCGGGCTTTCACTGGAGGAAATGGATGCCACGCTTGTCGGCAAAATCGAACACTTTCAATTCCAAAATTACAATTATGAAAACCTCAGGGTACAGGGCCGTGTTCAAAACAAGTTGGCGACGCTTGTCGCCAACATGGACGACCCTAACCTCAGCTTCGATCTTGACGCCGGGTATCTTTTCAGCAGCGACGTGCCGCGCTATCAGCTGACCCTCAATGTTAAGAACGCCGACTTCAAGGCACTCCATTTCAGTTCAGGTCCGATTACCGGACGCGGTACCCTGGTGGTCGACCTGGCCACCGCTGACTTTAGAAAACTCAATGGCAGCGTTGGCATTCGCAAGTTTGCGGTATTTGATGGCGATCAGCGTTATGCCATCGACTCCCTCCTGTTCGCCTCCATCGATCAGGAGGGAAAGTCGGAAATCAATATCGACTCGGACTTACTGACCGCCAACTTCGAGGGATCCATCAACCTCTTCTCGCTACCGCAAGTGGTCAAAGAATACATCAACAGCTATTACCACATCGACGATTCACTCGAAACAACCAATGACATACGCCAGCATTTCACATTCAACGTCGACCTTAAAAAAACCGACATCCTCACTGGCCTTCTCATCCCCAACCTTACCGCATTTGTACCCGGGGAGATCAGCGGCGAATTTGACAGCGAACGCAAAATTCTCAATGTGCATATCGACATGGAAGACATTCAATACAGCAACATAGGCATCAGGTCTTTTACATTCGAGACGAACTCAGACGCCCAGGCACTCCACTACAACCTCGCCGTCGATCGTATCCTTATTGATTCTGTAGCGATCGACGGGCTCACACTCAAGGGTACCGTTGCGGATGATGCGCTTCACACAGCACTCACTATCCTCGACTCGGCCAACGTCGACAAATACCTGCTGGCTGGAACGCTTCATCGCCGCGATGAAGGATTTGAGTGGCGGTTTTTGTCCGATGGAATTCTGCTCAACTATGAACCGTGGCGAATACCCGATGACCACTTCATGCAATTTGGAGACAAAAGCTTTGTCGCACAAAACGTCACGCTGACCCACAATCGTGAAAAGATCATCATAGACGCAAGTCCCGAACCTCGAACACCCGTTCATATCGGCTTCCGGGCACTGAATCTCGAGTACCTGACCAGCATGGTGGCCATCGAGCGGCCCCTCTCCGGATTGCTGGAGGGTGACATTCGACTGTACACCGACACTGCATCCCTTGCCTTTACTTCCAACATCGGAATTAAGAACCTTCATGTTCGCGATACGGCTTGGGGCAATCTCTCCCTCCAGGTAGAAAAAACCGCTGGCGCACAGTTCGATGTCGACTTCAGTCTCCGTGGTCATGGCAACGACGTCGGCGTGAAGGGATTTTATACCGCGGGAGAAAAGCCCGCCATGAATCTGACCGCCGCGATACACCAATTTCGGCTCGCCTCTCTTCAACCGTTGCTCGCGACACAACTGCAAAACCTCAAGGGTATGTTGGTGGGCAACATCCGCGTAAGCGGTACGCCTTCCGCCCCTCACTTGAACGGTGGTATTGCCTTTAAGGATACAGAATTCTTCTCCACTTACCTCAGTACCGCATTCACCGTTGACGACGAATCCATATCGTTCACAGACAGGGGCGTGACCTTCAATGCTTTTGAAATTGCCGACCGCAATCAAAACAAGGCACGGATAAACGGAAGCATTCTGACACAAGACTATCGCAACTTCCGGTTCAATCTCGACCTGATCACCGACCGGTTCCGATTACTCGATACGCATAAAGGAGACAATGATCTTTTTTACGGATTGGTCGACCTCGAAGCAACGGCCACGATACGCGGCGATATGGCCACACCCGTCATCGATATGGTGATAGGGCTGAGCGACGACAGCAACCTCACTTACGTGGTGCCACAGTCGGAGTCGGCCGTACTCAAGAGCGAAGGGATCGTAAAATTTGTCGACAAAACGTTTCAAGACGATCCATTCATGCGCAAGACCGAACAGGAAGCTGCCGACACCGTCAAGTCGAGCTTCACAGGCATCGACCTCACGGCACGTATTGAACTCACCGACCAGGAACGACTGACCATTGTTATTGACCCCTTGACCGGCGACCAGCTTTCCATCCGGGGCAACTCCACTCTTACTTTTAATATTGATCCTACGGGTGACATGCACCTGACAGGACGGTACGAAATCGAGGAGGGCACTTACAACCTTTCGTTCTACAAATTTGTAAAACGGGAATTCCAGATCGACCAGGGAAGTTCGATTACCTGGACCGGTGATCCGCTGAACGCGGAAATGGACATCCGTGCGATCTATGAAGTTGAAACTTCGCCGATCGAACTGTTCTCCAGCCAACTCCCTCCGGGCGAAACAACCCGGTACAAGGAACGGCTTCCGTTCATGGTATACCTCAACATAGAAGGAGAACTGCTTCAACCCGAAATCTCCTTCGAACTGGCGATGCCAATGGAAGAAAGGAATGTGCTGGGGGGCACAGTCTACGCCCGGCTGCAGGACATCAACACACGGGAATCCGATCTCAACAAGCAGGTCTTTGCACTGTTAATTCTCAAACGGTTTATCGCCGACAATCCTTTCGAAAACAGCGCCGGAGGAGGGTTCGAATCAACAGCACGGCGAAGCGTCAGCAAGGTGCTGTCGGAACAACTCAACCGCCTCTCCGAAAACATCAAAGGCGTAGAACTTAGCTTCGACATCAAATCGTACGAAGACTATTCTTCGGGCGCAGAACAAGGGCGCACCGATCTTGAACTCGGCTTCTCCAAGAGTTTGCTGAATGATCGCCTTGTCGTCAAGCTGTCAGGCAATATCAACCTCGAAGGGGACACCCGGCAGCAAGCGACCGATTATATCGGCGATCTGGCACTGGAGTATAAACTCACACCTGATGGGCGTTTTCGGATCACCGGATTTCGCAACAGCGATTACGATATGATCGACGGCGAACTGACGGAAACCGGCGCCGGACTGATATATGTAAAGGATTACAATGCACTACGTGAACTTTTCAAAGCCAATGCAGAAACCAAAAACTAACGATGTGCCTGCACGACGTTCCGGCTTTCTTTTCCTTTTCGGATGCATGGCGTTACTGGTGATGGGTGGATGTACCGCCCTCAAACTGGTTCCGGACAACCGCGTGTTGTACACGGGCTCATCGGTAGAACTCATTCCGCAAGGAAAAGTCACCGCGAAAAAGAAGATCAAGGCGCTGCTCAATTCCAACATTTTGCCCAAACCCAATAGCACCGTTCTCGGCATGCGACCGGGATTGTGGTTTTTCTACAAGGCTGGACAGCCCGCCAACAAGGGATTGAAGCGCTTCATGAAAAACAAACTGGGACAGGCACCTGTGTACATGAGTGACATCGACGCGCCCGATATTGCCCAACTGCTCGAAGCCCACCTGATCAACAACGGCTATTTTCAATCCGAAGTCACCTCCGATGTGAAGATCAATGGTAAGAAGGGAAGCGTAACGTATACCGCGCACGTCCAAAGTCCCTACCGCATTCGAAACATTTCTTTTCCACGGATGGACACCCTCTTCACAAACATCGACAGCGTAAAAGACGATTCGTATATTAAAACCGGGCAACGCTATAATCTTGAGCGCATGAAAGCCGAGCTGGGACGGATAGAGCAGGCGTTGGAAAACCTCGGCTTCTTCTACTTTGATGATCGTTATCTTATTTTCGAAGCCGACACCACAGTGGGCGACCGCCAGGTCGATCTTGAGTTGACGCTTGAACCCGGCGTACCCCCACAAGCCCGGAACATTTACCATATCGGTCGTGTCAACATTTACCCGGACTATACCCTCGCAACGGATACGGTGGTCGCAACCGCCGACACTGTTGAGATCGACGGTTATCATTACATCGACAGGAACCAAAACTACCGTCCCGAAACCATTACCAAAGTCATCAACTTTAAGCCGGGAGCCATCTACCGCACCATCGATCGGGAATACACGCTTCGCCACCTGATGAGTCTCGGCTCGTTCAAGTTTGTCGACATCCGCTTTCAACCGGCATCGGACGACTCCCTTCTTCTCGACACACACATCTACCTCACTCCGCAGTTGAAGAAATCACTGCGGGCAGAAACACAGCTCGTTTCGAAATCCAACAACTTCGTCGGACCCGGACTAAGCGTCCAGTTTACCAATCGAAATTTTCTGGGCGGCTCCGAACGCTTTCATATCACTGCGAACACCTCTTATGAAGTGCAGGTTAGCCGGAATATCCCTGACCCACTCAACGCGTTCGAGTTTGGCGTCGAATCCGGACTATCAGTGCCACGCATTCTTTCCCCTTTGAAGATTCACTATCCTTCACGCCGTTACCTGCCCACGACGGAGTTTGGCCTCGGCTTTCGTTTGCAGCAGCGAATCGGATTCTTTCGGCTGAATTCCTTCAACCTGTCCGCCGGTTACACATGGCGTGAAAACACCATGAAAACGCATGCCCTCTATCCGGTCGACATCAGCTATGTCCACCTCGGTCGTTCGTCGCAGGAATTTCGCGAACTGCTGCAAGTCAATCCTTTCCTCGCCGGATCGTTCGAAAATCAATTCATACTCGGATCACGGTACGACTATGTGCTGAATACGCAGGTCAACGAGGAGCGCATCAATGAATACCAGGTGCTCGACGTGACTCCTTCGCAATTTTACTTCAACGGAAATGTTGATATCGCCGGCAACCTGATGAACCTCTTGCAACAGTCGTTCAGCAACAAGGAAACCGGTGACCCCTCGAAAATATTTGGGACGACCTATTCGCAATTTGTGAGAGGGCAGGCGGATTTCCGATATTATTACAATTTCGACAAGAAGAACAAATTGGCCACGCGGCTGGTACTGGGTGCAGGCTATGCGTACGGCAACGCGCGCACGCTTCCCTACATCAAGCAATTCTCCATTGGTGGCTCCAACAGTGTGCGTGCATTCCCCGCAAGGACAGTAGGGCCGGGCACTTATGATGTACAAGCTAATCTTCCTCCCGCTCCACAACCCGGCGAACAGCCTGACAGGAATCCGCGCCGGTTCATCGACCAGCGGGGTGATCTCAAACTCGAAGGAAACGCCGAATTCCGATTTGACCTCGTTGGCTTCCTTGAAGGAGCGGTGTTCGTCGATGCCGGCAATATATGGCTGATCAGGGAAGATCCCGACAGGCCCGGCGGCCGATTCAACAAAGACGACTTCCTTGACGAACTGGCCGTAGGTACCGGTGTCGGACTTCGCCTTGATTTCAACTTTTTCCTGTTGCGCTTTGATCTCGCATTTCCGCTCCGGAAACCCTGGCTCCCCGGAAACGACCGTTGGGTCCTCGATCAGATTGATCTCCGAAGCCCGTCATGGCGACGCGATAACCTCATCCTGAACATCGCCATCGGCTATCCGTTCTGATCCACATCGGCTTTACTTTGTGTATTTATTTCCTCTTGTCACCGCTGCACATTACCGTCCGGCGCAGGTATGGCTTTGAATAGTTAATCACGAACTAACTAACGAGGGAGCATGAAGACAAGCTTGATCTTTTTACTGGGCATTGGTATGGGCACGGTGCTGGGCATTTTGGTGGCACCGGAAGCGGGCAAGATCACCCGAAGGAAAATAAGGGACGAAGCCGACAAACTGATCGACAACGCCCTCAGGAAGAAGCAACAGCAGGCAGAGATCGATCGACTGGAATCTACGCTGGATACAGCTGAAGCGAGTGTTGTCAACGAGAATCGTTACACCATGTGATCAAACGAAAATACGGCCATTATGACTGCACTATTTTACAAAGCGGCGGGCGCCGTTGTCGCACCCTTTCGCTACGCAGAGCGTGAAGCGAAGTTAATCAAGGAGCATGTGAAGGAAGATATACAGGCGTATGTCGCCATTGCGCTCAAACTTGCCGTGGCAGCTGTGGCAGGAATACTCTTTCTGCTCTTCATCAGCATCGCTGTCGCCAACTGGATCAACAGCGCAATGAACAGCCAGGTCGCCGGCTTTCTCATCGTCGGGGGTTTCTATCTGCTCGTGGCCGTCACGATGTACATCCTGAAACTCGCCGATGACAGAAAGAAGAAGGAAATCGCGGAGCACCGGCGCATTGAGCATCGGGGGGCGGTACACGCGCAGGCGGCGCCCTAAATCAGCGCTTCGGTTTCATCCGGCTTGACCGATTGCGAACAAACCGTTTCTTGCCCGACTTTTTATCGCCAGAAGATGCCTTTTTAGGAGTGAAGGCAGGCGCATCTCCCAGTTCTGTTGGAAGGGGTAGTTTTTGAATCTCGTTGCCGATCAGACGTTCCACTTTCTGAAATTTCCAGTGATCCTTTTCATTGACGAAGGTAACAGCCGTACCGGTACGTTCTGCCCTCGCGGTCCTGCCCACGCGGTGCACGTAGTCCTCAGCGTCATGCGGCGTATCATAGTTGACGACCAACTCGATTCCTTCTACGTCGATTCCCCTCGAAAGAATGTCGGTACCGATGAGCATCTGAAGTTTTCGACTCTTGAATTGATTCATGATGTGCTCACGCTCGGCCTGTTCAAGATCTGAATGGAAGGCCTTCGCCGACCAACCGGCGCGTGCAAGTTCATGCCCCAGCTTCTTTACATTGTCTTTGGAATTCGAAAAAATGATCGCGCTTTTGTAGTCGCTGTGCTTCAGCAATTTTTTCAGGAGGGGCATCTTTTGATGATCGTGAACGAGATAGGCTTGCTGAAGGATACCCGCCGCCGGCTTGGATATGGCGATGCTTACCTCCTTCGGCTTGTTCAAAATCTTCGTAGCAAGTGTCCGGATCTTTGGTGGCATGGTGGCCGAGAACAGCAGCGTTTGGCGTTTTGCAGGCAATTGTTTGATGATGCGGATAATGTCATCGTAAAAGCCCATGTCGAGCATACGGTCGGCTTCGTCCAGCACCAGGTGCTTTAAGTGTGTCAAGTCGATGGTGCCCGCCTGGAGCAAAGCCATGAGCCGTCCCGGCGTCGCAATGATAATGTCGGCGCCTGCTTCCATTGCTTTGCGCTGCTGATCCCATGTGGCACCATCGCTTCCACCGTAGACGGGCAGCGAACTTACGCCTAGAAAATAGGAAAAGCCTTCGACCTGCTGGTCGATCTGGAGCGCCAGTTCGCGCGTAGGCGCAATGACAAGCGTGTTCAAATGACGCGACTCTTCCCCTGCAGCTGCGATCTTGTTGAGCAGGGGGAGAATATAAGCGGCGGTTTTACCGGTTCCGGTCTGGGCGCAGGCGATGAGATCGTGGTTGTCCAGGATGACGGGAATGGTCTTCTCCTGTATGGGTGTGGGTTTTTGATAATTCATTGAATCCAGGCCTTCCAGAAGCCGCGGATCAAAATTGAAATCATTAAATGTCAAAATGAGTGTCTGATTATGTTACTTCTTTATGGACAGCAGTCGTGCCCGATACAAAAATCGTAAAAAATATGGTTCGATCCCGGGGATGGGAGCGAAGTCACGATAAAAACCGAAAAATATCCAAAATGGTTTCTGGCTACCGCCAAATCGATCCCCGGCGCAGTTCTTCGAATCGCACATGCCGCCGCAAGTGCGTTCTGGCGGCCTACTTGAAATTAAAGTAGGCCCGCGCATTGCCATAGCAGATGGCCTCTACCATACTACCGACGTGCTCCAGGTCGTCGGGCACCTCGCCCCTTTCGATGTCGCGGCCCAGCAGATTGCACAGTATCCGCCTAAAATACTCGTGTCGCGGGAAAGAAAGGAAACTTCTTGAGTCAGTCACCATACCGACAAAGCGCGACAGCAGCCCCATATTGGACAGGGCGTCCATCTGGCTCTCCATGCCCTGCTTTTGGTCAAGAAACCACCACCCCGAGCCGTATTGCATCTTCCCTGGCGTAGATCCATCATTGAAATTGCCCGTCATCGTTGCAAACAAGGCGTTGTCCGCCGGATTCAGGTTGTAAAGGATGGTCCGCGTAAGCTGGTTGGTGTCGTCGAGGTGGTTAAAAAACTGCGACATCTTCCCCGCCTGCGGAAAATCGCCGATCGAATCAAAACCGGTGTCAGGGCCGAGTTCCCGCATCATGCGCGAACTGTTGTTGCGCAATGCCCCGAGATGGAATTGTTGCGCCCACCCTTTCGCATGATACATCTTGCCGAGTTCGAGGAGTGTCGCCGCCTTGAACGTGTGTCGTTCCTGGAGGTCGACTTCCTTTCCACTCCTTAGTTTGGTGAAAATCGCTTCCGCTTTTGCCACGGCATCTGGTTCGTAGTAGAGATGCTCAAGCCCATGGTCGGAAGCGCGACATCCCAGGCTGTCAAAGTAGTCAACGCGCTTAGAAAGCGCCTGCATGAGGTCGGCGAACGTCTTGATTGAAACACCGGAAGACGCTTCGAGTTTCTCAAGATAGGCGATCCAGCGCTTTGTATTTTCCACAGCGTAGACATTGTCCGGGCGGAACGTCGGATACATCTTCAAATCCGAACCCTGTGTAGCAAACTGCTTATGGTATTCGAGTGAATCGGTAGGGTCGTCGGTCGTGCACACCACTTCGACCTTCATTCTGCGCAGCAGGTTTTGAACGCTGAAGTCCTTCTCCTGCAACAACGCCGTACTGGTCTCGTAGATTTCACGCGCACTGGACGGGCTGAGAAGTGTGTCGACGCCAAAATAATTTTTCAGCTCAAGGTGTGTCCAGTGATACAGTGGGTTGCGCATCGTATAGGGAACCGTCTCCGCCCACTTCATGAACTTTTCGAGTGGATCAGCATCGCCCGTGCAATAGCGCTCGGCCACACCGTTGGTGCGCATCGCACGCCACTTGTAGTGATCGCCTTCCAGCCATATTTCGGTGAGGTTGGTAAACTGACGATCTTCGGCGATATCCTTCGGAGAGAGGTGGTTGTGATAGTCGATGATCGGCATCCCGGCAGCATGCCGCTCAAACAGGTGTTGGGAAAAGGCGTTTTCAAGAAGGAAGTCTTCGCCACAAAAAGCTTTGGAAGTGTTGATCATATCGGTAAATTTTATTTCATGGTACTGAGAATGCCAAGTTCGAGACCGCGCAATTCCGCGAGGCCGCGCAATCGACCGATGGCGGAGTAGCCGGGATTCGTTTTCTTCCTGAGGTCGTCAAGCATCTGATGGCCATGATCCGGCCTAAACGGAATCGACGCTTTTCTTGTCTGCTGAAGACGGACGAGCGCCTTCATCACGGCTGGCATATCGACGTCACCTTCCAGGTGGTCCGCTTCAAAAAAGCTTCCGTCTTCATCACGAAGGGTGCTGCGCAAGTGAATGAAGTGTATCCGCTCGCCGAGTCGTGCAACCATCCCTGGTAGGTCGTTGTCGGCGCGTACGCCGAAGGATCCGGTACAAAAACACAAACCATTGGCGGGACCTGTATGGGCTTCAAACAATTCAACAGCGTCTGCCTCAGTACTGAGCACCCGGGGAAGTCCGAAAATCGGAAACGGCGGATCATCGGGATGAATGGTGAGCCTGACGCCGGCTTTTTCCGCGACAGGCGCCACTTCCGAAATGAAGTGATACAGATGTTGGCGAAGTGTCCGGTCGTCCACTTGCTTGTACTCGTCCAGCGCTGCCTGAAACTGTTCAAGTGTATACCCTTCTTCCGCGCCTGGCAGTCCGGCAAGAACATTCTGTTGCAGCGCGCGCAACTCGTCGTCACTGGCCGACTTCATAAAGTCTTCGGCAAGTGCAATTCGTTCTGACGGATGCGCTTTTTCCGCCCCCGGTCTTTTTAACACAAACAGGTCGAACGCCGTAAACGCAATTGCGTCGAAGCGCAAGGCCTTCGAACCGTCGTCAAGAACAAAGCCGAGGTCAGTGCGGGTCCAGTCGAGCACCGGCATGAAGTTGTAGCAGACAGTAGTCACCCCGTTGGCGGCCAGGTGACGGATACTCTGCTTATAATTTTCGATAAAGCGTTCGCTACCCGGTTTACCTTTCTTGATGTCTTCGTGAACCGGAATACTTTCCACCACCGACCACCGCAGGCCCGCTGCCTCAATGATGGCCTTACGGTTTCGTATTTCAGACTCGGGCCACACTTCTCCATTAGGAATATGGTGTAATGCCGTCACAATGCCGGTGGCGCCCGCCTGTCGAATGTCAGCAAGGCTAACCGGATCATCGGGCCCGAACCATCGCCATGTTTGCTCTAAACGGATCATGAAAATGTGTTAATGTGTTCGTGTGT
>CAYMWA010000025.1:15395-31076 GCA_964393795.1 uncultured Roseivirgaceae bacterium
ATGTGTTAATGTGTTCGTGTGTGCCCCGGTCGCTGAGCTGTAACCCTGCAACCTGCAACCTGCAACTTGCAACCTGCAACTGGCACCCTCCCCCATCAGCACTCACTCCTTAAAACTTAAAACTTATTACTTAAAACTTAAAACTTAAAACTTAACACTTCCTACACTCCACAGTATACGTTAAATCCGCCATCGACGGGTACATTGACGCCGGTTACAAAGGCGGATGCGTCAGAACAGAGCCACAGCAGTGTACCGATCAACTCATCTGGTACACCGAAGCGTCCGAACGGCGTGTTGTTGATGACGGCTTGCCCTCGCGCGGTATTCGACCCGTCTTCATTGGTCAACAGACGGAGGTTCTGTTCGGTGATAAAGAATCCGGGTGCAATCGCGTTCACGCGAATGCCTTCACCGAATTTTTTTGCCATCTCAATTGCGAGCCAACCTGTGAAGTTGTCGATCGCCGCTTTCGCTGCCGAGTATCCGACCACGCGTGTTATTGGTCGAAATGATGTCATCGATGCGATGTTGACAATAACACCTTTCCGCGCTTTTGCCATGACGTCGCAAAAGATTTTGGTCGGCAATACCGTACCCATCAAATTCAAATCGACCACCTTTTGAAACTCGTCCATCTTGAGGTCGAAGAAATTTTGTTCCGGAAGGATCGTCGCCCCCGGCATGTTGCCACCAGCGGCGTTGATCAGTATGTCAATAGTGCTGTATGTTTTCAGGATTGTTTCGCGTGCGGCGGCGAGGGCATCGGCATCCAATACATCGGCCTGAACGAATGTCCCTTTGGCACCGATCTCATTGAGCTGCTTCAACACTTTGTCGCCATTTTCCTTCTTGCGTCCCAGCACGACGACATTCGCGCCCGCCCGGGCTAGTCCAATGGCCATCGCACTGCCGAGTACGCCCGTGCCTCCCGTGATGACAGCAGTCCGCCCCGAAATATCAAATAGTTTTTGTGGATTGATCATGTATGTGTTTTGCTTTAGTTTCCTTTTATCGTGAGACGTGAGTCGTGAGTCGTGAGTAGTCGTGAGTCGTCAATCGTAATTCGTAATTCGTAATTCAAAATTCGTAATTCGTAATTCAAAATTCGTAATTCGTAATTCGTAATTCGAACTTCGCTAAACAGCACTCCCCACTCACGTCTCACGATTCACGTCTCACGTCTCACGTCTCACGTCTCACGATTCACGATTCACGATTCACGACTCACGTAGAAGCTGCCCAAACCCTGCTAGCCTCACCCACAGCCAAGCAGCACCACGCCTCTCGCCTTCATCTCAGCGTCCTGATCTTAATGCTGCGGAACGACACTTCATCGCCGTGGTCTTGCAACAGGATATGGCCTGTCTCCGCCATACCGAAGTCTTCATACTTTGCGTACTTGCTTCTTGCAACAAGTGCGTTATAGATAGGTGTTCCACGTTTATACTCTACGACAAGGTAGCCATTGAGCCAATGCTCGACGCGGTTGTCGGGATAGACTACGATACGGCCCGAGTTCCATGCACCGATCGGGCGTTGGCCGCGGCGAACCTTAACCGATGGAATCAGGTCATAAAGTGAGGCCAGCGTTCGGTTGCCGACTACACCCTGTTTGGCGTCAGGATGCCGCTCGTCATCGAGGATCTGGTACTCGAGACCAATACCGGGTTGCTTGTCAGTGACGAAGTACTTCACGCCACTGTTGGCTCCTTCTGAAAGCCGGAATTCGAACTGTAGGTCAAAAGCACCATAACGCTCTTTGGTAATGATATCGCCTCCCCTTCGCGATTGATTCTCGGTGCCGGCCAGCACCGTGAGTACGCCATCCTTCATCGTCCATCCCGCGTCAGGGAAAGCATCCTGCTTCGAGGCTCGCCAGCCGTCGGCGGACTTACCATCCCACAGCAGGGAAACACCATTGCGTTTCTCCTGTTCTGACAAGGTATTCGGAACAAGGTTCACCACGAAAATGGAATCCGGCGGAGACGGTTTGAGGTCTTTGGTCTGAATCCGGATATCGCGCCAGCGCACTTGTTCTCCTTCGTTCTTCTTGTCACCGATGCCGTGTACTTGCAATGCGATAAAGCCGCGCGGCGTCAGGTTGTCGACCAGGTTGGATGTCGGGATACCGTTGATCCATATGCGCAATACATTGCCGATACATTCAATGCGCGCATGGTTCCATTCGCCTGGTTTGTACGCTTTCTTGCCCGCAGGGTTGTACTCCAACGGATAAAGCCAGCCCCTTCGGGCTTCATCGTAAATCCCTCCCGTCCAGGCGCGGGCCGACGGATCAATTTCCATCTGGTAGCCATGTACCCTCCCGTTGTTGTAGTCGGCCTTGCTTTCACTTCTGAACTGAATACCCGAATTCATCTCCGCATCAAGCCGGAAGTCGAGTTCGAGGATAAAGTCACCATACGTTTCTTCTGTGACGAGAAACGAGTTCGGTTCACCGAATACCGTTGTGCCCACAATCTCCCCCTTGACAACTTCATATTTCGCTTTACCGTTAAGCTGTTTCCAGCCCGAGAGGTCCTTTCCGTTGAATAACTTTACCCATTTGCCCTGCGCCATACAGCCTGCAGAGCAGCCCAGGAATAAAAGGGCGAACATTACCTTTTTAGTAGTCATGAATGAAGCGATGGTGTTAAACAATTGAAGATCATTACAGCCTGTGCGGCGGTCAACCTGTAGGGCGACCGAATAAGCCGTCAATATAAAAAGAAAACGCAAAAAACCAGTTGCATTTCAAGTTGCAGGCCGATGTCACATCTGAAGGGCACGACGCTCGCGACTGCTTTGCTGGCAGGCTTCGATGAGCTTAATGACATCTCGTCCCTCTTCAGCGGTCACAGCGAGCGGTTGACCGTGTCGCAGGGCTTTCAATATATTGTCGTAGTATGCAAGGTAGTTGCCAGACACGGATTCGAATGGGCCTTCGATATTCTTTCCATCGATGGATGTATTCAGTTTACCCCACGATTCGCGATCTTCTTGTCCCCAGCCTTCGGAACCGGGTTTCTTCTTGTCTTTGAGCGCTTGCTCCTGCGGGTCGATGCCAGACTTTACGAATGATCCCTGTGTGCCATGCAACGTGTACTTCGGCCCCTGTTCACGAACAAGATAGCTTGACTTCAAAATAACAAGCAGACCGTCATACTCGAGCCGGATATCGAAGAAGTCATCGACGCGACCGCCTGGTCGTTGAACGCCCATGCGTCCGTCGAGATATCGCGGCATACCAAAAAGAACCAGTGCCTGGTCCAGCAGGTGAGA
Source organism: uncultured Roseivirgaceae bacterium (assembly GCA_964393795.1). Classification (GTDB taxonomy): domain Bacteria; phylum Bacteroidota; class Bacteroidia; order Cytophagales; family Cyclobacteriaceae; genus Chryseosolibacter. The sequence continues at coordinate 18,678 of CAYMWA010000025.1, forward strand.
GCCGAGGTTATACAAGATGCCCGTACCCGGGCGCGCTTCTTCTTTCCAGGTGCCCTGCTCTATATAGTTTCTAAACCGGTCATAGTGAATTTCGCACTCAACGAGTTTCCCCAGCAGTTTTTCCGACAGCACCTTTTGTACAGTCAGAAAATCACTATCCCACCGTCTGTTCTGGAACACCGATAGCAGTCTGTTCTTTTTTTTCGCCAGCGCGATCAATGCATCCGCTTCGGAAGTAGTAAGTGTAAACGGTTTTTCAACGATCACATGTTTGCCGGCATTGAGGGCCGCCGCCGCGTATTCATAATGACTGTCGTTAGGTGTGTTCACAATCACGAGTTCGACCCCATCATCGTTGAGTATCTCATTCAATTCGCTGGTTACGGGAAAAGAGTGCCGAACAGGCTTCTCCGGGTTCCGGTGCATGATGCGCACAATTTCAAATCCCTGGTGAACCTCCAGGAGCGGGACGTGAAAAACTTCGCCGGACATTCCATACGACAGCAGTGCAGTTTTAACGGTGTTTGTCATGGGAAGGGATGCAAAAAAGCAGGGACGCGATGCGCGTCCCTGCCGGATAAATAATGAATGACGATTACTCTTCGGCGTTCAGCGTCTTCAGTTTCTGACTGACGCGCTTTTCGTTTGCGTCGTCACCGAGATAGTAGTAGATCGTTCTTAGCCGGTCGAGCACATCAAGATCGTTGGGCTTAAGCTTCTCGGCCTTTTCCCAATGCGGGAGGGCAAGCTTGTATTTTTGAACCAGCACCTTGTCGAGTTCTGCCTGCTTCTTTTTGTCAGCGGCGCTGATACCAAGGTTTTTCACCTGGTCGAGGATCTTGCTCGCGTCGATGAGGTAGATCTGTGCGAGGTAGTACTGTGCATCAAAGTAAGAAGGGTCGATTCGCAACGCCTCTTCAAAATTCTTCTTGGCTTCTTCCCAATTTTCCAGCTTGCTGTTCACATAGCCCAGATAGAATTGAAAGGTCTTGTTGTCTGGTTCCCTGGCCACCGCCTGCTCCAGTCCCGTTTTGGCCTCTGATATCTTGTCAAGGTCAATCAACAGGCCGATCTCCACTTTGGGGAACTCGGGGTTTTCCGGAAATTTTGCCATTGCTTCACGTGTCACTTCCAGCGCCTTTTCCTTGTCATCTTTCGGCCCGCTATACGTATTGATGATTATCGAGTAGGCATCAGGGTTAGTGCCGCCGAAGTCGATAAACTTCCTGAAATTGGCGATGCTCTTGTCATAGTCGTCGAGGGCATTGGCAACAAATCCTGCGTATAGGTACGCGGTCGTATCCTCAGGGATCACCACTTGCGTTTTCTCAAAATTCTTCAGCGCTTCTTCAAGGCTGTCCGACTGGTAAAGGTTGGCGCCCCGGTTAAGGTAGAAGTTGGCGAGCTGTGCAATCTGTTGTGTCTTTGTCACGGGCATGATTGTGCCGGGCGAGGTAACAAAATACTCCGACCCTGCCTTCCCCAGTTCGTCCGCTTTCGCAAAAGACTCCATGGCCGTCTGGAACGGTTCATCGGCAAGTGCCTTTATGGCTGCGTTCGAAGAGGTGTCAATAGTAGCGTAAATGAGCCCCCTGTAGTACCATGTCTTTCCGTCGTTCATGGTCTTCTCATAGGTGGTAGCATCGTCGATCATTTCCTTCGCTTCGGCAATCTGGCCATCCTGCATTGACTTCAAAGCCCGGTTGATATTGGGCTTCTTTTTCTTCTGTGCAGATGCAGATAGCGCTACCGATATGATCATCAACATCAGAACAAGTATTCTTTTCATTTGTGCTTGTTTATGGTTGTGGTTCAGTTAATGTTTCTCCCTCAATTTTATGGATTTTTGCGACAGAAGAGATGCGATCATCCTCATTTAATTTAATCAACCGCACGCCTTGTGTTGCACGGCCCATCACCCGCAGTTCCCTGACTTCTATCCGGATGACGATACCCGAACGATTGATGATCATTAATTCATCGTCATCAACCACTTCCTTAATCGCAACAAGTTTGCCAGTTTTTTCGGTGATATTGATGGTTTTAACGCCCTTTCCACCGCGGTTGGTGATGCGATAATCCGCAATTTGCGACCGTTTGCCGTACCCTTTTTCCGAGACCACCAGCAGGTTGGCATCCTCATGGGAGATACAGACCATACCGATCACCCTGTCGGTTTCTGAATCGAGCGTTACCCCGCGCACGCCGGCGGCGGTTCTGCCCATCGGCCTCACCTGTGATTCATTGAAGTGAACGGCCTTCCCTTCACTCTTGGCGATCACAATGTGGTTGTGGCCGTTGGTCAGCGATGCATTGATCAGCCGGTCTCCCTCGTGTATGGTAATGGCATTGATGCCACCCTGCCGCGGCCGCGAATACGCCTCCAGGCTGGTCTTCTTGATCACCCCTTTTTCGGTACAAAGAATGACAAAGTTGTTGTTGATGTACTCCGTGTCCTGCAGGTTCTTTACAGTGATGATGGTACGGACGTTGTCACCCGGTTCGATATTGATCAGGTTTTGTATGGCCCGTCCTTTCGCTGTTTTGTTCCCCTCCGGAATTTCGTACGCCTTTTTCCAGTATACCTTACCCAGATCCGTAAAGATCAACAGGTAGTTATGCGCTTGCGCGATGAAGAGATTTTCGGTGAAGTCGTCCTCCTTCGTGGAAACTCCCCGAGAGCCCACACCCCCGCGCCCTTGTGTTCTGTATTCCGACAGGGACGTGCGCTTGATATACCCCTGATTGGAAATGGTGATGACCATATCCTCATTGGGGATCATATCCTCCATCGTAAAGTCGTCGTCGCTGGGCACAACCTCCGTTCGGCGGTCGTCGCCGTAGCGGTCTCTCAGCTCTGCCAGTTCATCTTTGATGATCTGCATCCGCAACGGCTCGTGAGCGAGGATCTCCCTCAGCTTTTCGATCAGCTCCATCACTTCCTTGTACTCCTTCTGAATCTTTTCACGCTCCAGACCCGTCAGTCGCTGCAACCGCATGTCCAGAATGGCCTTCGCCTGAATCTCCGAAAGGCCGAACCGGGTGATCAGGCCTTCGCGCGCCGTGTCAGGATCGGCAGATGAGCGGATCAATGCGATCACTTCGTCGAGGTTGTCGAGTGCAATAAGGTAGCCTTCGAGAATATGCGCCCGCTTCTCAGCCTCCGACAACTCGTACTGCGTTCTGCGGATCACCACTTCATGGCGATGCTCCACAAAATACTTGACGAGGTCTTTCAGATTCAGGGTCTGCGGACGTCCTTTGACCAACGCCACGTTGTTGACGCCGAACGAAGACTGAAGCTGGGTGTATTTGTAAAGGTTGTTTAGAACAATGTTGGGAATGGCATCTTTCTTCAGGTCGTACACCACCCGGTAGCCATCCCTGTCTGACTCGTCGCGGATGTCGGAAATGCCTTCGATCTTCTTGTCATTGACGAGTGCGGCTGTCTTCTCAATCATCATCGCCTTGTTCACCATATAGGGAATTTCGGTGACGATAATCTGATCCCTGCCGTTGGCATTCGTAACGATCTCCGCTTTTGCGCGCATGACAATACGGCCCCGGCCTGTGAGAAATCCCTCCTGAACACCGGCCACACCGTAGATGATACCTCCTGTCGGGAAGTCCGGGGCGGTGATGTATTTCATCAACTCTGGAATCGTGATGTCGTTGTTGTCGATGTAGGCCGTGATACCGTCCACCACTTCACGCAGATTGTGCGGGGCCATGTTCGTTGCCATCCCCACCGCAATACCCGACGAGCCGTTAACCAGCAGGTTGGGAAGTTTGCCTGGTAGTACCGTCGGTTCGGTAAGCGAGTCATCAAAGTTTGGTTGAAAATCGACGGTCTCCTTGTTGATGTCGGCAAGCATTTCCTCGGCGATGCGGCGGAGACGCGCTTCCGTGTAGCGCATAGCCGCCGGAAAGTCACCGTCAATCGATCCGAAGTTTCCCTGGCCGTCGACAAGTGTGTATCGAAGCGACCAATCCTGCGCCATGCGCACCATGGTATCGTATACCGACGAGTCTCCGTGCGGGTGATACTTACCTAACACTTCCCCGACAATACGCGCCGATTTCTTATAAGGTTTGTTGTAGTTGACGCCAAGTTCCTGCATCCCGTACAACACACGGCGGTGGACGGGTTTGAGGCCATCCCGTACGTCGGGCAGGGCCCTTGAGACGATCACCGACATCGAATAATCGATGTAGGCACCTCTCATTTCATCTTCAATATTGATTGGAATTATGCTTTGCCTTGCAGGGGGCAAATCACCGGTTTCTTCTGCCATTTATGTGCGAAATTTAACTGCTGATTTTCCTTTTTTTCAGCCTCGCAAGATACTAAAAAGTTAGCAGTTTTGAGTGATAAGTAGTAAGTGACAGGGTGAGAAATGTGCAATTTTCGACCAGACGCCTGGAATTCAATAAGGGTTGAGTTTCCGTTTGTTTTTCCCCTTGTATTTGATCAGCACAGGGTAGTTTTCGCCGTAGTGTGGGTTCTGTTTTTTGTAGATGGGATGGCGGCGGCTGCGGTATTCCCGGTTGCCGTGGGCATGGTTGATCTGTGCATGGCACGACTTGAGAAAGCACCGTCTTAATTCGGGCAGGCGCCAGGTAAATCCGACGTTCACATACAGGGCGTTGACCGAGTGATGCAATGTTTGGGTCGTTTCGGGAATGCTCAGTTTGTAAGACTTCACCTCGTAGGAAGGCCGGATGAACAACCGGAAATATTCTGAAAACTGCCTTTCGACACTTGCCCCCAGGTTGACATACACACTCTTGTTCATCAGGTTCGCTGCAAAGTCGTTGCCCAAACTGTACCCACCGATGTTGGCGTCTACCACGAGGGTATACTCGTAGTAGCGATACACGGTCGCTCCGATCATGCCGAAGTAGTGCTTGATAAAGCGACCGGGGCGTTCAAGCGAATAAGACGATATCTGATCGCCAAAATTGGCAGGCTCAAACGCTCCTACCCGGGTATAATCCAATGCGTAGCCACCCCCGATCCGGTAACGGTCAAATTCGATATGGGCGGTGAGCTTCAATGGTATCCCAAAGGCGTTGCTCCTGAACCCCAGGGCAGCGGTATCGGAATTGACACTAAACGCTCCAGGCGCCACGGCGTCATTGTATTGCGTGACGTCGTTGGTCCAGTTGGAATACCGTACAGTGGCATTGTCGCCGTCAAAAATAAGGGGCGCCGCATCGGCCTGTTGAAGAATACCAAAACCGTCAAGGTCATGCCGGAAAGTAGTGTTGGCATAACCGGTGCTAAAGCTAAAATACACTTTACTGAGAAGCGTTCTCAAGCCATTGTGTTGCCGTTCAATGTAGAAATACTCTAGTGGAATCGTAGCATCTCCCTCCCGCTGGTACTGCGCAAATACCGAAGTGCCGCCAGTCAGGGCGATGATCAGGCAAAGTATTGGAAAAAAGCGCTTCAGAACGGTAGATTTTGGCTTTGACAACTACACGTAAGTTTAAAGGTACGGGAATTCCGGCACATTCTAAAATCGTACGCCAGGCCTTTTCACCGCCAAGGCGCTAAGACGCAGAGGTCGCAGGCATACTTGTGGGGTCGGCCAATTGCAAAAGGCAGCTTTTGGTGAAACGAAGCCAACGAACGCACCGACGTCAAGCAGCACAACCATCATAAAAACTCAGCGCCTCCGCGCCGTTGCGTCTCCGCGGTGAAATTCGTGAGCCGTGAGTCATCCATCACCACGCCCCACGCCCCTCTCCCGTTTCCAACGACGAGAACGTGTGAAAAAGTGTTTCCCCCCTCCTGGCATTGTAGGAAAAGTGATAGTCGGCAACATCGCCGGGGGCGGCGATCGAAAAACGCACGTCGTTCATCCCCTCTCTTAGCGGGACGCGCGCGTAGTAGATACTGTGCGGCAGTGTCTGCCAGTTCCGGGTGTCCGCCTTTTCGGTGAGGGCGTTCACAACGCCGATCAGCGCAGCCAGCCCCTCGTCCTCCTTCTTGATGCTCAGTTCGGTCGCCTTTTTCAGGGCAGCACGCAACAGACCCTTGCTGAATTCGAGCATCATCCGTTGGCGCAGTGAATGAAATGCGATACTGCTGATGTCTTCCGATAACTCCAGCGGAATAGCAAGGCTATCGGTCTCCAGTTTCGCCTGCTGGTAGTACTCGGGTCTTTCATCGTACCGCGGAAAAGCCACACGGAAAAATTCAAGTCTGCGCAGGTCCGATTTTTCACGCGACTCATCAACCCGGAACGGAAAGGTGATACCCAGCCGGTCGTTGGTAAAGACGACCATGTTTTCCGACCGCTTGTCTACCACAAAGGTGATGTTCCACTCGTTCTTGACAGGCGCGAGCCCGTTGTGCCAAAAGAACACCAACTCCGCTTCGGGTACTTCGGGTTGGTAGCCGGTCATCCCGAATTGTTTTCGGTAGGCCTCAAACTCTTCGGTGAACCCCGTCGCCCATGCCGTATTCAGGAGATCTTTCTTCAATTGCTCAGGCACGGAAACGGAAAAGAGCGTGCGGTAGTCGTCCTCGTAGATTTCCAACGCATTGCGGTAGGCTATGAAGGCGTTGTTGTAGTCGCCCGTGGATTGATAAATAATGCCCATCAGGTTGTGGACGAAGGCATCGCGTCGATACTTCTTTTCGGATGTGTACTTGTCACTGAGTTGGTTCAACCGGATGTTGAGACGCCGGCACTCTACGAGCGCTTCCTCAGGCTTCTGCATTTTGAGGTAGTTGATGGCCTTAAAGTACAGCAGCATCAGGTGTTCATGGTCTTCGCCCCGGTAGATGCTGAAGTTGGGGTTCGTCAGGTAGCTCGCTGCCTCGTTAATATAGTTGATCCGGTAGTCCTCGCCGAAGACCCAGGCTTTCTCAAAGAAGGTATTGCTTTCTTCATACTTGCCAAGAAGGGAAAGCAGTAGCCCGTTGTTGACAAAGTACAAAAACTGGCTCTTGCTGTTGGCAAGCGACTCCTTTTTTTGCAGTACTTCGAGGGCGGCGGACAGATCGCCCTTCTCGAATTCTGAATTGAAGTCGTAGTGCTTCTGGTAATAGGTTGCGCACGATGACACCAGGGTGGCAAGCACCAGCCAGGCAACGATATGGGTATGTTTCATTCGCACCATCGGGGTCGTAAGTCATCGGTGTTCGCATAGTAAAGCATTGGTAGCGGCACGCATGTGGTCAGCCACCATCGAAAGCTTCACATCGAAAGGTCAATTCTTGACGAACTTCTTGATTTCGTTCTGCCCATACCAGACACGTCGGTTCGTTTCAACGTCGGTAAGGAAGAGCGTGGTGATATAGTTGACAACCCGGCGGTTGTTATACGCGTCTGTTTCCGAGGTGATCTCACCAAACAACATCAGGTCTGCTCCGATTTCCCTGCCCATTTCCTTGACCGTTGAAGGGTCGGCAAATTCGCGCTGCTCAAGCCGCTCCACGCGCAACTTATCGCGGAACGCACTCGACTCCACCAGATCGGCTACGCCTGAATTGTGGATGACAACCTCGAACTTCTTCACAAAGTTGTCGGCATCGATGTGTTCCGCGGTCTTGTTACGGATGGTACCCACAACGATCACTGGCTTTTTATCGCGGCTCGCCGCGTATTTCTTGAACGAATCCGAATCGAAAAGGTCATATATCATCTGATCAGCCACTTTTCGGGAGTCGGTATCGTTCCAACGACCGCTGAGGTCTATCTCCGTCGACGGATCCAGCCGGGTCACTTTCCGGGTCTGGCAGGCGGCAAAAGTCAATAGCAAGAAGATCAGGACAATGCGATTCATAAGTGCTTTTATTGAAAAGTTCAAAAACCCTGCCGGTTTTGCCGGTCCCTGCAGCTGCCTGCCGGTGTGTGGGCGTGCGCATGGCAAGGCCCGTTGTTATGGTCAAACAAGTCGCGCCGGCGCGGTCTCCTTGAGGGATTTGATCACTGCCTTCGGGTCATCGGCACTGAAAACAACATTTCCGGCCACCAACACGTCGACGCCCGCTTCTATTAACGGCGCTGCATTGCTTTGGTTTACACCCCCGTCCACTTCGATCAGGGCGTGCGATCCTGAAGCCGTGATCAACTCCCTGAGGGCCCGGATCTTTTTGAAGGTCTGGGGAATGAACTTCTGACCTCCGAATCCGGGATTCACTGACATGACACATACAAGGTCAATGTCCTGGATGATATTTTCAAGATCACGCACCGGTGTATGTGGATTAATGGCCACGCCGGCTTTGCAGTCGAGGTCTTTGATCTGTTGAATGTTGCGATGCAAGTGGCGACAAGCTTCGATGTGTACAGAAATGCTGGCCGCTCCTGCTCGCCGGAAAGCTGGCACATAGCGATCAGGTTTGACGATCATCAGGTGCACGTCGAGGGGCTTTGCGGCATGCCGCTGAATCGCCTCCACGACAGGCAGCCCCATCGAAAGGTTGGGAACGAATACGCCATCCATGATATCCACATGGATCCAGTCTGCCGCGCTTTCGTTCAGCATGCGCACGTCACGCTCAAGGTTTGCAAAATCGGCCGACAGGACCGAAGGTGCGACAATAGGTGATTTTGACATTAGAAAGATATTAGTGCTTATTCAAAAAGCATCCTTGCAACCTCACACCTCCCCACGCAAAGGCGCAAAGATCGCAAAGGATTATTTTTTTTGCGCATGCACAAGCAAGCCGTGTGTACTGCACGCTAAGAGCGAGAGATAAACATTCCTCTTTGCATGCTTTGCGTCCTTTGCGCCTTTGCGTGAGGTTGCGCCTTAGCTTGCTGTGCATAAGATCTGCACGCCCGTTCATTCACGCACCAAATAACCCAACCTTTGCGCCTTTGCGTGCTTTGCGTGAGGCTTGGGCCTTTGCAAGGCTTCCCCGCAAAAGTACGGAAGTATTGGCTCCTCACAACTTGACAACCCTAAAGGTGTGTTTGCTTTTTTCGTGGAGGATCCGCACGTAGTAAACGCCGGCAGGTACTCCCGCGAAGTTGGCCCTATACGTGCGGTTAAGCCAGTCGAAGTGCACCGTATGCCGGCGCAGTATGGCACCCTGACCGTTGACCAACTGGATTTCGCAAGACTGAACGACGTTTGGATCGAAGGGCCTGATGATGAGCGTGTCTTGCAGCAGCGGATTGGGAAAAACTTCAAACGGATGCTCCTGGGGCGTCTGCTCAAGGAAGTTGACGACCGCCTGAAAATTCGGGATACCAAAGCCGAGCAACTGGTCGGGCTGGTTTGCCTGGGATGCCGTCTGCCGAAGCAGGTCCATGACTTGCGTGTTGGTGAGTTGGTTGTATCGCTGCATCACCCCGGCGGCCAGACTCGTGACCAACGGGGCGGCCAGGGAGGTCCCTGTGGCGGTCGAGATCTGGCCGTTCTGCTTGACAACTTTCACGCTGGCTCCCAAAGCGACAAGGTCAGGCTTGATGCGGCCATCAGCAGAGGGACCTATCGAACTCGAACCCGTCTTTTGGCCGTTGCTGTTCACGCCGCCAATGGCGAGCACGCCTTGAGCGTCCGCCGGCGCTGTAATGATGCGCCACGAAGCAATATTGCCCTCATTTCCCGCACTCGTGATCACCAGTATACCCCTGTCTGCCGCCCATTGCGCTGCCCGGCTGACCACCGTCGTCTTGCCGTCCATATCCTCGCGGCTATAATTCATGCTGGCATCGTCGAAATCATAATAGCCAAGCGACGAATGGATAATATCAGCACCTGCGCTGTCCGCTCTTTCGGCAGCAAACAACCAATTGTACTCTTCGACACGGTATTCAGTAGGAACATCCTCGGTGATGAACAGCTGAAATGTGGCGTCATATGCGCCTCCCGTAAAGGCGTCCGGGATCAGTGCACCCATCACGGAGAGCACTTCCGTGCCATGACCGTCATAGCCGAAAACATCATGGGAGTTGTGTGCAAAGTCATACGAGACCTCTGTAACAAGCCGATCGTTGGAAACAATGTGTGAGAAGGCGGGCAACATATCAACGCCCGGGAAACCGCTGTCGAGGATGGCGATGGTCACGCCTTCACCCGTAACACCACTCGCATGCATGTCCTGAAGGCCGAGCATTTGAAGTTGGCTTCCGGTCTCCCCTCCTGCATGATTGGCTTTGCGTCGAAGGCTGGACGCCCGACGCCCACCTGCCTGCAATTGCGCGTGAGGTGCGACATATTCGACCCGGTCAACGTAAGGCAGCGCTTCGATCGCCGTGAGCACTTCCGGCTCGCACTCCACCAGCACACCGTTCATCCACCTTGTCGTAAAGAAAGTGCTGGCACCGGCATCCCGGATGCCGCTCACGTATAACGGGTTCACAGGTAAGTCCTGGGCAACGATGCTGATACCCTGCATCATCCGTCGATCGATCGCTTTGGGCGACAAGAATTCACCGGGATTAGAGACGGTAAACGAAACGCCGTCCTTGTCGGTGAAGAAGACCATGTACCGGTTTTCCTGTGCATAAGCGGTGCACGACATCCACACGAGCAAGACGATAACGGGGAGACGCTTAGTGCTTGCCATATTCCTTGATGGTTATTTTCCGTGCCAGTCCCTGCTCAACTTTTTGTTGCCCAAGGCATGAATCGTCCGTGCAATATTCCAATTGTATACTTTCCCGGTAGATCAGGCCAACACCACGGGCATATATTTCTGTGCGAACATCGCGGAACACTACGGCATCCAGGTTACGCTCTTGTTCCACGGTCACCGTATGCTCAAAAGTCGTTCCGTTGACCTCTGCGATTTGATCGACCGAAGTAACCAGATACTCATCGGGCCCGAGTGTATTGAAAGCATTTCCATCCCAGTGTGCTTTCGCTGCCAGGGGAAACACAAGTTTCACAAAAGGAACGTTGCCTTCTGACACCACCACCCGCTCCTCATCGCTTCTCACTGACCAGGTGTTGAGCGGCTCCCACGCCTTTGTGTCGTCCGCCCGCGTGCTGCGATGAATGACAAACGTGATCCGATCGTCGTCAGACGGAAAGGAATCGACAACAACCGCCATCAGTTCATACCGGACAACTTCCGGCGCCATACCCAAGGCATACCGCGTCTCCTCAACATCGAAGATCCGGTACATTCCTGTCTCGACCGGAAAATAATCGGCTCCGTAATCACGTCTAATTCCCTCGTCCCCCTCACACGCTACCACGACGGCCAACAAACTTAAATATTTAAGGAAATGCTTCAACGGTTAAGGGGTTTTCTGTAAATCAGCACCTGAATCCAAAACGTAACATCAACAAAGATATTTTTCTTTCTGATATGCCCCTCAAAACACTTGTAAAAGTAAGTCATCTGTCGAATCTCAGTGATGCCCGCTATTGCTCCGGTATGGGCGTGGAACTGCTCGGTTTTCGCGCCATTCCCGGGTCCGAGCACCACATCGCGCCAGAGGAGTATCAGGACATCCGCGGCTGGATTGCCGGGCCGGGTATCGTCGCCGAGCTTTACGGACTTACAGATGCGGCGCAACTTGAAGCCGTGATGCAAGCTTACGCACCCGACTACCTGGAACTCACTTACGATGAATACACAAAGTTCGCTGACACACTGACGCTTCCCTGCATTATCGCAGGTGTGCGCGCGGGAGAGATCGACACCATCCGCGAGGCGGGCGCGCCCATCGCGTATCTGCTCGTCGACGAAAACGCTTCGTGCAGTGACGTTGCTGCTGCCGCGTACCCGGTCATTAAAAAAACAACCTCCATCGCCGTCCTGGAAAAGGACATGGAAGAAGGTTGCTTCAAAGGTTTTGAACTTGAAGGGCCCGAAACCCGGGGACCTGGCATCACCAATTACGATCAGCTGGGCGAAATACTGGAAGCACTCGAAGCCGATTGAGCCGCTGCGCTTCCGATGCAGCTATCGTCCGCCACCGAGCAATTGTTTTTTACGCTCGCAACGTTGAATGGCTTCGGATGCAGTCTCGATGCTTTTCAGATCAAATGAATTCTTGATGTGTAACTTGAAGTAGTGGATGGCATCGTCAATTTCGCCCTGCATTTCACGCATAAGCGCGAACTCATTGTAGATGGTAGCGTAGTTGATGCCCGGTACGTTGATACATTCCTTGAGCAGCTGCTCAAGTTCGTCGAATTTCCGGAGTGAGGACAGCAGGTAAGCGTAGTTGTAATAAGCAGCAGTATAGTCAGGGTTAAATTTCAGAGCAAGACGGTAGTGTTCTTCGGCGCGATGTAAGTTTTTAAACTTTGTTTCAAATAACCACCCCATGTGATTGTGGGCTTTGCCAAAATCCGGGGCATCCGACAATATGTTCTCCAGTAATTTTGCTGCTTCGCTGAGGCGGTTCTCGCCGATTAAGGCATCTGCTTTGAGGAATTTCTCTTCGAGGTCAAAATTAACTTCTTCCATAGGGT